>DVIF01000038.1 GCA_018711525.1 Candidatus Ornithospirochaeta stercorigallinarum
GACCTTGTGTCGCTTTATGATGAAATCTATAACAAACACAACCGCAGCTATTTCAAGGCGTTGGAAGAAAAAGCCGAGGAGATGGCCAGGAAATATGACTGCCCCTTTGTTGACAATGAAATGCCCTATGGTAGAGTGCCGCAGGGACATCCGGTCATTGTAGATTATTTCTACCATGAAGAAGTCCGGGGGACAGAGAATACGGGAAAGCGAAACAAGTGACACATTTAACAATATGGCTTTAAGAGCATCAGTCTGAATCGGTGGATGGCTCAATGTAAATCGGTCTATGGCTCAATCTACTTCGGTCTGGTGGCTCTCAACTGCCGGCGTACTCACTTGGCCAATGATATGAAACTTTGCCATCAGAAGTATATGCTCTAATTTGTTTTAGATAGCCGTAAGATTCAAGTTTAAGAGAGATACGATCCATATAAGCTAAACCCGTAATTTCATATCTTCTTTCTTTTATAGGATAATCACTCGTGTCATATTCGCTTATTACATATTCAAGTCCATCACTCTTTAATTTAAAATTATTCTCTCGGGCAAAAGCGCTGTCTGGCGTTGTATTCATGACATATCTAAGTAATGATGAACCAAATGTTAAATTACCAGAATCTAAATCCTCAGAAAAAGAGGAGAATAGATCATTGACAGCAGCTATCCCCTTGTCTGTCAAAGTACCGTAATCATCATCAGGTACGACATCGCCATCAAAATAGACATTGCTGGAAACATTCTTCAATTCTTCCCGGATCTCTCTTTTCTGAGCCTCGGTAAATGTAATTCTATCCAAGCCCATATAGATATCTGCAAACTTCAAGTAGCCAGCTCCTTCAATAAGCTGGTATTTAAGGCTGTTTCCCGATAACCTGGAATCCTGATAGTAGACATCTGCAGAAGCAGCTGATGATATTGCATTGAATTGTATATTGTCCAACCCGATATAGATGTTGAAGGAAGCATTATTTAAACTAAACACTGACGCTTGAGGTATACCGTCATTAAAACCTGCTTCATTTACAAAATCAAAAGAGAACTGAGCCTTTCCGAATTGTGTTTCTAAACTGAAACTTAGATAATAGCTGTTATCCGCAACTGGGTTCTCCATCATTTTCTGATAGCTGGAGAGATACTCCTCAGTCGATGAGATGGAATTTACTATATCATAAACAGTTGGATTGGAATCGACAGCCCTGCTGTTGCTTTCTTCGCTATTGCTATAATTACCAATGTTATCAGCTGAATATAATAGGACGCCTTTGACAAGCTTGTAATCATTGCCGCTGATTTCTTTGCTGTCAGTCTGATTAAAACCTGGGGATGGACAAGAAGTAAAAAGCAATAAAACCAAAATAAACAAAAGGCCATAAACTTTTCGCATAATTCCCTCCTGGTCTTGATTATCTATTTAGTTTCCTTATTTGTTACAAGATAATGCTGGTACTGAGTTCAACCATTTGTCAAGATAGGAAATCCAGCAAGTAGAATAAAAATCTGCTGTATTTAGAAATACGACAAGGTCTCCTTTGACGTTTTCTTCTTTTATTGAGAAGCCAAAATGGGAGGTATCGTTGCAGCTGATGTCCAGTTTAAGGCGGAAGAGACTCTTTTGGAGAACAGGCAAGGGGTAATCTGTACGCTTTGTAGTATGAAAAGACTGTCTCATGCTGATGTGATAAAGACAATCCAATCGATTCCCCCTGAGCTTTCAGCAGAGGCGATATGAAGTCTTTAATTCAGAGGTAAACAATCATCTTCATCAAGACTTTATGTGGGCATTAGGATCATCTGCGTTTTTTTTTGACATTCCATTAACAGTTTTTAAATGACATAAAAAATAATTCATAATACCCTTAAAAAAGGAGGAACTATGAAAAGACTGAAAAATGCTCTGACAATACTTTTTGTCGTATTCTTTTTGGTTTCAAACGTTTATGCTGCAGATTATGCCAAGCATATCACAGTAATCGGGACATCGGACATGCATGGAAACATCTGGGGCTTCTCTTATGAGGACAACTCGGAAACCGCAAACAACGGCATGGCCCGTCTCTACACCTATATAGAGGGTGTGAGGGCGGAAAATCCCAATACCATCTTGATTGATGCGGGAGACGACATCCAGGGGACAATCATGACGGACGACATCTATAACGACACCCCCGATGAGCCGCATCCGGTCATCGAGACCATGAACTACATGGGTTATGATGCTATGACTCTTGGAAACCATGAGTTCAACTGGGGCATAGACACCGCAAAGAGGATCCTTGGCCAAGCGGATTTTCCCATCCTTTCCGCAAACGTCCTGAACCCTGATGGATCCTACATGACAGGGAACGGCTATGTGATCAAGGAAGTCGATGGTGTGAGGATTGCAATCATCGGAACAGTCACCCCTGATGTACCTATCTGGGATGGAGGAAAAGAGGGGATCGATGATATGACATATCTCGCTGCAAACGTTGCAGTGAAGAATGCAATCGAGGAGATCGGGGATGATGCTGATGTCATAATCGTTTCAGCGCATATGGGGATGTATGCTGAGTTCGATGAGGACAACGGTTCTGATTCCGCACAGAAGATCCTTGACGACAACCCTGGGATCGATATCCTTCAGGTCGCACACAACCATGTTGTCGTGTCTGAGAAGCAGGGTAGCACCGTAATCGGAGGATGCCGCAACGGAGGACGTGATGCCGCACGCTTCGACCTGTATCTTGATGAGGATAACAATGTCGTGGACAGTACTGTCGAGATTGTCGATATGACAGGTGTTGCACCGTCGGAGGAGATCAGGGGAATCCCACTCGTGAAAGAAGCTCATGAGAAGACCATTTCCTATGTCAACGGAGGCGGTGGAGAAGATGGAGAGGGTGGAGTCGCCCTTGGAAGCACGACAGCACGCTTCCAGCCTGAGAACGAGATCAGGGGAATCCCGGAGGGAAGAGTAAGGGATACTGCGGTAATGGATTTAATCAACAAGATCCAGCTTGATGCTTCGGGAGCGGATGTCTCCGCAGCTGCCCTTTTCAAGGATACAAGCGATCTTCCTGAGGGTGACATAAACTATGGAAACATCTTCGACATCTACAAGTTCGACAACACTCTCTATCGTGTCAATGTGACAGGTGCGGAGCTCAAGGCCTATATGGAATGGAGCGCAGAGTGCTACAACCAGTGGATGCCGGGGGATATCAGCATCTCTTTCGATCCTGAATACCCTGATTACCTCTATGACATGTTCGAAGGGGTGGAGTATGAGATCGACCTTTCCCAGCCGAAAGGGGAGAGGATAAAGAACGTCATGTTCGATGGAAAACCACTTGAGGATGATGACGTGCTCTCTCTTGCCGTAAACAACTACCGCTACTCATCTGCGCTTAAGGCTCAGGGGCTTGTAAGTGGAAAGAAGGATTGGGAAAGCTCATCATCAATCAGAGATATGATTGTCGATTACTTTGCTGATAACTCTCCTGTCGCACCATTTGTGACAGACAACTGGAAGATCGTAGGAGTCGACCTCAGCAAGGACGATCCAAGAAGAGCGGATATCATCGAGGCTGTAAATGCAGGATATCTCGATCCTCCATATGCAGAAAGCTACAACCTCTCGGATTATGATGCTCTCATGGCAGAGGCAGAAGCCAATCAGAGTAGTTCGAACTAGGAATTAAGCTTTGTCTGCTGGTAGGGAGTCTGTTGTTATGGGCTCCCTTTTTCTTGACAGTTTGTGTTTCTTTTGCATACAATAAAGTTACCAACAAAAATGTTAGTAACTTGAAAGTATGTAAATTGGGAGATTTAGATGGCGTTCTACGGACGAAAAAAAGAGATTGATATTATAAAAAAGGAATTGGAAAGAGGTCATTCTTCCATTTTGCTTTATGGAAGACGTCGTTTCGGTAAAACAAGCCTTTTAAGAGAGGTTTTGAATTCTATTGACGGAGGAGTAAAACTCCTTTATACATGTAAACCTATTTCCCTCTTTGATAATGCAAAGAACTTTTCTTCTCTTGTTTTCTCGGCGTTTTCCCTTCCTTTTATGTACATTGATGATTTTGAAAAAATCTTTGAATTCCTTAAAACAAGAAAAGAAAGGATAGTTATAGTACTGGATGAATATCAGGATTTGAAGAAAAGGGAGGATGGTGATGCTGTCGATTCTATTTTCAGGGACATCATAGATTACCTTCCAGAAAACATATCGATTGTATTATCTGGTTCCTCAATCCGTCTCATGAGTGCTTTAAATGATGCAGATAACCCTCTTTTTGAGCGATTTACAAAAAAAATACACTTGAAGGAGATGGATTATTTCGATTCTTCTTTTTTTTATCAGAACTATTCAGTTCGGGAGAAGATAATCTTATATTCTGTTTTTGGAGGTATACCGTTTTTAAATCAGATGTTAGACCCAAGGAAAGACATCTATGAAAACATCATAGATCTTTTTGTTGAAGAAAACGGTAATGCTGGAAATTATGTTAAAAGTGTCATTGATACTGAGATTGTCTCCATCCCCGATGCTTTCACAATACTTTCTGCAATAGGCAACGGAAAGAAAAGGTATTCTGAACTGCAGTCGATCTTAAGAGATGAAAAAAGCAGGAACCAGCTTTCACGAACCCTTGATAGACTGGTGAAAGCCGATCTGATAAGGAAAAAGAAGCCTATAAATTCAGATAACAGAAACCATGTTTTCTATGAAATATGCAATAATGCTTTGAGGTTTTATTTTTCATATCTTTTGAACTCCGAGGATTCTATAACGGTCAATAGCAGAATTTACTTTGAGAATATAATCAAGCCTTCGCTTGATACTTTTGTCAGCTACAGATTCGAGGAGATTTCCAGAATGTATTTCTCCCTTCTTTCTCAAAGAGGAGAAAGAGAGGACATCCTTAAAATTGGTACTTACTGGTATGACAATAAAGAAAGAAAAAAGAATGGTGAATTCGATGTGGCGTTGAAAACAGTGAATGGATATGAAATTTTTGAATGTAAGTTTCTTGAAAAGAAAATAGGGCCGGAGCTTATAAAAAAAGAATTGGACAAGATAAAGTCAATCACATCGTTCAACATAAATGTTTTCGGAATCATCTCCTCTTCTGGATTTGAGAAGAAAGAAGAGGGTATCATCTGCATTTCCGGTGATGACATATATAATCTTACCGATTGAAAAGATAAGATTTATAAAAAGAGGCTACCTTTCGATAGCCTCTGGTCAAGTATTTCACTTCACTACGATATTGACAAGTTTGTTTGGAACCACGATTTCCTTTATAACCGTCTTTCCATCCAGCCATGTCTTTGCCTTTTCATCATTCTTTGCCGCTTCAAGGACAGCTTCCTTATCACTGTTTATCGGCATCATAATCTTGCTTCTGAGCTTTCCGTTTATCTGGATTACGATCTCAACCTCGTCATCGACACATTTTGACGCATCATACTTCGGCCAGCTCTCCTTTGAGATGGATGGCTTATGTCCCAGCATCTCCCACATCTCCTCGGCAAGGTGGGGTGTGTATGGTGAGAGAAGTAGTGCAAGTGTCTCCATTGTCTTCTTCGGGACGCTATCAAGCTTGTTTATCTCATTCACAAGAACCATCATCTGACTGATGGCGGTATTGAAGTTCAGGCTTTCAGTGTCTTCTGTGACTTTCTTTATGGTCTTATGTGTAAGCTTGTCGAGTTCCTTTGAAGGCTCTGAATCAACAAGGGTCTTCTCTGTCATGATCCTCCAGATCCTGTCGAGGAACCTGTATACTCCCATGAAGCCGTTTGTCGCCCATGGTTTGCTCTCTGTGAGTGGTCCCATGAACATCTCGTACATCCTTACAGAGTCGGCACCATAGTTCTTGATGAAGTCATCCGGGTTGATAACGTTCTTAAGGCTCTTGCTCATCTTTGCAATCACTTGTGTGACCTCTTCCCCCGTCTCCTCCTCAATGAACTTACCCGGCTCTATCTCCTTCACTTTATCCACAGGGACAAGACTCTTGTTCTTCTTCTGGTATGCAAAGCTTGTGATCATTCCCTGGTTCACGAGTTTCTGGAATGGTTCCTTTGTTGAAACAAGTCCCAGGTCGTAGAGTACGTTGTGCCAGAATCTTGAATAGAGCAGGTGGAGTACCGCATGCTCCGTTCCTCCTACATAGAGTCCTACAGGCATCCAGTATTTCTCTTTCTCAGGATCTACGAATCTTTCACTGTTGTGCGGGTCTATGAACCTGAGGTAGTACCAGCAGGAACCTGCCCACTGCGGCATCGTGTTCGTCTCTCTCTTTGCTTGGCCATGGCACTTCGGGCATTCGCAGTTGACCCATGAAGGTACGTTTACAAGAGGGCTCTCTCCTGTTCCGCTCGGCTCGTACTTCTCTACCTCCGGCAGTGTCAGAGGTAGCTCTTCCTCAGGAACAAGAACAGTTCCACAGCTTGGACAATGGATCAGAGGAATCGGCTCTCCCCAGTATCTCTGGCGTGAGAAGACCCAGTCGCGGAGCTTGTAGTTGATGGCTTTCTTTCCGCACTTATGCTCTTCAAGCCATGAGAGCATCTTCTCAATCGCATCCTTCTTGTTCAGGCCATCGAGCCACTCGGAGTTCACATGTATTCCATCCTCGGTCCATGCCTGCTTCTGTACATCGACCTCGCTCTTGAGGACCTCTATGATGGGAAGATTGAACTTCTTTGCGAACTCCCAGTCCCTGTCGTCATGCGCAGGAACAGCCATGATGGCGCCTGTTCCATAGCTGATGAGTACATAGTCTGCAATCCAGATAGGAATCTTCTTTCCGTTAACAGGGTTGATCACATAGCTTCCGGAGAATACACCTGTCTTGTCCTTTGCAAGGTCTGTTCTCTCGAGGTCGCTCTTATGCTTTGTCTCATCTATGTATTTCTCTACAGCTTCCCTCTGCTCAGGTGTTGTAAGTTCCTTTACAAGCCTGTGCTCTGGAGCGATTACCATGTATGTAGCACCGAAGAGGGTGTCACAGCGTGTTGTATATACCTCAAGGTATTCGTCCATGCCGTCGATCTTGAAGAGCACCGATGCACCTTCACTGCGTCCGATCCAGTTCCTCTGCATCGCCTTCACAGACTCGGGCCAGTCCAGGGAATCGAGGTCTTCAAGAAGTCGGTCGGCATATGCTGTGATCTTCAGTATCCACTGCCTGATGTTCTTCTTCTCGACCTTCGTACCGCAGCGCTCGCATCTGCCTTCCTTGACCTCTTCGTTTGCAAGGCCGGTCTTGCAGCTGGGACACCAGTTGATAGGAGTCGATGCCTCATAGGCAAGTCCCTTCTCATAAAGCTTCTCGAAGATCCACTGCGTCCAGTGGTAGTACTCCTCATCACATGTGGAGATCTCCCTGTCCCAGTCGTATGAGAAGCCGAGGCTCTTGAGCTGACGGCGGAAGTTCTCGATGTTCTTCTTTGTTGTGGTGTATGGATGGGTTCCTGTCTTTATCGCATAGTTCTCTGCAGGCAGGCCGAATGCATCAAAGCCCATCGGATGGAGGACGTTGTAGCCGTTCATCGTGAGATATCTGGAGTAGATATCTGTTGCCGTATAGCCTTCAGGATGGCCTACATGAAGTCCTGCTCCTGATGGATAGGGGAACATGTCGAGGACATATTTTCTTTTTTCCTTAGGAAAAGAAGGGTCTTCTGTCCTTCTGAATGTCTTGTTCTCTTCCCAGTATTTCTGCCACTTGTTTTCAATTTCATTAAAAGGATACTTGCTCATGCGCCTAATGATATTCTTTAAGGCGTTTTTGTTCAACGTTGAGAGAATGGCAGGAACTTAATTTGGGACATCCTTTCTTCTTTTAATAGAGCATGAGGCGATTAGAAGTTGATGCCATCAGAAAATAAATCAAAGGCTTTGGCAATTTCAGCTAAAACGGATGCAGAGCCCAGGCATTTCCTGCCTCATGTAGGGAATATCCACATGAACAATAGGGACGGAATCAATATGTGATGCCAGCAGCAATCTCCTCCACTTCAGAAAGGGAAAGTCCATATGCCTTCGCTATCTGTTCCTTTGTCAGGAGCTTATTGCTTATAAGGGTCTTTATTGAAGCAGCAAAACCTTCTTTAAGTCCAATCTCCTTCCCTTCATTGATGTATCCGTCTATCTCTCCGCCGTATCCCATCTTACCCTCCTTTGTGGTCTTGAAATACCTCATCTCCTCGCTGAGCACTTCAGACCTCATCTTTCTGTAGTCCCAGCATCCGAAGTCGTGGATGATGTCGCCAAGTTCTCCAATATCATCTTCGCCTTCATACCTCAGATTCACCTCGTGCCTCACCACAGTGCGCCCGGTCACCTCTCCGTCGATCTCCCTCCAACATGAAGTATACAACGCTTTCCCCCTCCCGTATACGTCATAGTCGTAGAGAACTATCGTTATTATGTCCGGAAGGTTCTCATAATCGTCCCCTTTCGCGAGGAACGAGAGGTTTATGGAGCTCTCGTACATCCTCAGCCTCTGCTCCATACCCGCCCTCCTCTCATTCTGCATCTCGAAGTTTATGAGCGTTCCGTCCTTCGCTATCGCAAGCGCATCAAGCCTCACCGAATGCCCTTCGTTGATAAGCTCCTTCTGTGTGAGGACCCTCTCTATCTCGATGTCATCTCTTTTTGTTATTACGCGTGCAAGATACTCGGCCATCCTTGTGCTGCTTCCCATCGCAAGGGAGAATAGGAGGTCGGACTTGAACGTCTTTTCCTCGAAATCCCTTCTCCTTTTCTCACCCAAGATCCCAGCAGAGTACCCTCCCTCTTTCTCGCATACCTTCTGTGCCACATAATCGAAACCGATTCTCCTTACCAGAGTGAAATTGATGATTATCTTTTTCTTCATTCCATCTTCTCCTACACATATAGAGCTGAAAGGCTGGGAATCGTTAAGCGAAAAAGAGGAAAAACATTTCATGTTGTGAGATCCAGAGCATTTTTTAATTTATAATATTGCGTTTTATTTCCACTCTTATGCTACACTTCTTCCATGTACATAAGAGTTAATGGAGTAGAGCTCTACTATGAGGTAGTTGGGGAGGGCTATCCTCTTGTGATGCTTCATGGCAACAGGGAGGACTGCTCCATCTTCGATGCCTCCTCCTCTGTGTTGAGAGAAAGGTACAAGGTCCATCTCCTTGACTCCAGATGCCATGGCAGGAGCTCCGACGGACCTCTTGCTTATGAAATCCTGGGTGATGATCTGATTTCCTTTGTCGCTGCCCTCAATATCGATAGGCCTGTCGTATATGGCTTCTCCGATGGTGCCATCGCCGCATTATGTGCGGCTGTTAAAAGACCTGATCTGTTCTCCTCTCTGATACTGTCAGGTGCGAACACTTCCCCCTCTGGTATAAGATTTCCTTCCCTTCTTCTCATGTGTCTTGGCTATCTGTTCACTCGGAACAAATACGACCGCCTGATGCTCACAGGTCCTTATCTGAAGAAATCAGATTTGGAGAAGATAGACATCCCCGTGCTTGTTACGGCAGGGGAGCATGATGTGGTCAAAAGGTCCGATACCGAATTCATCGCATCAAGCATCCCTCATTCAAAGCTCATTGTTCTAAGTGGGGAGAATCACAGTTCGTATATCATCCATGACAGGAAAATTGCGGACATCATGATGGAGGAGGACTTTTTTCTTAAATCCACTGAACGATCTTGAACCTTTCTGTTTTATATAATCAGAAAGGAGGAAGAAAGAAGATGAGAGAAGAAAGGGAAGTGGTCATACAGTTCTCCCTGATTCCGATGGGTGTAATGCCATCATCCCTTTGCGATAGCGGAGCGGAGTACCATGCGGGGGATATCACGAGGGATTGTCTCGAGGAGCTCAGGCACAAGAGCTTCCTCTCGGACTCTGTGTTCAACATCGGCATGAGGCACGGTACGAAGATGGCAGAGTACCTTGCGAGGATGATAACAGGAGACAGGGAGCTGAGGATAGAGAAGGTCCTTACACAGTATGGTATAGAGAACCTCGGTCACTCGGTGAGGATGGACGCGCTGGCAGTGGATTCGAAAGGCCGGATGATAGACTTCGAGATGCAGATGGAGAGGGATAAGGACATAAACAGGAGGATGAGGATGTACGAGAGCTCTTTCAACCTCGCATTCCTTGCGAAGGGGAGCCTCTACTCGTGCCTGCCGTCGTTCACGATGATATGGCTCTACGGGGAGGACCCTCATGGGAGAGGGAGGGCGGTGTACACGTCGCAGTGGAAGGACCAGGAGAACATGGTGACGGATGAGAGCGTTGTGAGGCACGAGGTGAACACGAGGTATACGGGGGAGGATGAAATGGGAAGGATGATGTATAATATCAGGTGTGAGGAGTATGATAAGATGAATGACGATCCTCTGAAGGAGACGATGGACTACATAAAGAACACGAAGGAGGGGATGATGGAGTACACGAGCGACTATGCAAGATGGAAGAGGGAAGGAGAGGAGAAGGGAAGAGCAGAAGGTAGAGAGAGTACGATTGAGACCCTTCTCCGCGATAAACTTGTAACTCCTGAGCAGATAGCGAAGAGCTTCAACATGTCACTTTCTGAAGTCTGCAGGATTGCGGAGAACATCGATTATTAAACACTTTTACAGGGCAATTGGATGAACGTTTCCACTTGCCCTTTTCCCTGCTTCAGCCATATGTCCACCCTATCTTTTCTGTTTTGGCAATTTCATGCATAATATAGTGTTGCAATTAATGAAATTGGGTTAATAATATTTAATATGGCAAATGTAAACTACACAGAAGAGAGCATTCAATCGTTATCACCACTGGAGCATATCAGGACAAGACCGGGTATGTATATCGGACGCCTCGGAGATGGCAGTCATATCGATGACGGCATATATATTCTCCTTAAAGAGATCATAGATAACTCCATAGATGAGTTCGTCATGCACCATGGCTCCAAGGTCGTCATCACAGTACTTAACAACCGGGTGACGGTCAGGGACTATGGAAGGGGAATTCCTCTCGGCTCCGTCGTCGACTGCGTTTCAAAGATCAATACAGGTGCGAAGTACTCGGGAGATGCCTTCCAGTACTCGGTAGGCCTCAATGGTGTCGGAACCAAGGCCGTAAACGCGCTTTCAAGTGAATTCAAGGTAATAAGCTACAGGGACGGTGAGTCTGTCAGCGCATCGTTTGTCCGTGGAAAGCTCAAGAAGAAGGAAGAGAACCATACCACGGAACCCAACGGTACGTATTTCGAGTTCGTTCCGGATGAGAAGGTCTTCGGCCCGTACAACTACAATGCAGATTATGTCAGGGCAAGGCTCTGGAACTATGCATACCTGAATACAGGGCTCACCCTTTCCTTCAACAAGGAGATCATAAAGAGCCAGAACGGGCTGCTGGATCTTCTCTCAAAGGAGCTTGGTGATGTAGCTCTCTATGACACCATCCATTTCAAGAACGATTTGTGTGAATTCGCATTTACCCATACCCAGGCATATGGAGAGAACTATTTCTCATATGTCAACGGACAGCATACCTCGGATGGTGGAACGCACCTTGCCGCTTTCAAGGAGGGGATACTCAAAGGTGTCAACGAGTATTTCAAGAAGAACTGGAGCGCCCCTGACATAAGGGACGGCATAGTCGGTGCTATCGCAATAAAGATAAAGGATCCAGTCTTTGAGAGCCAGACGAAGAACAAGCTTGGAAACACAGATGTCAAAGGTTGGCTTGTCTCTACGGTGAAAGAGGCCGTGGTAGACTCCCTGATGAAGAATCAGAAGGTGGCACAGGCGTTGCATGCGAAGATCCAGAGCAATGAGAGCGTGCATAAGGAGGAGCAGACGCTGCGCAATGGTGCGAGGGAGAAGGCGAAGAAGACAGCAACCAGCATTAAGAAGCTCCGCGACTGCATGTACCATCTGACTGACAAGTCGAATGCCCACCGCGAAGAGGCGGAGAAGTCCATGATATTCCTCACAGAGGGAGACAGTGCAAGCGGTACCATCACAAAGTGCAGGAAGGCCGAATACCAGGCTGTCTTCAGCCTCCGCGGAAAGCTTTATAACGCAGAGGGGCAGAAGAGGAGCATCATCTACAAGCATGATGAGCTTTATAACATCATGGCGGCCCTTGGAATCGAGGATGACATCGAGAACCTCAGGTACTCCAAAGTCGTAATCGCCACCGATGCCGATAACGACGGCTTCCATATCAGGAACCTTATAATGACCTATTTCTTCACATTCTTTGAAGAGCTCGTCACGCAGGGGCATCTTTTCATATTGGAAACCCCTCTTTTCAGGGTCAGGAACAAGCAGAAGGTCATCTACTGCTATTCAGAGAAGGAGAGGGATGAGGCGGTTGCACAGCTCAAGGGTGCCGAGATAACCCGCTTCAAAGGACTTGGCGAGATAGACCCTAAGGAGTTCGGAGCATTCATCGGAGATGACATGCGTCTTGTACCGGTCTCGATCTCGTCGCTGAAGGAGACGAGGGAGGTCATGAACTTCTGCATGGGAGACAACACCCCTAAGAGAAGGGAGTATATTATGGAGAACCTTATCTGATGGCACACGCGGACGAATTATATAAGAAGAACTTCCTGGAATACGCATCATATGTTATCCGAGAGCGCGCTATTCCAGATATCGAGGATGGACTTAAACCTGTCCAGAGAAGAATCATGCATACTCTCTTCGAGATGGACGACGGTAAGTTCAACAAGGTTGCGAACGTTGTCGGTGCTGCGATGAAGTACCATCCTCATGGAGATGCCTCCATAAAGGACGCTCTTGTGAATCTTGCGAACTCAGATCTCTTCATTGAGAAGCAGGGCAACTACGGAAACTTCCTCACCGGAGACGGTGCCGCAGCCGGAAGATATATCGAATGCCGTCTTCTTCCCTTTGCGAAGAAGGTCTTCCTCTCTCCTGAGATCACAGAATATGTCGACTCCTATGATGGAAGGAACAAGGAGCCTGTCGTATTTCCTGCGAAGATTCCCGTAGTAGTGGTGCAGGGCACACAGGGGATTGCTGTCGGAATGTCGACAGTGATCCTCCCTCACAACCTCATTGAGGTCCTTGAGGCGGAGAAGGAAGTGCTCAGGGGTCACAAGATCGAGATCTTCCCTGATTTCCCAGGAGGAGGGATCCTTGATGTCTCCGAGTATGCCGATGGAACCGGTAAGGTCACCATAAGGGCACGATTGAATGCGGATGACCCTAAGAAGATCATCGTGGAGGAGCTTCCATATGGGGTTACCTCCGAGCAGCTTATAGCCTCCATAGAAGATGCCAATAAGAACGGGCAGCTAAAGATAGACAGGATTGATGACTTTACTGCAGAGAAAGCCCGTGTCGAGATCAGGTGGCAGAGGAACACCTATTCGAAGGATATGGTGGATGTGCTTTACGCAACGACAAACTGCCAGGTGAAGATAAGCTGCAATCCTCTTGTAATAAAGGACGGACTTCCACACATCGTTCCGATTTCCGAGCAGATCGAGTACCATGCCCATCACCTTGTCGATGTCCTTACCAGGGAGCTTAATATCGAGAAGGGACATCTTGAGGACAGGCTCAGGGCCCGTACGATAGAACGCATCTTCATAGAAGAGAGAATATACAAGAAGATCGAGAACAAGACGAGCGAGGCGGATGTGAACAAGGCCATCATAAACGGCTTCAATCCTTTCCTTGCGGAGATCAACAACATACCGCTTTCGGAAGATGATATCGACCGCCTGTTGAAGATTCCAATCAGGAGGATCAGTCTTTTCGATATAGAGAAGAACCGTAATGAGATCACTGAGATAAATGCGAAGATCGCAGCCGTGGATGCTCATCTTGCAAACATCGTCGACTATGCCATCAGCTATCTTGACGACCTGATCGACATGGCGGACAAGGAGACTCATAAGAGGAAGACCGAGATCTCTTCATTTGAGAGCCTGAGTGCGAAAGAGGTTGCCGTAAGGAACATGGACCTCCGCTACGATAAGGAGACGGGGTACTTGGGAACCAACGTCAAGACTGGGGAGGTGCTGATGAAAGTATCCTCCTTCGACAAGGTATTCTACATGAAGAACAACGGGGAATACCGGGTTGCCAACGTCACAGAGAAAGAGTTCATAGGCACCGAAGGGCTTGCCTACTACAACTATGGGGAGAAGGAGCTTATAAATCAGGAGATCTTCACTGTGATATACACTGAAAAGAGCAAGCTTGATCAGAAGAAGATCTGCTACATAAAGAGATTCCAGATTGCTTCTTTCACTACAGGCAAGGTGTATTCGATACTCAAGAACCCGGATGCCAAGATAAAGAAGTTCAGCCTCTATCCTTCGGCTGTGATCTTCCTCACATATAGGAAAGGCAAGGGCTACAAGCAGCTAGAGGAGAAGATGAGGTTCGCTGATTTCCGAGTACAGAAGTCTGCAACCGGGGGCGGCGTGCGTCTCACGGCAAAGGAGATCGAGAAGATCTCAATCAGACCTACGAAGGATAACAAGACGAGCGAGGAAAGCTCTCCGGATCTGTTTGATGAGGAAGAGGAATGATAGACAGCCGCATCCTCTATGAGGACAACCATCTGATAGCGATAAACAAACTCCCCGGAGAGCTGAGCCAGGGGGATAGGACGGGAGATTCTTCCATCATCGATGATGTGAAGGATTATCTGAAGAGGAAGTACGACAAGAAAGGCAATGTCTATCTGGGGCTTCCTCATCGCCTGGACCGTCCCACATCGGGTGTCATTCTCTTTGCAAAGACAGATAAGGCACTTTCCCGCCTCTCCGACCTTTTCAGAAAAGGGGAGGTGGAGAAGAACTACTATGCCGTCACCCTTGAGGAGCCGAGAGCGGACGAAGAGAGGCTCGTAAACTATATCGTAAGGGATGAGAAGAGGAACATAAGCGTCTCCTATCCAAGGGAGGTCAGAGGAAGCCAGAAGGCCATACTCTCATATCGTCTGATAGATAAAAGCGACAGGTACTATCTGCTTGATGTGCATCTTGAGACAGGAAGGCACCATCAGATTAGAAGCCAGCTCAAGGCGATAGGACTACATATAAAAGGAGACCTCAAGTATGGTGCTCCAAGAAGCAACAGGGATGGTGGAATCTGCCTTCATTCAAGGCGTATCGCATTCATCCATCCTGTAAGGAAAGAACCCATTGAGATAGTGGCACCTCTTCCCGATAGCGATATCTGGCCTGTTTTCAAAGAAAAATTCGACAGATAAGGGAAAATTTTTAACTATTCTTTAATAAGAATCCGCAAACATTTTATTGCCTTGTTTATGTGCGTTTCTCTTTTTGCGAATATTTCGTGAAAAGAGGATATTTTCATTTTAATATACGATTTAATTATATGGAAAGGTGAATATTCTTTTTACAGATATGTATATTTATGCATTCTCTCATTTTTCTAATTTTGTTTGAATGTGTCGATTATCGAACAAAAACACTGTTTTAATGGTATAAAAATGTTTTATTATGAACAGCGTTATGTATAAAAATTCTGTTGACATGCATTTTTCTTGCTTTTACCATTTGCTTGGAATCCCCTTGAAAAGGAGCACAGTATGAGTAGTAGGATGGATAAGCTTCTTTCCCTGTTTGAAGAAAAAGACTACTACTCTGTCTCTGAACTTGCAAGGAAGTTATCTGTAAGCGAGATGACGATAAGAAGATATCTGAATGACCTTGCGGATCGTAAGCTCATAAACAGAACCCATGGGGGAGCAGCAAGAATAAAAACATTGAATTATGAGCCCGTGTTTAAAGAGCGGGAGGAATTTGCACCAAGGGAGAAGAGGGAGATTGCAAGGGCTGCGGCATCTTTAGTGCAAGATGGACAGATAATTGCAATAGACACGGGCACTACCTGTTCTTTCATTCCTCAGTTCCTTTCCGACAAGAAGATAACAGTTGTGACAAACAGCCTTCGGGTCATGAGTGAGTGCGTCGCCAAAGAGAATATAAAACTGCTGATTCCTCCAGGAATAATGAGAAGTCACGAGGGCTCCATCTATGGTACTGAAACCGTAGATTATCTTTCCCGCTTCCATTTCGATGTCTTCTTCATGGGTGTCGGAGGAATTGATGAAAACGCTGGTCTTACCGATTACTCTCTTGAGGATGTTTCTGTAAAACAGACTCTGATAAGGAACTCTCTGACCCTCGTTACTCTTGCGGACTCCTCAAAAATAAACCGAATCACATTTGCTAAGATTTCCAATCTTGATGAGATGGATATCCTTATAACAAACAGAAAACTTAGTGCGGCTATGAACGATTGCCTTGATAAGGCGGATGTAAGGGTGGTTCTAGCTGCCATGGAGGAAGAAAATGAGTTTGGAGTCGTTAAAGAGAATATTCGGCACCTATAAGCCTATTGTCGCCATGTGCCATCTTGATCCTCTTCCCGGGGATCCGAAATACGATAAAAGCAAGGGCATGGATTATGTTATCGATAGAGCTCATATGAATCTGAAAGCTCTTCAGGATGGTGGGGTTGATGCGGTGATGTTTTCAAACGAATTCTCCCTTCCATATCTTACAAAGGTGGATGCCGTCACATCCATGGCGATGGCGAGGGTTATTGGAGAGCTTAAAGATGAGATAAGAATCCCTTTTGGCGTTAATGTCCTTTGGGATGCAACCGCAAGCTGTGAGCTTGCTGTTGCTACTGGAGCGAAGTTTGTCCGTGAGATCTTCTCCGGAGTGTATGCATCTGATTTCGGACTGTGGGATACCGATGCGGGTAGGACCGTGAGGAGAAGAAATGAGCTTGGGGGCGCTGATATCGCACTGATGTACAACATACTCCCGGAAGCAAGTGCTTATCTAGGGTCTAGAAGCATTGAAGAGATTGCCAGATCGACGGTCTTCAACTGCCAGCCGGATATCCTCTGTGTCTCAGGTGCTACTGCGGGCTCTAAAACAGATACCTCGATTCTTGCCCGTGTGAAGGAAAGCGTAAGGGATGTTCCTGTCTTTGCAAACACTGGTGTCAGGGTTGAGACAGTGAAGGAACAGCTTGGGATTGCCGATGGAGCTGTTGTTGGAACGGCGTTCAAACGTAATGGAGATTTTTTCGACCTCGTTGACGGCGAAAAAGTTAAAGAGTTCATGGATGCAGTTTTTGCATTGAGAAAATAAACAGAAGGAGAAAGGCTATGAAAAAAATTATTTTTACATTGTTCCTTGTCATTACTCTTTCCATCACTCCTGTTTTTGCAGGTGGAAGTAGTGAAAGTGCAGATGCAGAAGACGAGGGTCTTGTAACTGTTGCTGTCGTCATCCCGAGTCCGTTAGGAGACAGGAGTTTCTGCGATAGCGCCAACCAGGGAGTGATAAGAGCAAATGCAGAGCTTCCTGCTGATGTCGATCTTATAGAGACTCAGGGAGTGCATGAACATGAGACTGCTATGAGAGGAGCTATCAACAGGGGATACGATCTTATCATGGGTGTAGGTCTTGATACCCAGATGATGATTGATCTCGCATATGAGTATCCAGATCAGGCGTTTGCAAGCCCTTCTGAGCT
Source organism: Candidatus Ornithospirochaeta stercorigallinarum (assembly GCA_018711525.1). Lineage (GTDB taxonomy): Bacteria > Spirochaetota > Spirochaetia > Sphaerochaetales > Sphaerochaetaceae > Ornithospirochaeta > Ornithospirochaeta stercorigallinarum. The sequence goes on from DVIF01000038.1 coordinate 17,564, forward strand.
TTCTGCCGATGAGCTTCCTCCAAATCTCAAGTCACTGCTTATCAACGTAAATAAGTCATCATTCCTTGCCGGCCTTATCGCAGGGTATATGACAGAGACAGGTAAGGTAGGATGTGTCGCAGGAGGAGATGCTCCCGGTATCAACCAGTTCTACTATGGTTTCAAGCAGGGTGTTCTTGAGGCAAATCCGGATGCTGAGGTCTTTGTCAACTACCTTGGTTTCGATTTCTCAAATCCGACACTTGGAATGGAGAGTGCTGTCTCCATGTACAACGAGGGAGTGGATATCATATATGCGGTATGTGGACTTTCTGGAGAGGGCGTTCTTCAGGCCGCTGCGGAGACTGGCAACTATGCAATAGGTGTAGATACCGTCCAGGATGAATTCTACCCGGGCTCAATCATCACATCGGTAATCAAGCGCGTAGATAATTCCACTTATCAGATCATCGAAGAGTTTGTCAACGGACAGTTCGAAGGAGGATTCCAGACGCTCGATCTTGAGGATGGAGCGACAGGAATAAGCTGGGATGCCGGATATACGACATTCGAAGACAACGGTCCTGATGATATGGTAAGCAAGGTCCCCGGAGCCAAAGCTCTCGTAGAAGAGTACAAGGAGAAGATTCTTAATGGGGAGTATGAGGTATATGATGCTCTCACTATGGATCTCTGGGATTCTCTTAAGTAACAATTGTTTGTCGTAGTGCCCTTTCGAGGGCACTTATAAGGAGCGTAGCATGAACGCCATAACTTTTGAAAACGTCTCCAAATATTATGCAAGTACGGAAGTACAGGCCTCTGATAACGTCTCTTTTTCCATAAGAAAAGGAGAGATTCATGCTATCTGCGGCGAAAACGGGGCGGGAAAGTCCACGCTGATGAATATCCTCTTCGGCCTTGAGAGGATGGATAGTGGAAGAATACTCATCAATGAGAAAGAAGTTGAAATAAGGAATGCTTCCGATGCCTTGGGCTATGGAATCGGAATGGTACACCAGCATTTCAAACTTGTCTCATCTTTTACTGTCGCCCAGTCAATACTGCTTGGGACAGAAGATAAAATGTTCATATCTAAAAAGCAGGAAGAGGATGCTGTTGGAAGACTTGCCGAGGCTTACTCTCTCCCTATCGACCCGTGTGCTCTTATAGACACTCTTCCTGTCGGTATGCTTCAGAGAGTGGAGATCCTTAAGATGCTGATAAGGAATGTGGACATCCTTATCCTTGATGAGCCCACAGCTGTTTTAACGCCTAATGAAGTCGGTCCGTTTTTAGATACGCTGCGAAATTTAAAAGATAAAGGTAAAACGATAATATTCATTTCCCACAAGCTTCAAGAGGTGCTTGATGCATCCGATAGAATCACCGTTATGCGAAAGGGCAGGGTGATCGGAACGAAAGATGCGAAAGATACCACGATGGAGGAACTTGCAGATATGATGGTAGGCCGCAAGGTCCTGTTTTCCGTCGAAAAGAAGGAAGCTGACAGGGGAGAAGTTGTTTTGGATGTTGAACACCTTGACTTGACAGCACCATCTGGGTTGAAAGTGCTTAAGGATGTCTCTTTCTCAATCAGAAGAGGTGAGATATATGGAATTGCCGGAGTTTCCGGAAATGGTCAGGAGGCCCTTGTCCGCGCCATTGCAGGAAACATGGATGTCAGCAGCGGCAAGATAAGGATTTTAAACAAAGAGGTTCAGAACCTGAGCGTCCAGAAAAAAAGGGATGCCGGTCTTGCGTATGTCCCTGAGGACAGGATACATGTCGGCCTTAATATGGATGCGACGCTGGAGGATAACAGCATCCTCGGTTATGAGAATGACAAAGAGTTCAGGAAAGGTCCTTTCCTTGATGAAGATAAAATAAGAAAAAGAAGCCTTCAGATGATCAAAGACTACCAGATCCATGGAGCCAGTGTAGATGGTCTGGTGTCAAAGCTTTCCGGAGGAAACATGCAGAAGGTGGTCTTAGCTCGCGAATTTGCACATAATCCTGATCTTCTCATAGTGGATCAGCCTGTAAGAGGCTTGGATGTCGGTTCGATAGAATTTGTTCATAAGGCGATAATAAAAGAAAGAGACAGAGGTGCCGCGGTGCTTCTTGTTTCTGTTGAACTTGATGAGATTCTATCTCTCTCCGACAGAGTAGGGGTCATGTATTCAGGATCTCTTGTCGGAGAGCTCGAAGGCAAGGATATAAACGAGAAGAATATTGCACTTCTCATGGTTGGAAAGAGAGGAGGGGAGATAAGATGAAAAGAGTACGAGCTATAACACTTGCAATGCCCCTCTCTGCTATTTTCCTTGGAATCCTTGCATCGATGTTTCTTATTGCACTTACAGGGGTCTCTCCTTTTGCGGTATTGAAAACACTTGTTACCGATGGTTTTGGACTTTCTGGAAAGGTTGCACCGCTGTTTATGACACTCGGCACATCGACACCTTTGATGCTGACAGGTCTTGCTGCGATGCTCGGTTTCAAAGTCGGTGTCTTCTCGATAGCCCAGGAAGGGCAGTATGTTGTGGGTGCTGTCATTGCCGCATGGCTTGGCGCTTCTTTGGATCTTCCCGCTTTCATCGCTGTTCCCCTTATTCTTGTCCTTTCGATGATGGCCGCCGCTCTTTATGGCCTTATTCCCGCACTTTTACGGGTAAAGCTTGGAGTGAATGAGATAATCAGCTCAATTATGATGAATAATATAGCGACTTTCATGCTTGAATACCTTGTCGCATTCCCTCTTAGGGCGGATGCGGGACAGAAGGCCCAGTCGGCTGTTATAAACAGGGATTATTGGCTTTATCAGTTCATATATGGTTCCAGGTGGGGGCTGAGTTTTGTAATTGCAGTTCTTCTTCTCATCGCCTGCTACTTTGTGATGTATAAGACATCAAGCGGCTATAAAATCCGTATGGTCGGGCAGAATATAAACTTTGCATCCTATGGGGGAATAAGAAGTGACAGAGTTACAATCGTCACCCTTACCGTAGGAGCTGCTATTGCAGGTCTTGCAGGAAGCATGGAAGTCCTTGGAAACTACCATAGGATAATGACAGGTTTCTCATCCGGGCTTGGTTTCGATGGACTTTCGGTTGCAATGCTTGGGCTAAGTCATCCTGTCGGAGTGTTCATTGTAGCTATACTTCTGGCAGGAATCAGACAGGGTGCACAGCTCGGACTCCAGATTTCACTCTCAGTTCCTCGAGAACTAGGAGCCGTTCTTATTGCCCTTGTCATTCTTTTTGTCGCCATATCTGATGTCTACAGGCCATATGTTGAAAAACTGCTCTCCAGCAGAAAAAACAAGAAAAGGAGTGAGGGATGAATTTTTTCGATATCATAAATATTAATGTTCTTCAAAGCGCTATACGTCTGGCTACTCCTGTTATTCTTGCAGCCCTTGGTGCCGCCATATGCAATAAGGCTGGTGTATTGAACCTTGGAATAGACGGGTTTATCACGATGTCGGCATTTGTCGCCATAGTCTCAACTTATCTTATCAGGAACTTTACCAGGATAGGGGCTCTGCATCCTGTTCTCTCCACTTTCCTCGGTGTCATTGTCACTGCAGTGTTCGGAGGCTTCCTGGGCCTTATATTTGCTGTTTTAAAAGACAAGTTCAATGTCGATCTTGTTGTACTGTCAATTGCTGTGAATATGCTTGCTGTTGAACTGACCGTCTATATAATGAGAGCCGTCTTCCATCAGAGCGGAACATGGTCCGACGCATCGATCGTACAGCTTCCTTCATTAGACATACCACTGCTTGGTTCGATTCCTGTCATTGGACGTCTCCTTTCAGGATATAACATAATCGTATATCTTTCATGGATTTTCACCATCCTCCTGATAATCCTCATGAAAAAGACCAAGTACGGCAGATATATTGTTGCCGTAGGAGAGAATAAGGAGGCTGCTGTTTCTGTGGGAATCTCGGTAACGAAAGTAAGGTACTTCGCCTTGATTCTCTCTGGAGTCCTTTCCGGTCTTGCTGGTGCATTCCTGTCTGTCGGGCATCTTACCCTTTTCACAAGGGATATGTCAGCAGGAAGAGGATGGCTTGGTAATGCTGCAGCCCTGTTCGGATTCAACAACCCTGGAGGCTCTTTCGCCGCCGGTCTTTTCTTTGGTTTTGCCGATGCTCTTGCCTTGCGGCTTCAGAATGTTACGAAGATTCCGTCATACATAATTCAGGTCATGCCTTATGTATGTACGATTGTCATACTTTCAATTGTTTCATGGAAAGCTTTAAGAGATAGAAAGAAGAGAATAGGGGGAATGGAATGATAATAAACGCTTCTAGGATTTTAACGATGAATGATAAGGCTGAGGTCTTATCTCCTGGATATATTGTAATCGAAGGGGACAGTATCAAGGAAATCGGAGAAGGAAGGATAGAGAGTGCGGATGCCTTGGATTTTGGCGCAAAGCTTCTGATGCCTGGACTGGTTAATGCACATACACATACTCCGATGATCCTTACCCGCGGCATGTGTGAGGGGGTCTCGCTTTTTACGATGGATGGATTCCTAAATACTCTTCGCCGGTACGAGTCCTATGGGGATGCCGACCTCTCGGACCTGACCATCGATGCATCCCTTGCAGAGATGATAAGAACAGGTACGACGACATTCGCTGACCAGTATTTCTATGCCGATAGGATTTTCAACCATACCGATAAGGCAGGACTTAGAGGTGTCATAGCATATGGTATCGTAGAGCTTGGAAGTGATGAGGCTCGAAAAAGGGAAAGTGCATTCTGCGAAGCCTTTCTTGAGAAATGTCAGAACCATCCTGTGATAAAAGGCTGGGTCGGACCTCATGCCTTCTTTGTGGATAATTCCCTTGATTTGATTAAAAAGGAAATTGCCATGGCGAAGAAATATGATACAGGTTTCCATATTCATTTCGCTACAAGCAACGAGGAGAACGACTGGTGCAGGGAGCATTACAACTCTAGTGCTGTCAAAATGATGAAGGAGCTTGGAATACTTGAGGTTCCAATTCTTGCAGCTCATGCAATCACAGTCAGTGAAGATGACATGGAGGCGGTTAAGGATTATCCATTCTATCCTGTGATGTGTCCCTCCTCTTCGATGAGAAGTGGGTTCCCTGCTGCTCCTGTGAAAGCATATAGGAAACATGGATTGACCGTCGCCCTTGGAACTGATAATGTGTGCTCTTCAAACAGCTATGATCTCTTCAGGGAGATGGCTACGGCTGGAAAACTCATAATCCACAGGGAAGGGGATGTAAAGGCAATCACTCCTTTTGAAATTGTTAAGATGGCCACAAGGGATGGCGCGAAAGCTCTTGGTCTTGAAGATAAGATAGGGTCTCTTGAAAAAGGTAAGAAGGCCGATATCATAGCGCTCGACCTTGATGACATAGGATGGACTCCTTTTGCAGGACAGGACTACTATACACAGCTTGTATACTCAATAAATGGACACACAGTCTCCGATTCAATGGTAAATGGTAATTGGCTTATGCGTGATAAAAAGCTTTTAACTGTTGATTACCATAGGGCGGTAGAAGATAATGAGAAGGCTGTCAAAGAGCTGATCAGACGAATGGAGAAGGATGAAAAATAAGACAGTTCTGGGAATAGACATAGGGACGACAGCTATCAAGATGGTGCTTCTTTCCATCATTGACAGCACACATACAAAGATTGAGCGGGAGATAAGCATGCCTCATGATTTAATCTCCCTATTTCCCGGCTGGGCCGAAGAAGATCCGTTTGTTTGGAAGTCCCATATGCTTAAGATGCTCTCAACTCTCTCTAAAGAGGAGGATCTGTCATCTTTAGAGGCCATAGCCCTTACAGGTATGACCCCTGCCCTGATAATGCTGGATGAAGATGGTAATCCACTGAGGAATGCCATTTTACAAAACGACATGAGGACAGGTCAGGAGATTGAGTATTTGAAGGCTCAGCTTGAAAAAGACTCATCGTACTTCAAGAAAACAGGGTGCCATGTAAACAGTCAGAACATTGCTCCAAGGATGCTATATCTTTATGAGCATGAGAGAGATGTGTTTGATAAAACCAGGTTCATATGCGGTTCCTATGACTATGGTGCATTCATTCTTACAGGGAAGCTTTATATAGAGCGTAACTGGGCACTTGAGAGCGGTCTTTTTACGCTGGAAAATGAATTGATAGATGATGTTCTGCATCTCTCCCATATAGAAAAATCCTGGATTCCTGAAGTGGCTCCGTTCAGGACATTAATCGGCTGTGTATCAAAGGAAATCTCTCTTGCGACAGGATTGAAGGAGGGGATAAGGGTGTATGAAGGGACGGCAGACCATGTAGCTTCTTCATATGCATCCGGAGCTAAAGAGGAAGGGGCTTTGGTCTTGAAGCTGGGAGGAGCAGGGGATATCCTTCTTTCAACAGGTTCCCTCATAACAGATGACAGACTTTTCATAGACTTCTCTCCTTCTCTTTCATCCCCTTTTCTTATAAATGGTTGTACTGCGGCAAGCGGCTCTCTTTTGAAATGGTTCACAAGGGAATTCGGGGGTGAATATAAGGACCTTGACCATCTTGCCGAGACGATAAGTGCTGGTAGCGATGGTCTTGTGATGCTTCCATATGTTCTTGGTGAGAAGACCCCGATATTCGATCCTGATGCTAAAGGTGTTATCTACGGTCTTCTTCTACATCATACGAAAGCCCATGTTTATCGTGCGATGATGGAAGCAGTTGCATATGCATTCAGACATCATAGGGATATCTTTGAAGAGCTTGGCATTTCTGTGAAAAAGGTCTTTATTACGAATGGCGGCTCGACATCTCCTCTATGGCGCCAGATAATGGCTGATGTCCTGAAATGTGAAGTTGCATATATAAAACATAATCCCGGCTCTTCTTTAGGTGCTGCATTCATAGCAGGGGAAGCCTCCTCTCTTATCGCACCGGAAGCCATCGATGATTTCCTATCTCAGAAAATAATATCATATCCAAATGATAAGAATTATGAAGCATATGATAGAAACTACAGAATCTACAGGGAACT
>DVIF01000039.1 GCA_018711525.1 Candidatus Ornithospirochaeta stercorigallinarum
CGAAGATGATGGTGCTGATAATCTATGCATATATGAACGGCACATTCTCATCCCGCGAGATAGAGAAGCTGATGAGGAGGGACTGCGTATGCATGAGGGTTCTTGGAATGGACGGGATACCCGACCACTCCTTCTTCTTTTTGTTTGCCCTCACTCTCCTCATGTTTTATAATTTTCAGAAACAAAGGGAGTTTTTCTATGGGAAAGGAATATATCGGGGCGATCGATCAGGGCACCACTAGTACAAGGTTCATCATATTCGATAACGAGGGCATGATAGTCTCTTCGGCTCAGAAGGAGCACAGGCAGATCTTTCCTCGTCCGGGCTGGGTGGAGCATGATGTGGATGAGATCTGGGCTAACACGGAGTATGTGATAAGAAAAGCCATCGAAACCTCCGGCCTTGACGGCTCAGACATCAAGGCGATCGGGATAACGAACCAGAGGGAGACCATAGTTCCTTTCTCCCGTAAGACGGGCAGGAAGATACATAACGCCGTCGTATGGCAGGATCTCAGGGGTTCTGAGATCATAGAGAGGATGAAGAAGGAGGTTCCTGAGAGCTTCATACGTGAGAAGACCGGGCTATTGTACAGCCCGTATTTCAGTGCGAGTAAAATAAGGTACCTCATAGAGAACTCCCCAAAGGTAAGGGCATTCAATGGAAATCCCGATTTATGCTATGCCACGATGGATGCATATCTTTCATATAAGCTGACAGGGCGTTGCGTCACCGATGTCACAAATGCGAGCCGTTATATGATCATGAATATCAAGACGCTGAAATGGGATGCCGAGATGCTCTCGCTGTTCGGCATAGATGAGGCTAATCTCCCTGAGATAGTCTCATCCACAGGCCTTATCTATGGATATACCGATGAAAATGGACCTTTCGGAGCACGAATCCCTCTTTGCGGAATACTCGGAGACCAGCAGGCGGCCCTCTTCGGACAGGCTTGTTTCAGACCGGGGGAAAGTAAATGTACATACGGCACAGGATGCTTCATGCTCTCAAATACAGGCAGCGACCTCTATCTGAGCAAGCATGGCCTTATATCCACAGTTGCGTACCGAAAGGAAGGGGAGGAGGCCGTATATGCGCTCGAGGGATCTGTTGCAGTCGCAGGCTCCCTTGTCCAATGGACACGGGACAGCCTGAAGATGGTCAATGATGCAAAGGAGCTGGATGCCCTTGCCGCATCGGTCCCGGACTCCGCAGGGGTGTATATCGTTCCTGCTTTCGCCGGTCTTTTCGCCCCTTATTGGCGCAGTGACGCCCGTGGAGTCATCGCCGGCCTTACCGGATTCGCTACAAGGGCACATATCTGCCGTGCCGTATTGGAGGCGACGGCATTCCAGGCATATGATATCTTCAATGCCATGGCTCTGGACTCGGGAATAAACCTCAAAACCCTCAAGGTCGATGGCGGCATGACCAATTCCGGACCTCTGATGGCCTTCCAGAGCGACATACTCAATGTCCCTGTAATCAGGCCGCAGGTGGTGGAGACCACCGCGCTTGGAGCTGCGTATGCTGCAGGTCTTACAGTCGGGGTATGGAAAAATATCGAGGAACTTGCACAATATTGGCATGAACAGCTTCGTTGGACTCCGACCATGGATGACAAAGAAAGGGAAAAAAAGGTAGGATTCTGGAAGAAGGCTGTATCAAGGACTTTGGATTGGGTATAGCTTCAGGAGGATAGGCGGTAATGCTTGAGGTACTCTCGACTTTAGGGTTCATCGATTATGTGAGATTGCTTGCGGAGACCCTGATTCTGGCTTTTGTCTTTTATAGGGTTTATATCGCTTTGGATGCGAGCAAGGCAAAACAGCTTGTCATGGTCCTTGTATATTTTGCAATCTGCTATGCTGTTTTCGCACTCCTTTCATTCGATGTTCTGACACATATAATGCAGGAGCTTTTCGTTCCGTTCCTGATGCTTCTCTTCGTCTTCTACCATCCTGAGCTCAGAAGGGCCTTCTCAATGTCTTTCATCAAAAAGAGGAGATTCTTCAGGATAGGTCAGCAGACTACGGGAGAGCAGATCGATTCGATACTCAATGCCTGCAACATTCTTGTTGAGAAGAAGAGGGGAGCCCTTATCGTGTTTCCAAGACATATAGACATCAAAAGTGTCCTGGACTCCGGTACGAAGATAAATGCGGATCTCTCTTCGACCCTCATCCTTACAATATTCGACCATGACACACCGCTTCATGATGGAGCCTGCGTCGTACAGGGAGGTCGTCTCACTTATGCCGCATGCTATCTGCCTCTGAGTGAGCAGACCGGGATCAAGGCGAGCTTCGGAACGAGGCACAGGGCGGCTCTTGGACTTGCTGAAGTAAGTGATGCCGCAGTGATCGTCGTCTCTGAGGAGACAGGTGCGATCAGCCTTGCCTACAATGCGAACATATACTATGACCTCTCGAACGAGACCATAAAGCAGGTGCTTCTCGCACTCTTTACATATCGTGATGTGCTTCCTACAGAGATAAAGGAGCAGCAGAGTGCGCCATCTGAGACGGCAGAGGTGCAGACTTCAGGAGGTAAGGAATGAAACAGGGTTTGAAATTCTTCTCCTCATGGAGTACGAAGGTCTTTTCCTTCCTTCTTGCAGTTGCTGTCGTCCTGATAGTCGAGTTCTCGAATATCTCGAACCGTGTGGTGACGATTCCACTCTCCGTAGCCCTTCCTGATGGCCTGGTGGCGGAGTCCCTCGTCCCAGAGACTGTTGATATCGTGATAAGTGGAAGCGAGCAGCTCATATACCTCGTCGATCCTTCCATCATCAACGCCTATGCCGATTTCTCCGATGTGGATAATTCTGGAATCGCAAGGGTCCCCGTCGTCCTCGATTTCAATCAGGATGTATTCCGCCAGAGCAGCATAAGTGTGAAGGCACAGCCATCATCTGTAAGGATCCTGTTCTCTTTCGGGGAGTGATGATGGTACTTGGCGTAGGAATAGATATCGTAGAGAACCGAAGGTTTTCTGATAAAGAGGAGAAGTTCCTTTCAAGGATTTTCACAGAAAAGGAGATGTCCCTTTCACCGCGCGTTGGGAAAGAGGAGTATTATGCCTCCCGTTTTGCCTCAAAAGAGGCTTTTGTGAAAGCCTTGGGAACGGGATTCACATCTCTTTCTCCCTTGGATATAGAGATAGCAGAGGATGGGAATGGAAGGCCTTATGTGGTGATGAATGAGAAGGTCTCAGGCATCTTGGATTCCTCTTCTGCCCATCTGTCGATAAGCCATGAAAAGGAATATTCTGTGGCAATGGTGGTGATTGATGGCACGCTCTGACTGGAATAGGCCGTCTTCCTTCAAGGGCCTTGAAGATGGGGAACGCAGGATAAGGCTCTTTCTATCGTATGATGGTTCCGGCTTTTCCGGCTGGCAGAGGCAGGATGGAGAGAGGACTGTCCAGGAGGAGATCGAGGCTGTCCTTTCCTCCATACTTGGAGAGGAGATAACACTATTCGGTTCAGGGCGGACGGACAGCGGGGTCCATGCCTTGAGGCAGGCGGCTCATTTTGATACCAGAAGCCGTATCGAGGCTGGGAAGTTCAGGATCATTTTGAATACTCATCTTGCAAAAGATATAAGAATCCTCTCCTCGGATGAGGTCGGGGCCGGTTTCCATGCCCGTTTCTCAACAGAGAGCAGGGAGTACTGGTATCTGATAAAAAGAATGGAGGACATGCTCGCATTTGATGACAAAAGGGTGACGGCTGTGAAAAGATTCTATCCGCTTGAGAGGATGAACGCCCTTGCAAAGGTCCTGGAAGGTACTCATGATTTCACCACATTCTCATCTGCGAGGGATAAGAGCCTGTCGAAGACCAGGGACATATACATCTCATCATGGGATGAGATAAGTGATGCTTATGGATGCAGGATACTGCGCTACCGTGTCGCAGGAAACGCCTTTTTATATCATCAGGTGAGGAGCATGGTGGGTACTATGCTCTCCTTTCTTTCAAAGGGTATGAAAGAAGATGAGTTTCAAGCTATATTAGATAGCAGGGATAGGTCCAAGGTACATAAGACTGCGCCATCGGATGGACTGTATCTGGCTGATGTGAGCTATGACAGGGAAAAGTATGAGTGGTTTGAAAGAAAGCATTGAATCCATTCTGGAGCTCAGGGATGAAATAGAGAGGGCATATTCGGACCCGTTGGGGGAGAGAGGCATCTATTGCTATGATTTGAAAAAGGTCGCAGAGACATCCGTTCCTGACGAAAAGGGAGGAAAGACATCTCCTTCTGATTGCCATGAATGTCCGCTATGGGAGAACAGGATCGTCAGTCTTTTCTATTTCAATCCCAAAAAAGCAAGACTTCTTTCTGTGGTGCCTGCTGCAGAGAAAAGCGGTGCTATCCTCCTTCCTGATGCCGAGCAGATGTATGAGAACCAGATGAATGCGATAAACGTTCCACGCTCAAGTCGTGCGCTTGTGTCCCTTTTGAAGTGCCCTTCAAACGTCTTTTCCAAGGAGTATGCGGATAAATGCCGTTCGTTCCTGAAGGAGGATATGCTCTCTTTCTCTCCCGAGGTGATGATTCTCTTCGGTCTTGACCTTGCTCACTATATCCTTAACAACAATAAGAGCTACGAGGAGATCAGGGCGAGGAACAAGAGTTTCAAGGTCAATGGGATAAGGACCTTCGTCACATACAGCCAGAGGGAGTGCATAGATGATCCTTCCTGCAAGAGGGCTGTCTGGGAGGACCTTAAAGTGATAGGGAAGGCATTAAGTTGAGATATGCACTTGTAACCCTTGCCGTTCCTCTCTATAGCAGTACATTCACCTATTCTTTTGACGAGGCGCTCTTCCCATCCCCTTTGTATAAGAGGGTGACGGTGGATTTCAACCACAGGAAGATGACTGGTTTCGTGATAGAAGTCAGCGATGAGAAGCCTGAAGGCGATTATGAGATAAAGAGCATATTGAAGGTCATAGATAAGCAAGATGTCATAAATGAGGAGCTTATAAGGCTCAGCCGCGACATGAGCTATCTATATAAGAACTCCATGGGGCAGTGCCTTTCCCTGATGGTTCCTAACGCAAAACGGGATACCGATGCCGCACCTTTCTTCGAAGAGGGGGGTTTTTCCCCGATTGAGGCTCTGAGCCCCGATCAGGAAAGGGTGCTACGGGAGTACCATGGAAAAAGAGAGGAGGGAAAGACTCTTTTCTATCTCTATGGCGTCACAGGTTCGGGAAAGAGCGAGGTCTATCTGCGTATCGCGGAGGAGGTCATAAGAGAGGGCGGCCAGGTGCTCTACATGGTTCCAGAGATAACCCTATCCGAGCAGCTTTCGAAGAGTGTGAAGAACCGTTTCAAATCGCGTGTCCAGATTCTTCACTCCTCCCTTACCCCTGCCCAGCGTCTTAAAAGCGCCCGCCTTGTGAAGAACGGGGATGTCGATATCGTAATAGGTGCACGCAGTGCGATCTTCGCGCCGTTCAAGAATCTGAAGCTCATCATCATGGATGAGGAGCATGAGAGCTCATACAAGGCATCAAACGCCCCGCGCTACCATGCCAGACAGCTTGCACAGCTCAGAAGCAGATACAATGATGCTCCCCTGATCATGGGCTCTGCTACTCCGAGCTTTGAATGCTATAAACTGATGAAGGAAGGTAGGATCGAGACTCTGATCCTTCCCAGACGTATCGGAAAAGGTGCTTTCCCACATATAAGGATCGTGAATACCCTCGGGCAGAGGGGTAACATCAGCAGTATCCTCAACGATGAGATAAAGAGTGAGCTTGAGAAGAAGAACGGGGTCATCCTCTTTTTAAACAGACGTGGCTATTCCACCGCTGTCACATGCAACAGCTGCGGGGAGGTCGTCAGATGTCCCAACTGCTCTATAAGTCTTACTTATCATAAGAGAAGCAGAAGTCTTAAGTGCCATTCATGTGGTTTTTCCCAGAGTATGATAGAGACTTGTCCGACCTGTCACAGCCATGATCTCTTAAGCACGGGTTTCGGTACGGAAAAGATAGAGGAGGAGCTTCGATGCCTATATCCTTTTGCATGCATAAAGAGGCTTGACGGGGACATCGCACAGAACGACAGGGAATATGTCTCCACAATCCTTGGAGAGTTTGAGCGTGGAGAGATAGACATACTCCTCGGCACCCAGATGATCGCAAAGGGGCTTAATTTCCCGAAAGCGACACTTGTCGGTGTTGTCAATGCGGATATGGGACTCTTCCTGCCGGACTTCAGGGCGAACGAGAGGACTTTCGAGCTTCTTCAGCAGGTCTCGGGAAGGGTTGGCCGCTATCGGGATGATGGACGGGTGGTCATCCAGACAAGCCAGGTCGACAACCCTGCGATACGGGCTGTAGAACTCAATGATCCTGAGGAGTTCTACAGAAGTGAGATGGAGATAAGGAGAAAGCTGGGCTACCCTCCGTATTCCCGCATGATAAACATACGCATACGTAGCAGAAGGGAGGAGAGGGCGAGAGCGGAGGCTGAGGCGATAGAGGAGTTCCTCTCCTCGTATTTCGAGAGTGAGGGCGGCATAGAGATGTATCCTGCAACCAGCGCTCTGATTGAGATGATAAACAACTACTACCGCTACCATGTCCTGATAATCGCAAAAGATGATGCATTCCCTTATGCCCTCAAGGTGCTTGAAGTGTTCCGCTCATCATATAGGACGGATTCCCTATGTCAGGTCGAGATAGATACGGATCCCATTGATATGTTTTAGATTAAATTGATTTTATCTTCCTTTTATGGTATATTGTAAATTACCTGATAGGTAATCTCGAGCGCGAGGATTTGAGTGGAAATTGAGTTTTCATCAGAGAAAGTAAAGTTACAATGTACAGATACTAAAGTTGCAGGGAGGCTTTTCGGAGGAGATAAGATACTTGTCGTAAGTCTAATGGCTCGAATAAATGCTTTGAAGAGTGCGGAGACAATCATGGATATTATCAGGATGCCTACTTTCAGATTTCATAAACTTAGAAATAAAAACGGACGAAATCTGGAAGGTTGTTTTGCTATGGATGTAAAAACCATCAGAGAACCATGGAGGATAATATTGCAGCCTTTGACAGAAGAAAGAGAATCTTATCTGGCGTCCAATATGGATGAAATTGCTTCTAAAGTGAAAATTGTGGAAATAATGGAGGTGAGTAGGCATTATGAGTAACTATGTTGAGTATAATGGAAAAATCGCATTCCATCCCGGATATTATATCAAGGAAATTGTGGACAATAGTGGGCTGACTCAAGAGGATTTTGCAAAAAGGCTTGATACCACCCCTAAGAATCTAAGTGTTTTAATCAGAGGAGAGCAAAGTCTTTCGGTTGATATGGCCATGAAATTTTCAAGAATGTTGAATACAAGTATAATTTATTGGCTGAATCTACAGAATGCATACGATGCTTTAATCGCAGAATTCAAATCAGAAAAAGAACTGGAAAACGAACGTAAAGTATTCGCTTTGTTTGATTACAAATATTTTAAAGATAATTTTGGCTTGCCTGATCTGCCTCGAAAAATTGATGAGCAGATAAAAGAGGTCAGGAACTTTCTTGATGTGTCGACTCTTTCTGTCCTTTGCAAAAAGGATATGGCAGTAAGTTTTAGAAGTTCCGCAACTGAAATGAGTGAAGCTAACATCATAAAGGCAAATATTATGGTTCAGATAGCAACAAATATGGCTTTAAAAAGAAAAGCTCCACAATTCAATCGAAAGAAGTTTGAAGAATCCATAAGGTATGCTTTGACTCTTACAAAAGAACATGACAGGTTCTACAAGTTGGTTTATGATGCCTTCTTTGATTCCGGTGTAGTATTCATAATACTTCCTAATCTTCCTGGTTCAAAGATAAACGGAGCTACAAAGAAAATCGGTGACAATATTATGTTGATGGTAAATAACAGAAGACTTTATTCCGATACGTTCTGGTTTACGTTATTCCATGAGATTGGTCATATCATTAACAATGACTTCGGTATCTCCTTTGATGACGAATGTGGGGAAGCAGAAGAATTTGCTGATGAATTTGCTAGGAATAGTCTGATACCTCTGAAGGAATATGAAGAATTTGTGGATATGAAGGACTTTACGGTTCCGGCAATAAAAAACTTTTCCTCTCGCATTGATCGAGATCCTGCTATAGTTCTCGGTCGATTACAAAATGACGGATTTTTGGATTATAACGATTGGAATACCAAATCTCTACGATATAAATACAATGTGAAAGTAAAGTATAGCATATGAGGTTTGTTGTCAGGTTTTACAAGGAGTGTACAATTTCCCTTTTTAATGCTATATTCTTTGTATGCTAGATATTTATACGCTTGATGATGAAGTTTTAAGAGAAGATACGGAGAGCGTCAAATCTTTTGACAGCTCCCTCAGGATGCTTGTTGATGCGATGTTCGAGACCCTTACTGAAGCAGACGGGGTGGGACTTGCCGCTCCTCAGGTGGGAGTCAGCAGGAAGTTCTTCATTGTCGACCTGCATGAAGGTGAGAAGGGAAGATATGTATTTGTGAACCCTGAGATAATCGAGACAAGCATCGAGGAAGGCCCTTATGAGGAGGGATGCCTTTCCATCCCCGGGTTCTATCGCGAGGTCATGAGGCCTTTGAGGGTGAAGGTCCAGGCGCAGGATGTGAACGGCAAGCATTTCACAATAGATGCATCCGGGCTTCTTGCCCGTGTGATCCAGCACGAGAACGACCATCTGAACAAGACCCTTTTCATCGATCATCTGAGCGAGGAGGAGAGGGATAGGGTCGTCAAGGCGTTCAGAAAGAAGAACAAGAAGAAGAGGAAAAAAGATTGAAGATACTCTTTGCCGCAACAGGAAGCATAGCAGTACCGACCCTTGAGAAGCTTAATGAGCTTGGACTTGTAAAAGCGGTTCTCACATCTCCAGATGAGAAGGGTGGAAGGGGAAATAAGATTATACAGCCCCCTGTGAAGATCAAGGCAGAGGAGCTATCCCTGCCGTATTATCAACCGCAGAGCCTCCGTACTGAGGCCCGTGGATATGTACGCACACTTGGTTGCGATACCCTCGTCTCTTTCTGCTATGGAAAGATTTTCGGACCTAAGTTCCTCTCTCTTTTTGAGAACAAGTACAACATCCACCCATCCCTATTGCCTAAGTATCGTGGCTGCTCCCCGCTTTATGAGAGCATAAAGAACCTTGACAGGGAAGGCGGGATAAGCATTCAGGAGATAGCGTTGGAAGTGGACAGCGGGGACATAATCGCGAGTATGTCCTTCCCCCTGGATGGGACGGAGACACTCTCCTCCCTTGAGGCGGAGGTGGCATTGATCTCTGCAGAGTTTGCAGGTTCTGTTTTTTCCAACATAGGCTCTTATGAGAAGAGGAGTCAGAACGGGACTCCTTCTTTTTCCCGTTTGCTTGCAAAGGAGGATGGAGAAGTTGATTTCTCAGCATCCGGGGCGGCGATCCATGCCCTGATCAGGGCAAGCTACCCATGGCCTAAGGCCTTTACGACATATAACGGAGAGAAGCTTTCTCTATGCTCCGTCTCCGGCTCTGCATTCTCCCTTGAGGAAAACAATGAGTATGAGGCGGGGACTGTGGTCGCCCTTGATAGGAAGAGAGGCCTGAAGATAGCTGCAAAGGATTCGTTCATCTATGTCGACAGGCTTCAGTCTCCAAGCAGGAAGGAGCTGGATGCACTCTCTTTCGTAAATGGAAACCGTGACATAATAGGTGCACATCTTGGAAGGTGAGAGATGAAGAGGCTTCTTTCCGTTCTGCTTGTCGTTCTGCTTTCTCTTTCCCTTCATGCATCGGATAAGACTTTCGCACTCGTCCTCTCCGGAGGGGGTGCGAAGGGGATTGCAGATATAGAGATACTTAAGGAGCTCGACAGAAGGGGGCTTTATCCCGACTATGTCGTTGGAACAAGCATAGGTGCTGTAATCGGTGCATTCTATGCCGCCGGATATTCAGGAGAGGAGATAGAGAAGCTCATAGCAGATGCTGATCTGATGGATATGTTCCTGCATATATACTCCAGAAGCGGCAGAATCCTCCTTGAAGGAGGAAATGAGACTCCGCTTTCGAATCTTCTGACACTCGATTTCTCGTCTGAGGATGTCGGAGCGGCGAACGGCATCATAGATGACCAGTATGTGGCGGCATTCCTGCGCTCAAATCTGGCGAAGGTGCTTGAAATAAAGAATTTCGATGATTTCCCGATTCCATACAGGGCTGTTGGAACGGATCTCGAGAGCGGAGGGGAGATAGTCTACTCCTATGGCTCCATCTATAGCGCTCTTCGCGGATCTATGGCCATCCCGATCGTATTCACTCCCGCAAAGACGGACGACGGATCGGCCTATGTGGTCGACGGAGGGATGGTGAACAACCTCCCTGCGGATATCGCACGCAACCTGGGTGCTGATATCGTGCTTGCCGTAGACCTCAACGATGTGATGAAGCAGCATAACGATGGCATGATATACAACAACATCGACACCCTTACAGGTGTGGCGTTCCAGACACTTGACCTGGTGACCGCACCGAATGTGGTCGAGCAGTACCCGAATGCCGATTATGTGATCGTTCCAGAGCTTTCAAAGATAGGCACGCTCGATTTCGGGAAGGCTGAAGAGATTCTTGCGATAGGAAGAAAGGCCGTTGAAGATAACGCGGATGTCTTTGATGCGATAGAAGACGCTCTTGCAGACAGTGAGAGGAGAAAACCCGTCTCCTACTTTGAGATTGAACCTTTCGAGATAAAATCCATCGTATACGATGGCCTTCGCAGATACAGCGATATCATGGAGTATTTCATAGGGCTGAAGGCCGATACTCAGACAATGGCGGAATTCGAACAGGCCCTGATGTATATAAAGAAGGAAGAAGGGCTTAAGAGCATCGGCTATAATGTATATGAGGATGGAATCATCATAATAAAGAGTGAGGAGTTTACAAATCTATCATCCTCTGTCTCCTTCGGCCTCAATCTTGAAGCCGGGATAAAAGGAAGCATAAGCGACAGTCCTCTTCTATTCTATTTCATTCCGAAGGCAAGCATGTTCTTCAACATAGACCTGCCATCAGACTATGGTACCCTGCTTACAGGGATAGACATCAACGACTATGCAGCACTCTTCGCATCATACTATTATGATTTCGACAATGCATTCTCCGCTTTCGCCTCGGCCCGCATCGGGGTCGGGGATGTCTCAATGCTCTCTGTCTCAGACTATGTTGACAGGATGGATACCTCCGATTTCATCTTCTCCCTGGAGGGAGGGGCTGCCTATGAGCATTTGAATGACCTGCGCCTGGAGCTCTCTTTCGATTTCGATCTTTTCTCTCTTGGTAGTCTGAAGTCCTTCGACAGCATAGATACGGTGATTAATCGTGAGGTATATGCGGATCCGAAGGTCAATTTCAATCTGAAATACCGTACTCTTGAAACTTCAGGGCTCTATGATGACGGCATCGATATCGATATGGATGTCGACATATATCTCCGCCCTCCGTTCATGTATGATATCAGGCTGATGTTTGAAAGCATAATCCCATCCCCGATAGAATCCTCCAAGTTCTATATCTCAGGAGAGGCCGATGTTCTCAGGGGAAATGAGAAAATAGGTACGAGCTATACTACGAACAAGAGCGGAATGCTGACAAGGGATTACCTGCTGCTCGAAGTCGGTGGTCGTGTCATATTCTCCGATTCCTTCTTCATGGATGTAGGGGTCTTTGCAGAGGGGTATGAGACAAGGCGATATGGCTCACGTTTCTGGCCCCGTGTCGAAGAGAGGAACCTCATTCCGTTTTCTCTTCTGAATGACTGGGCTGTCGGTTTCTCCCTCTCAGTCGGTAACAGAAGCTCATGGGGCGATGTGCTGCTCTTTCTTGATGTCACTCATCACGGGACATATTCAATCGGAGTGCTGCTCAGATGAGATGGAACACGTACTCCGACTACCTGAGGGAAAAATATGGGATGAGCGTATTCCGAATAGGTGTGGATGCCTTATTCTCATGTCCAAACAGGACGAAGGAGAGGAAAGGAGGCTGTGCATTCTGTGATGGAACAGGGGCGGTTTCAGTCTACCAGAGGACAGGCGAGGGAGGCTTCAGACATGATTCAGAGTACAACGGGATTGTCGCCGAGGGGAATACTGCCTACAAGGGCGGCATGAAAGAGCAGATAGAGAAGGGAAAGGAGTTTCTGAAAAGACGCTACAAGGCCGAGGCGTACAGCCTCTACTTCCAGTCTTTTACAAACACATATGCCCCTTTGGAGCGTTTGAGAGAGGTCTATGACAGTGCTCTTGAGTATGGTCCTTTCAAGGAGCTTATAATCTCCACCCGTCCCGATTGCCTGGAGGATGAGAAGCTATGTCTCATCGCTGGATACAAGGAGAAGGGGCTTGATGTGGAGATCGAGCTAGGGCTTCAGAGTGCGAATGATAAAACCCTTGAGTATATCAACAGAGGGCATGACACAGCCTGTTATCTCGATGCTGCAAGGAGGGTGAGGGAGAAGGGGCTTTTCCTCTCGACTCATGTCATCCTTGGTCTTCCCGGGGAGGGGATGGAGGATTTCATGCGTACAGCAGAGGTAGTGAGCCTCTATTCGAATGCCGTGAAGATACATAATCTTGATATTGCGGGTGGAACGAGGTTCGCAGATGAGTATCTTAACGGCAGGATAAGGCTTTTAAGCCTTGATGAATATCTTGAGGCGGTCGAACTTTTCATCGCACATCTAAGACCTGATATCATAATCCAGCGTCTTAAGAGCGAGACTCCATCCCATCGCCTGATCGCTCCACGCGATTTCCCCGATAAATCAAAATTCATAGCAATGCTTGAAAAGAAGATGGAAGAAGATGGCCTTATGGAGGGCTCGTTGTATGAAAAGACTTGAAGAGGAGATAAAGAACAAGGTCATTGAGGCATCAAGAAAACTTAGCCCCGATGTCTATGAGAAGCTCAAGAAGGCTTATGAGAGAGAGGATGGAGAAGAGGGAAGGATAGTGCTTAAGGCGATTCTCGATAACATAGGGATAGCCTCTAAGACCGGACTGCCTCTCTGTCAGGACACAGGTATGTTCTGGGTCCTGGTCTCATATGCATCTTCATCACCCTATTCTCTGAATGAGCTTTTGGATACCGTGAAATCTGCGTTGGAGAAAGCTGCAGAAGAGGGGTATTTCAGGAAAAGCATCGTTTCCGAGCCTGTGTTTGACAGGTTGAATACGAAGAGCAACCTGCCTGCGGTCATCAACATCGAACTCATAGAAGGGGATGTGAGCACAGTTGATGTCCTCTTGAAAGGGTTTGGAAGCGAGAACTGCTCTGCTGTGAGGATGCTCAATCCTACTGCGGGAAAGGAAGGAGTCGTCTCCGCTGTGCTTGAGATGGTGAAGGCAGCCGGAGGAAAGCCGTGTCCTCCTATGTTCCTCGGCATCGGCATAGGAGGGAGCCTGGACAGGGCCGCACTGCTGAGTAAGAAGGCCTTGATAGCCAAAAGAGAGCATGATGATGAGCGCTATGACGAGCTTGAGGAGGAGATCCTTGAGAAGGTGAACACACTTGGAATCGGAGCTGGAGGGCTTGGAGGGAAGAACACCGCACTTGAGGTGAACATAGAGTATGAAGGCACACACATTGCAGGGCTTCCTGTTGCACTTTCCGTCTCATGCTGGGCGGACAGGAAGGCACATATCGAAGTAAGGAGTCAGCTATGGAAAGAAGACTAGTCCTGCCTTATGAAAGCATTGAAGAGATAAAGGCTGTGAATGCAGGGGACCATGTGCTCATAAGCGGAACCCTTTATGTAGGGCGCGACCAGGTCCATAAGAGGCTGAGCATCATGATAGAGGAGAATGAGGCTCTTCCGTTCATCTTCAAAGGCAATGGGATATACTACATGGGACCTTCTCCGAAAATGCCGGGGTACGCTCTTGGAGCGGCAGGTCCTACGACAAGCCAGAGAATGGATCCTTATTCCCCTCTTCTAATGAAGCATGGACTGCTTGTCATGGTAGGCAAGGGGCCGCGGAAGAGTGAGGTCGTTCAGGCGGTGAAAAAGTATTCAGGAATCTATCTTCAGGCCTTCGGAGGTTGCGGCGCCCTTTATTCAGAACGGATAAAGAGTGCAGAGGTCGTGGCGTTCGAGGACCTGGGGCCTGAGGCGCTTCTGCGTCTTGAAGTCGAGGATTTCCCGACGATATGCGTGCTGGACAGCCAAGGCGCAAGTCCATACTTTTAGGAGGAGGATGTGAGAAAGTCGTTGTTTCTGATATTCCTTTCAATCGCCATCCTCTTTTCCTCATGTGATGAGAATAAGAAAAGGGAAGAGGCCCCGCCTCTCGTCTCCGATAACGGCGTCATGGCCGAGGCGGAATATGATATAGACAGCCTTGGTGCTCCTGAAAGCCTTATCGAGAGATTCAGTTACGCCTACGGAAATCTTCTGGCTGAAAGCCTGGAGAATGCCTCCCAGGATGTCGATGCATCATATTTCGTAAGAGGCTTCCTTGACTATTACGGCACTCCTTTCTTCACGGAGGATGAGCTTGATGCAATCTTCCTTGAATACCAGAACAGGATGCTGGAGGAGGCTGCAATCGCATATGAGAGGGAGAGCGAGGAGAATCTGAGGGAGGCCGAGGAGTTCCTGAAGACCAACGGGATGAGAAGTGGCGTCGTCACCACAGGAAGCGGCCTTGAGTACGAGGTCGTCAGGGCGGTATCCGATGATGCTCCTTCCCCTGATGAGGATGACAGTGTACTGATCGACTACACCATGACCCTTTTAAGCGGTCAGGTCGTAGACTCCAGCTATGACAGGAGGGCGAGTGCCGAGATAAAGGTCTCAGACCTCATAGAAGGGGCAAAAGAGGGGCTGATGCTTATGCAGGAAGGAGAGCGTTTCAGATTCTGGATTCATCCTGATATGGGCTATGGCGAAAGCGGTGCATCCGTAATAGGGCCTAATGAGCTTCTAATATTCGAGGTCGAGCTTGTCGATATACTCAAGTAGCTCATCATAGGATGAGACGGAGTAGTCCGCCAGAGGGCTTTCATCTCCTTTGAAAGAGATGAATATGCTTTTCAGACCTGCATTCAGAGCTCCTTTTATGTCGCTTTTCTCACTGTCTCCGATTACGATAGTCCTTTTCCTGTCGAGATTCTCTTCTCCCATGACGATGTCGAAGAAGGCTTTCTCGGGCTTCTGCGTACCCATCTCGGTCGAGATGAACAGACGTTTGAAGTACTTTCCCGTACCGGTGCCGTCTATCCTTCCATGCTGGGTTTTTGCTATCCCGTTTGTGATTATGTAGAGATTGTGGCGGCCGTATAGTTTTTCCAACAGTTCGATGGCACCGTCGATCATGATGCCGTTGGATGCAAGATAGTCCGTATAAAGCTCTCCCGCTTCCTTTGCGTCATACCCGAGGCCAAGGGCGGAGAAGAAGTCTTCGAACCTCTTCCAGCTGATCATATCCTGACTGATCAGGCCTTTCTCATAAAGATCCCATAGATGTGAGTTCTTCTCATGGTAGAGGTCTATGTTCTCACTGCTGTAGTCTATGCCGTAATGCTCGAAAACTTTTCCCAGGCTTATGTTTTCCGTAGCCTTGAAATCATAAAGTGTGCCGTCTGCATCAAAAAGAAGGTTCAACATGGCCTTATGCTACAAAATCATGTTAATATTTAATAGAGGTGAAAATGAAAAAGCTCATATCCAGTATAATAACCGCACTCATTCCTTTTGTATTGGCCGTCCTGATGCTTGCATTTCCGAGCAGGACTGTCAGCATCGTCTTCTTCATGCTTGCCCTGTACATCCTTTATGGGGCTCTAAGGGATCTGTATATCGTATTGAAGGTGGATGCGCTTCCATCGAGGGTGAGGAATGTCTCTGTAGTGAAGAATGCGTTGAACATAATCCTTTCTGTGATTGTCATATTCCTCTCCTTCGCGAATCCTCAGGCGCTATTGGACATAGTCGTTTACATAATCGCACTGGATCTGCTTCTGACCGCGATTGCGGACAGCCTCGATTATGTGCTTCTCAGGCGTATGGGTATCAGGGACATCATCGCCATGGATGTCATCCTCAGGTATGTCTTTGCCTTAGTCATGTTCTTCTTCCCGTCTTTTATCTCGAGTACTTTCATCAAGATTGTCGCAATCATAATACTGGTGCTCTCCTCCCTTTATATTGCTTTCTGCGTTTTCGCATACAGAAATAAAAAAGATGAAATAATCGTAGAATACGAGGAGAAAGATTGACCAAAGTACTTTCTTTGGTTTAAAAAAGGAATATGAAAGCTATTAAGAGACATCATCACCACTTTGTTTTCTGACTTGTTTACCAGACGAGGTGGTTTTTGTCATATCAAAAGGTCGTCCTTTCTGGTCGGCCTTTTTTTGTTTCCAAGGAGGTTGAGATGCAAGAGGTTTTGAAAGTTGCGATACAGAAAAGCGGGAGGCTGAGCGAAAAGAGCCTTGAGATCATCAGAAGCTGCGGTATCGACTTCGCCACAGACAGCAGGGTCCTGAGGGAGAGGGCTGGGAACTTCCCCCTTGAGTTCCTTTTCGTCCGCGATGATGACATCCCGACATATGTACGCGATGGTGTTGCCGATATCGGAATCGTCGGAAGGAACGAATTCGATGAGTCCGGGTTCTATCTTGAGGTGGTGAAGGACCTTAAGTTCG
The DNA here is from genome assembly GCA_018711525.1 of Candidatus Ornithospirochaeta stercorigallinarum. Lineage (GTDB taxonomy): Bacteria > Spirochaetota > Spirochaetia > Sphaerochaetales > Sphaerochaetaceae > Ornithospirochaeta > Ornithospirochaeta stercorigallinarum. Next base: position 16,738 of record DVIF01000039.1, read on the forward strand.
CCAAGTGCAGGCTCAGCATCGCAGTCCCGAATGATTTCGACTACAAGGGGCTTGAGAGCCTTGAGGGAAAGAGGATTGCGACAAGCTACCCGAACATCATGATGAAGATATTGAAGGAGAAGGGTGTGAATGCGACTCCGGTGGTCGTTTCCGGCTCTGTGGAGATAACCCCCCAGGTCGGGATAGCGGACTGCATCTGCGACATAGTATCGACGGGGACGACCCTCAAGATGAATGGGCTTAAGGAGGCAGAGGAGATCTACCGCTCATCTGCAATCATGATCGCTCGTCCGGGATTCACAAACACAGTCTCGGAGAAGAACAGGATATTGCAGCGCCTATTGGAGAGGATGGATGCTGTCGAGCTTGCAAAGAACAAGAAGTACATCCTTTTCAACCTTCCCTCAGAGAAGCTTGATGAGGCTGCATCAATCATCGGAGGTATGAAGAGCCCGACTGTGACTCCGCTTATGGACAGGTCATGGCTCAGCGTCCAGTCCGTTGTGAGCGAGGACCGTTTCTGGTCCGTATTCGAGGATTTGAAGGCGATAGGAGCTGAGGGAATCCTTGTAATGAACATCGAGAAGATGACGGAGTAGTGTATGTTGGATTTCTTCTATAACCCGGATGAGAAGGAGCTTGATAGGCTTCTTGAGAGGAACAACGATAACAATGAGGACATTCTTTCTTCTGTGAGAGCCATCATGGAGGATGTGAGGACAAGGGGGGATGAGGCGCTTTATGAATATGCCCTCCGCTATGATAACTCAGACCTCGACAGCCTCTTTGTCTCGAAAGAGGAGATCGATCAGGCCGAACAGATGATAAAGCCTGAACTCAGGGATGCCATCCGCCTCGCCGCATGCAATATAAGGACGTTCCATGAGACGCAGATAAGAGAGGGGGAGAGATGTGAGACGATGGAAGGAGTCGAGCTTTGGAGGAAGATAGTTCCTATATCAAAGCCCGGTCTCTATGTCCCTGGAGGAACGGCTCCTCTTTTCTCGACCGTCCTGATGCTTGCAATCCCCGCCCATGTGGCAGGCTGCAGGGACATAATGCTTGCAACACCTGCGAAGGACAACAGGATGAACCCCGCAATACTCTATGCCGCCAAACTCTCCGGTGTCGACAGGATACTCAAGGTCGGAGGGGCTCAGGCGATTGCCGCATTCACATACGGCACCGAGAGTGTTGAGAGAAGGAACAAGATCTTCGGACCCGGCAACAGGTTCGTCTCCTTTGCAAAGATGGAGGCGAGCCGCACTGTCTCAATAGACATGCTTGCAGGGCCGAGCGAGGTGATGGTCCTTGCCGACAGCTCCGCCAGTCCTTTATATATCGCAACCGATCTTCTTTCCCAGGCTGAGCATGGCCCTGACAGCCAGGCGATCCTGGTGTTCATCGGAAAAAGGAAAGATGCAGAGGAGATGAAGGATGATGTGCTGAGGGAGACGGAGCGCCTTTTAAGGGAACTTGAAAGAAGTGAATACATGCTTAAAAGTCTTGAGCATTCGAGGATTCTTGCATTCTCCTCAACAGAAGATGCCATGAAAGCTGTGAACGAGTACGCGCCTGAGCATCTGATAATAAACACAGCAGATCCTGAGAGTCTGCTAGAGCTTGTCGAGTCTGCAGGATCCGTGTTCCTCGGACCTTACAGCCCCGAGAGTGCAGGGGACTATGCAAGCGGGACGAACCACACCCTTCCCACAAGCGGATTCGCCAAGTCCTCTTCCGGGGTCTCCGTGGATTCCTTCATCAAGAAGATTACAGTACAGAAGCTCAGCAGGAAGGGCGCTGAGAACATAGGAAGGGCCGTCATGGAGATGGCTGAGGCTGAGAGCCTTTATGCACATAAGGAGGCGATGAGGGTACGATTATGATAGCAGATTATATGAGAAGCCATATTCTCAGCCTTGAAAGCTATACATCGGCACGTGATGAGTTCTCAGGGTATGCAGAGGTATATCTGGATGCGAATGAGAACTGGAAGGATTTCTCCCTCTCAGGTAAGAACAGATACCCCGATCCCCATGCCTCAGAGCTGAGGAGAAAAATAGAAGAGGTGATGGGCTTTAGAGTGGAGAATACCGTGCTTGGTAACGGTTCCGATGAGCTGATAGACATGCTTATCAGGATCTTCGCAGAGCCCGGGAAGGATTGTGTCCTGATAGAGCGGCCTACATATGGGGAATACAAGGTGTTCGCAGAGATAAACGGGGTGGAGGTGATCAACGTCCCACTGACTGATTCCCTTGAGCTTGATGTCGATGCGATAAAGAGCTCAATTGATGAGAAGAGCCCCAAGATCGTATTCATCTGTTCTCCGAACAACCCCACAGGCAGAAGCTATGACATTGATGTGATCAGAGAGATCGCCGACTACAATCCGTCCCTTACAGTAATAGATGAGGCTTATGCCGATTTCGATCCTTCATTTGTCAGTGCCTATACCCTGCTTAAGGATAATGAGAGGGTGGCAGTCTTAAGGACGTTCTCCAAGTATTGGGCCCTTGCCGCATCACGTATCGGCATACTCATAGCATCCCCTGTGGTGATAAAAGCGGTCAACAAGATAAAAGCTCCGTACAACGTCTCACTTTCTGCACAGCGTGACGGTCTTGAGGCCCTAGGGAATGCCGATGGGAGAAAGGCCGTCCTTGAAGAGATCCTTGGAGAGAAGAAGAGGCTTGAAGGGGAGTTTGGAAGGTTCTCTTTTGTTGAGAAAATCTACAGAAGTGATGCCAACTTCCTCCTGATAAAGGTCAGCGATGCCGACGCTCTCTATTTATATCTCATGAAGAAGGGTATAATCGTCCGTAACCGGAGCCGTGAACCGCTTCTTTCCAACACCCTCAGGATCACCATCGGTTCCAAAGAGGAGAACGACAAGCTTCTGGAGGCTTTTGATGAAAGGGAAAAAAGTACTGTTTCTTGACCGTGACGGGGTCATAGTGAATGAGACCCAGGTCGACAGCTATGAGAGGATAATCTACATCCCTCATGTGTTCGAGGCCCTGAGGAGGCTGCGTCGTGAAAGCGATTTTGAATTCGTCATGGTCTCCAACCAGGATGGGGTGGGAACCCCGTCGTTCCCATATGATGATTTCAAGAAATGCCAGGAGAGGATAATCGCAACGCTCGAAGGGGAGGACATCTATTTCGATGATATAAACATAGATTTCTCCCTTCCTGAGGACAGCTGCCCGACACGTAAGCCATCAAGCCTGATGGTCGAGGACTATAAGAGCGGAGAGTGGGACCTTTCATCTTCCTTCATGGTCGGAGACAGGATCACCGATATGATTCTTGCAAAGAACATAGGATGCAGGGGGATACTTCTGAACAAGGGTGTTGAGATTCCTGAGGATTTGAAGGATACGGTTTCCCTTGAGACGGATTCCTGGCTTGAGATTCTATCATTCCTCCTTCCCGATCGCAGTCTGCTTCCTCATAGGAGGGCGGAGCTGGAGAGGAAGACCAAGGAGACCGATATTTCACTTTCGATAGACCTCGACGGTACGGGCAAAGGTGAGATTGTTACTGGAATCGGGTTTTTCGACCATATGCTTTCTCAGATTGTGAGGCATTCACGGTATGACATAAACGGCACGGTCAAAGGGGACTTTGATGTGGATGAGCACCATAGTGTGGAGGACCTTGCCATCACCCTGGGCTCTCTTATCGGAAAAGCCCTGGGGGACAAGAGGGGGATAGAGCGGTACGGATATGAGATACTCACAATGGATGATGTCGTTGCGACAGTCGCCCTCGATTTCTCAGGACGTCCGGATTTCATTTATGATGTGGATATCAGAAGGGAGTATATAGGATCGTTTCCTGTCGAGATGATAAGGCATTTCTTCAAATCATTTTCCGACAGCGCACGGATGAACCTTTACATAAAAGTCTCTGATGGGAACTCCCATCATCAGGCGGAGGCCGTTTTCAAAGCCTTTGCACGTGCCCTCAGGAAAGCCAGCAGACGGATTGCCGGAGCAACTGATATCTCAAGTACGAAAGGAGTTCTGTGATGACCGTTGTCATAAAATACAATGCAGGCAATGTGCAGAGCGTGATGTGCGCCCTCAAGCGTCTGGGCATCGAGGCGGTACTCAGTGATGATGAGCATCTTATCAGAAGTGCCGACCATGTGATCTTCCCCGGTGTGGGGGAGGCCGGGTCCGCGATGTCGTACCTGGAGGAAAAGGGCATGGTGGATATCATCAGAGGCCTCAGGATGCCGTTTCTAGGCATATGCCTTGGTATGCAGCTCCTCTCTTCCTTCTCAGAAGAAGGGAGTGCGAAGTGCCTGGATATAATACCTGTCGGGATAAAGCTTTTTGAGAGGAACAGGGGGTATAAGATTCCTCATATCGGGTGGAACAATGTCTCTTTTGAAACTGACTGCCCCCTTTTCAGAGGCATCGGTAAAGACAGCTGGTTCTATTTTGTACACTCATATTACGCAACCCTTTCAGACTATACCATCGCAAGGACGGATTATGATGGAATTACTTTTTCCTCCGCACTCTCCCGCGATAACTTCTATGGTGTGCAGTTCCATCCGGAGAAGAGCGGGGATGCGGGGCTGAAGCTTCTTAAGAACTTTCTGGAGATGTGAATATGGATATCATACCTGCTATAGACATAATGGACGGGCATTGCGTGCGACTGAGAAAAGGGGATTACGGGAGTGCTAGAAGCTACTCCTCAGATCCCCTCTCCATGGCCAGGACTTTTGAGGATGCGGGTCTTCATCGTCTTCATCTTGTGGACCTTGACGGGGCGAAGGGAAGGGGGATCTGCAACCTTGATGTGCTTGAGAGGATTGCGTCAAAGACCAGTCTTGTAGTCGATTTCGGAGGTGGGATAAAAAACGAGGAGGCAATCGCTTCTGCGTTTAATGCAGGGGCTGCCTATGTCACATGCGGCTCTCTCGCAATCAAGGACAGGCCTCTTACCCTCTCCTTCCTGGAAAGATACGGTGGCAGACTGATCCTAGGGGCCGATTCCGAGAACGGGCGGGTAAAGGCCTCTGGCTGGCTTGAGGATGGAGGGGTCGATGTCATCGATTTCATAAAAAGCTATGAGGGTAGAGGATTCAGCTATCTCATACCTACGGATATCGCAAGGGATGGAATGCTCTCAGGTCCTTCCTTCTCCCTTTATGAGAAGATAATGAAGTCTTCATCAATCCCCCTGATAGCATCGGGAGGCATCTCTTCCCTCTCCGATCTCGTAGCCTTGAAGAAGATGGGGCTCTCAGGTGCGATTGTCGGCAAGGCGTATTATGAAGGGCTTATTACACTCGATGATATGAAGGAGGTCTCTGATGCTTGCTAAAAGAATAATCCCATGTCTCGATATAAAGGACGGACGTGTCGTCAAGGGAATAAACTTCCTCTCCCTCCGTGATGCGGGAAGCCCTGTGGAGATGGCTCGGCTCTATAGTGAGCTCGGTGCGGATGAGCTTGTCTTCCTGGATATCACGGCAACGGTTGAAAAGAGGAAGAACCTTGCCTCCCTTGTGCGGGATATAAGTGAGAACATCAGCATCCCTTTCACAGTCGGAGGAGGGATCAAGAGCGTTGATGATGCATATGATGTGATAAACAGCGGTGCGGACAAGGTCAGCATAAACAGTGCCGCCGTCCGTCGTCCTTCCTTGATTGATGAGCTTGCAGGGACTTTCGGGAGCCAGTGCGTCGTTCTTGCCGCAGATGTGAGGAGAAGCACAGAGCATGAATCGGGGTATGAAATCGTAATAGACGGAGGAAGAAGGCGTACAGGAATCGATGCCCTGTCCTGGATAAAGGAGGCGGAAGGGAGAGGAGCGGGGGAGATCCTGCTTACTTCAATGGACCATGACGGTACAAAAAACGGCTTTGCTATTGACTTGAATTCAAGAATAAGTAGTAATATTGATATTCCACTGATTGCTTCTGGTGGCGCAGGTAAGATGGACGATTTCTATGACGTCTTCACAGAAGGGAGGGCCGATGCAGCTCTAGCCGCTTCGGTGTTCCATTTTCATGAAATAGACATCATGGAGCTCAAAAGGTATTTAAAAAGTAGGGGAATAGCTGTTAGAATTTAACTGGAGGAGAAGATGACGATAGATTTTGCTAAGGGTGATGGACTGGTTCCTGCAATCGTACAGGATGCTATTACGAAAAAGGTTTTGATGCTCGGCTATATGAACGAGGAGGCATACCGATTAACCCTTGACCGTCGTCTTGTGACCTTCTGGTCCAGAAGCCGTAAGAGGATATGGACAAAGGGGGAGACCAGTGGCAATTTCCTGCACCTGAGGGAGATTCTTGCCGACTGCGATGGGGATACGCTTCTTGTGAAGGCCATCCCGTCAGGCCCTGTATGCCACACTGGAACAGATACCTGCTTCGGAGAGGAGAACCAGACCTCTGAGATCTCATCTTCCGAGTTCCTCTTCTACCTTGAGGATGTCATAAAGGACAGACGCGACAATCCTGTCGACGGCAGCTACACAAACCATCTCTTCTCCAGAGGGCTTAATAAGATAAGTCAGAAGGTGGGTGAGGAAGCCGTGGAGCTTGTAATCGAGAGCAAGGATAACGACAAGGACCTCTTCCTGGGAGAGGCTGCAGACCTCATGTACCATCTTCTTGTACTCCTTGTGCAGAAGGAGTGCTCACTTTCCGAGGTCGTGGATGTCCTTAAGGCAAGACATTCTAGATAATGACGAAATCTTCGATCTGGAGATAGAAGGGGAGGACCTGTCCTATCTCGACTTCTCCGGGAAAAGCTTTGAGAACATCAGATTCTCAGATGTGCGCTTCATAAGCACAAACTTTGAAAAAGCGAGCCTGAGGAATGTCTCTTTCATTTCATCCGACCTCTCTTTTACAATCTTCGACAATGCATTCCTTTCCTCATCTGTCTTTACAGAGTCCCTTTTCAAGGGAACATCTTTTCTCAATGCCGATATGAGGAAGACAATATTCGATAATATAAACGTTCTCTATGGGGTGTTCTCATCCTCTGTGATGAAAGAGTGTGCAATCAGGAATTCCTCCTTCAAGGATTCTGATTTCACTGACATTAAAAGCGTCAAAAGCATTTTAAGTGATGTCGAGTTCAAAGGTTCATCTTTTTTCAATACAACTCTTAATTCATTTAAGATGGACAAGGTTTCATTCCTATCTTCCAATTTTTCTGAAAACCTTAAGGAGCTTAAAGGGGTGAAGATAAACCTCGAGAGTGCCGCCTCTGTTCTGAAAGGATTCGGCATAGACCTCGACCTGTCTTTATGAACCAAATAAAAGAAGGCCTTGTTTCCAAGACCTTCCTTCGATGCTTAGCGGACTATGAGCTGTTCTCTCTTAGGCCCGACTGAGATGTATGTGATTTTTGTGTTCATAAGCTTTTCAAGTGCAAGCACATAGGCTTTTGCCTTCTCTGGAAGCTCATCCCATGTCCTGCATTTGCTTGTGTCCTCCATCCAGCCGTCGAACTCTTCGTAAATGGGTTTCGCCCTCTCCTGGAGGAGTGTTTCAGGCAGATAGGAATAATACTCACCGTCGATCATGTAGCCTGTACATACCTTGATCTTTTCAAATGTGTCAAGGACATCCATCTTCGTGAGTGCAACATCCGTAACTCCGTTCATATAGCAGGCATAGTCTGCAGCTACGGCATCGAACCAGCCACATCTTCTCGGACGACCTGTAGTCGCGCCGTACTCCCCTCCGATTTCTCTCAGCCTATCAGCAGTCTCATCGAAGAGTTCGGTCATATACGGACCTCCTCCGACGCTTGTCGAGTATGCCTTTGCAACTCCGACGACCTTCTGTATCGCCCATGCAGGGATTGCCGAACCGTTGCATGCTCCACCGACTGTCGGGTTGCTTGATGTGGTATATGGGTAGATGCCCCAGTCGTTGTCCCTCATGATTCCAAGCTGTCCTTCAAGAAGGATCTTCTTACCGCTTTCGACAGCCTCCCTTACAACAGGGACAGTGTCTATGATATGGTCTCCGAATTCCTTCAGCCATTTGTCGCAGAGTGCCATGAGGTCCTCTACAGTGTAGGTCTTGAGCCCATAGTACTCCAGTTCCCTGTTCTTTTTCGGAACGAGCATCTCCAGTCTCTTCTGGAGGAACTCCGTGTTCCTGAGGTCTCCCGCCCTGATGCCGAATCTTGCCGCTTTATCTGTATAGCAGGGTCCGATTCCTCTCTTTGTAGTTCCGATCTTGTCCCCTGACGCCCTCTTTGATTCCTCGGCACCATCCAGGTCGCAGTGATAAGGCATTATGAGATGTGCACGGCTGTCGATGAAGACATTGTCGATCTCGAGTCCTGATTTCTCCCTGATGTTCTCAAGCTCGGAGTGCATCGTGTCGAAGTTGACGACAGTTCCCGCTCCTACGATGTTCATCGTATCAGGGTTGAAGATGCCGCTTGGAAGGATATGGAGTGCGAACTTTCCATTGTCGTTTATGACGGTGTGTCCTGCATTATCCCCGCCCTGGTAGCGGATTACGATATCTGCATCCTGTGCAAAGTAGTCTACGATTCTTCCTTTTCCCTCATCGCCGTACTGTACTCCGACAACGGCTGATACATTCGTCTTCTTCATACGAAAAGCTCCTTTCCTTCCTTCTTCATGCGTTCGAACATCTCTTTCTCCAGCCTTTCCTGTTCATCGATGTCATCTGCATCCCAAGGGTATTTGATCCATGTGTCCTCGACTTCGAGTGCGGGGTAGTATCTCTTGATCTCCGGTGGAAATTCAACATCCTTCTGCTTCAGTTTGTTGTGGAGGATCAGGACGGCGATCTCCTCCGGCTCATAGCTCAGAAGCTCCCCAACGCAGTAGGCCAGTGTAGCTCTGGTATCGTCAACCTCGTCGATCAGGAGCACCTTCTTCCCCCTCAGCTGTCCCTGGACCTCGTCGATCCACTGTATCTTGGTAGGATGCTCCCTGTGCTTATGGTCTATTCCATAGTAGGAGATTCCGACTGCATAGATCGGTCTGTTTATGAAGGTCTTTAGTATGCGGGCCGGGATGAATCCACCAGATCCGATAGCAACGATTACATCCGGATCGAATCCTGAATCGGTGATCTTCTTAGCAAGTTTCTTGATCAACTTGTGAACCGTGTTGTAGCTTACATAGAGTTTTTCTTCTGCCATCATTAATCCTCTTTATTTCTTAGGATACATCTCCGCAATATAAGGGAGTGTCCTATACTGCTCTTTATAATCGAGGCCGTAACCTACGACCCAGACATCCGGGATTTCAAAACCTACATATTCAACGGGGACATCGATCTCATGACGTTCCGGCTTGTCTAGGAACACCGCAGTCTCAATGCTTTTCACCCCTCGGCTCTTGAATGTCTTTATGAGGTATGAGAGTGTGTTCCCACTGTCCAGGATGTCTTCTACGATGAGGACATGATGGTCTGCAAGGTTCTCCCTTGTGTCCATTAAAAGCCTTACCTCACCCCTCTTGTCACCTTTTTCGCCGTATGAGGATATTGCGATGAAATCGACAGTGTGCTTGATTGTCAGTTTCCTTGAGAGGTCCGCCATGAAAATAAAAGAACCTTTGAGAACTCCGACTAGGATCAGCGGCTCATCAAGGTCCTTGTACTTCTCGTCAATCTTATGTGCAAGTTCATCCACTCTCCTGGAGATGGTGTCCGCATCAATAAGAATCCTGCTTAAGTCCTTTGTTAAAGGTGGAATCGATAATGTTGGTGCCATTGAAACTTCCTTATCAAAAATACCATTTAATCTTATATGATTAATGCCCTTGTGAAAAGACTTTTTCAAAACTCCTTCTGATATGCTATGGTAAAGCTATGGAAAGAAAGCTGAAGGAAATAGTAGTAGACAAGAGTTCTCTGAGCTGGCTTAGAGACGTTGACGGTCTTTATGTGGATAAGACAAAATATCTATTAAAGCTGATCTGCAGCGGCTCCTATTTCCTCCTCTCCCGTCCCCGCAGGTTTGGAAAGAGCCTTACAATCGACACCCTTGAGCAGATATTCATAGGGAACAAGGAGCTTTTCAAAGGGCTCTACATCTACGATGAATACGATTTCGAAGAATACCCTGTAATAAGACTCAACATGAGTCTCACACCGTTTTCTGATCTGAAAGGGCTTATGTCGAATCTTTATGAACTACAGATTTATGATATTGCTGAGAGATACGGCATAATAAACTGTCTCAACAGGGCTAGCTCTCCTTCTGTATGGCTTCATACTCTTATAAAGGCACTGAGAGATAGATATGATAAGAAGGTCGTTGTCCTGATTGATGAATACGACAACAGCCTGTTGAAGACAGTATACGATAGGGCGTTGTTCGAGGAGGTGAGGAACCTCTTTGCAGGGTTCTATGAGGTGTTGAAGACTGACGGGGACTACATCCGTTTCTGCTTCATAACGGGGGTGACCAGGTTCCAGCAGGTCTCGATATTCTCCCAGCTGAACAACCTGATAGACATCTCCTCATCCCCTGAGTATGCAGCGCTCTGCGGCTATACAGATGAAGAGCTCGATTATTATTTCGCAACATACATTGAGAAGTATTATGAAGATAACAACATAGTGGAGCAGGAGGCGTTCAGGAAAAGCATCAAGGACTATTACGACGGCTACCGCTTCAGCATCAGGAACGATGTCACCATGTACAATCCCGTCTCTATAGGCAAGTTCTTCAACGGGGGATGCTCTTTCGACAACTTCTGGATAGAGACCGGTGCTCAGAGCCTCGTCAATGAGATAATAAGGAAGTATCCCGACCTCTTCAAAAGCGGGAAGGTCTTCTATACCTATGAATCGGCGATGAGCACCATGAACGTCAGCGACATAATGGAAGGCTGTGCAAATGCAGAGTCGGTCTACTCGTATCTCGTACAGGCTGGATACATGACGATAAGCGGGACGGAGTACGGCAAGCTCCTCCTCTCGTATCCCAACCGCGAGGTCAGCGATACGATGAATGCAAAGGTGCTCTCGACATATGGCCTCGAGATAGACGGCAAAAGGTTCCCGTATCTATACGAAGCCTTTGCGACCGGGGATACTGAAGGAATCATAGCGATGTTCAGGGACGCGTACATGAACATACCGTATGACATGTTCATGGAGAAGGAGAACAACTACCAGATAGCGTTCTATCCTGCACTTATGTTCCTCGGCTTTGATAGTGTGGAGGCAGAGGAGAAGACGAATATAGGGCGGATGGACATCAGTGTGAAGGTGAAGGACGACCTCTACTATATAATAGAGCTCAAGCTTGATGAGTCTGCAGAAAAGGCGCTTAAGCAGATAAAAGAGAAGAGGTACTATGAGAAGTACGAGAAGAAGGGGAGTACGATACACCTTCTCGGGATAAACTTCTCATCTAAAGAGAGGAACATCAGAGACTGGAAGGAGGAGATTCTCCTCAAATAGAAAGCTTTTGTATGAATGTTCTTTGATTGACATCACGTCTATTAGGCTATATTCTCAAATCAGCAGAAGCTAATTGGACTCGAGATCCTTGGAGGCTTGGATGGATGAAATTGAGATATTGAAAGCTATGCTCCGCTCAAGGAGTTTTGAGAACAAGCTTTCCCATATGTTCAAGAAAGGTGCCTTCTATGGCACGACACATTTGAATATAGGGCAGGAAGCCAGCCATGTAGGGCTTATAGCAGGCCTTGATGATAAAGACTGGATTGTGCCCACACACCGTTGTCATGGATTTAATATCGCAAGAGGTACAAAACCAGAGAAGATGTTTGCCGAGATGTTCGGATCAAGGTATGGCGTGTGCCGTGGCCTTGGTGGATCCATGCATATGACGGAGATCTCCACATGCAATGCAGGCAGCAGCGCAATTGTAGGCTCGGGTGTCCCGATTGCAACCGGTCTTGCATTCGCCTTAAAAAGAAAGGGAAGGGAGAACATCGCAGTTGCGATATTCGGTGATGGTGCTACGAGCAGGGGAAGCGTGCATGAGGCGATGAACATGGCATCGGTATGGAACATCCCTGTTCTTTTCTATCTCGAGAACAACCATTACGGGATGAGCGCCTCAGAGAAGAATGCGATAAGCACCGATAATCTCTCCCTCCGTGCAGATGGATACTCGATAAAGCATATCAAGATTGATGGAAACGATGTCGCCCTTGTAAGGGATACGGTTGCTAAAGCGAGGAAGTATATCCTTGAGAACAGCAGGCCGTTCTTCATCGAAGTCGATACCTACAGGCTTTGCGGACACAGTAAATCAGACAGGCTGGTATACCGCACAAGGGAGGAAGAGGAGATGTGGAGGAAAAAGGATCCAATCTGTCGTTTCTCCTCATCCCTTATTGAAAAGGGCGTGATCAGCGAAGATGATTACCATAGGATGGAAAAGGAGATCGATGAAGAGATCGAGGACGCATACATCAAGGCAGAGGCTGAGAAGGACGATGCCTTGACACTCAGGGAGCTGGACAGCTTCCTCTTCGCACCATCTCCTATCTCCAGGAATACGAAAGGAGAGGTGCATAAGGCAAGCTACAGAAGAGCAATCTATGAAGCCCTTGATGAGATCCTGAGAGAGGATGCTTCGGCATTCCTCATGGGAGAGGACATAGGGCTTTATGGTGGATGTTTCGGTGTGACTTCCGATTTATATGAAAAACACCCTGGAAAGGTTCTTGAAACCCCTGTTTCTGAAGAAGGCTTCACATCCATCGCCGTCGGGGCCAGTATGCTCGGCCTCCATCCGATAGTCGAGATAATGTATGCCGATTTCTCAACTCTTGCCTCTGACCCGCTTATAAACCATGCCGCAAAGACTTATTTCATGTCTGCCGGTCAGCTTAACTGTCCTCTTGTCTACCGCGCTCCAATCGGAAGCGGGACAGGACATGGTAGCCAGCACACTGCGAACATCGAGTCGATGTTCCTAAACACCCCGGGCCTTATAGTAGTGGCTCCAAGCGATCCGTACAGCGCCAAGGCTCTTCTCAAGAGCGCGCACAGGGACAACAATCCAGTCCTCTTTTTCGAGCATAAGGGGCTATATGACACTCAAGGGGATGTAGGGGATGAAAACACTTATCTGCCGCTGGGAAAAGCGATAGTCTCTGAATATGGGAGCGAGCTTCTCCTGATCGGATACTCCCATGCCTTCCATACCGCCTTTGAATCGACAGAGGATATAAGGGAAAGGCTTACATATATCGACCTTGCAACCATCAGTCCCTTGGATAAGGATACCATCATCGGCTATGCCTCATCCTTTGACAAGATCCTCATTGTCCAGGATACCCCTGAGTGTGGAAGTGTAGGCGACAGTGTCATCAGCCTGATCGCCAGGAACTGCAATGGACGGAAGGATATCCGGCTGGTTGCAGCCCGCTCCCTTCCCATTCCTTTCTCCAGAAATCTTGAAAAGAATGTGATTCCCACCACCGAAGAGATAAGGAAAGCGGTATTTGAGCTTCTGAATGCTTAACATTTTCATCAATTCCTTTGTATAATCTCTAGAAGATTTTGTTAAATAACTTTGAGGAGCATATATGGATATTGATGTAAAGAAGCTGCATCCGCTGGAAGTCAAGCTCTTGAGACATGTATCCCTGGGAGAGAGGATCGACCATGAGAGGATCATGAAAGAGCTGGGCTATAAGGTAGGGCAGTCCAACCAGGCATTCTCCTGGCTTAGTCAGAAACAGCTTTTAAAAGAAGTTGAGAGAAGTGTTAAAGTCGTTTACGAACTTACAGATTATGGCCGCACCCTTATGACAGAGGGGCTTCCTGCAGAGCGCATCTTTACATTCCTTTCAGAGAACGGACCTCATACCATGCCTGAGATCGCAGAGGCTCTCAAGATGGATAAGAGCGATGTGGGATCGGCATTCGGAGCTCTTAGCGGCAAGAAGGCCGTAGCACTGAATTCAGAGAGGAAGGCCGAGAAGATTGCAGATGACCTTCCTGATGATGTGAAGCTTCAGAGGGCTCTTCTTGAGAAGGCATCTTCCTCAGGAGAGCTTGAAGAGAGCACTCTCAGTGAAGCAGAAAAGAAGACTATTTCCCAGATGGCGAAGAAGAGGGGTGCAAGCCTCTCTCCGTTCAAGCTCAGCGAGAAGGAGATTGTTGTTTACGAACTCACCGAAGAGGGGGAGAGGGCAAAGAAGGCGCTTGAGGAGGCGAACATCACTGGAGAGGAGTTCGGCAACCTCACACATGAGATGCTCAAGAGCGGCTCATGGAAGAGCGGCACATTCCGTCCTTATGGGGTGGATGCACCGACTTCCCGTCTGATTCCGGGACGCAGGAATGCGTATGGCAGCTACCTCCAGTGGGTGAAGGATAAACTTACATCCCTTGGCTTTGAAGAGTTCGACGGACCACTTGTAGAGAACGAGTTCTGGAACGGAGATGCGCTTTTCATGCCTCAGTTCCACTCTGCACGTGACATCCATGATGTCTATTATGTAAAGGAACCAAGACATGCGAAGAAGATAGACGAGCCATGGCTCAGTCAGGTTGCAACTACACATGAGAACGGATGGAACACAGGTTCCCGTGGCTGGGGGTATGCCTTCGACCATGAATTCACACGCCGCCAGGTTCTCAGAAGCCAGGGAACGGTGCTTTCGGCTCATCAGCTGACAAAAGCGAAGATCCCTGGGAAATATTTCGGAATCGTAAGATGCTTCCGCTATGACCAGGTCGATGCCACCCATGGTGCTGACTTCTACCAGACGGAGGGAATCGTACTGGGAGAGGATGTGAACCTGAGAAACCTTTTAGGGCTTTTAAAGATGTTCGCAGAGGAGATTGCAGGAGCTGAGGAAGTGAAGTATGTTCCCGGCTATTTCCCGTTCACAGAGCCGAGCATCGAGGTGCATATCAAGCACCCTGTCCTCGGATGGTTCGAGCTTGGAGGATCAGGAATCTTCCGTCCGGAGGTGACCAAGGCCCTCGGAATCGATGTCCCTGTCCTTGCATGGGGTCTTGGAATCGACAGGATGGCCCTGATGCACCTCGGTCTTAATGACCTCAGGGAGCTCTTTACTCCAAACATTGAATCTGTAAGAACCAGGAGGGGAAACTAATGCCAAAGATCGACGCACCTGAGAAAATCTTCTTCTCTCTTCTTGGAAAAGAGATGAGCGATGAAGAGCTTGTAGATATCTTCCCGGTCGCAAAGGCCGAACTTGACGGACATGATACAAAGGATCATGTCATAAAGATCGAGCTCAATGATACGAACCGTCCCGACCTCTGGTCTGCCGCCGGTGTCGCACGTGCATTGAAGACATACGAGAGCGGAGAAGTCAGGAAATATGATTTCTTCAGCACGAAAGAAAACAGCCTTCCAAGTGATGGCAGGGCTGTGATAGATGATGAGAGTGCCATCGGCATAAGGGATTACTCGATTGGATTTGCTGCCCGTGGAAAGGTTGTGGACAACGACCTTCTCATAAACCTGATCCAGAGCCAGGAGAAGCTCTGTACTAACTTTGGAAGGAAGAGAAAGACGATTGCACTCGGAATCTACCGCTCGGACCTTATCAAATACCCGGTTCACTATGCTGCTGTAGATCCCGATAAGACTGCATTCGTTCCTCTTGGAATGGAAGAGAAGCTTACCCTACGTGAAATCTGCGAAAAGCATCCGAAGGGGAAGGAGTACGGGTATATCGTCTCCGATAAGCCCCGCTTCCCTTATCTTTATGATGACAACAACGACACCCTCTCATTCCCTCCTGTAATCAACAGCGCGAGGATCGGAGCGGTTGAGGTAGGAGACTCTGATCTTTTCGTCGAGCTTTCAGGTCCGATTCTTGAGGATCTGCTCCTGACTGCATCGATTCTTTCCTGTGATATGGCTGACATGGGCTTTGAGATCCTTCCTGTAAAGGTTGAGCTTGCAAAGGAGACCAAGTACGGCAAGGAGATCACAGTCCCGTTCTATTTCCAGGATACACAGAAGTGCTCTGTCAAGGCAGTCGAGAAGAAGCTTGGACTCAAGCTAAGTGGTGATGACTGCGTCAAGGCGCTTAAGAGGATGGGGGTTGAAGCAACTTGTTCAGGTGATGAGATCACTGTGTTCTGCCCTCCATACAGGAACGATTTCCTGCATGAGGTCGATGTGATCGAGGACATCATGATCGGTCATGGCCTCGAGAACTTCTCTCCTCTCATGCCTCATGACTTCACTGTGGGACGCTTAAGCCCTGCAGAGGAGTTTGCCAGAAAAGTAAAGGAGATCATGGTGGGCCTTGGCTTCCAGGAGATGATGTACAACTATCTGGGGTCGAAGAAGGAGTACATCGAGAGGATGCACACGGATGGAAAGGATGCCGTATTCATTCTCAATCCTATGAGTGAGAACTATGAGGTGGTGCGCCCCTCTGTAATTCCAAGCCTTCTGGAGAGTGAGAGCGTGTCAGGGCATGCCGTATACCCTCATAACATCTTCGAGGTCGGTAAGATCTGTATAAAGGACAAGCATGACAACAGCGGGACTGTGACGAAAAACAGCCTCGGCTTCCTTGTCTCAGACAATCAGGTGGGATACAACGAGGCATCCAGCCTCATCTACACACTCATGTATTTCCTCAACAAGGAATACATCCTCACCCCGGTAGAGAATGACCCGAGGTTCATCCCAGGCCGAGCTGCCAACATCATCTATAACAGCAGGAAAGTGGGTCTCTTCGGAGAAATCCATCCCCAGGTCCTCGAAAGCTGGGGCTCTGATATGCCGACCATCGCAGCAGAGATAGATCTTGATGCACTTCTTGAAGAGAAGAAGCCGGAGGTGAAGAAGGAGAAGAAGACAGAGCCTCAGGAGGAGGAGAGCATCACAGAGCAGTTCAAGAAGAAGGTGATACTCAAGGTCTCCAGGATTGTCGATGTCCAGAGGCATCCTGGCGGGGACAAGCTCTACATCCTCAAGCTCGATACAGGGGAGGGGGAAAGAAGGCAGATAGTCTCCTCCATCGTCCCGTACTACAAGGAGGAGGAGCTTATGGGGCGCAACATAATCCTTGTATCGAACCTCAAGCCTGCGAACTTCCGCGGAGTGAAGTCCAACGGGATGCTTCTTGCCGCAAGCGAGAAGGATGACACGGAGCATAGGACATGCGAACTCATATTCGCAGACGATCTTCCAGTGGGAGCTGTCATAGAGTTCGACAACCAGGAGCCTGTTGAGAAGATAAAGACGTATCTCAAGCCCGAGCACTTCTTCGCACTACCGATGAGAGTGGTGGACGGCACTGTGTGTGTCGAAGGCAATCCTCTCGGCTATGGCGGAAAGCATCTGAAGGTATACAAGTACATAGACGGAAACGTCGGTTGACTATTGCGGAGCTCGAAAGGCTCCGCTT
>DVIF01000040.1 GCA_018711525.1 Candidatus Ornithospirochaeta stercorigallinarum
TGACGGGCCTTGCTGATGTGGAATACGGCACTCCGCCATCATTCACACTGAAGGATGACGCATCATACCATTTCTCTTCTGTCATATCGACCTCCTTACCTATATAAGGCGGAAAGTCTAAAGATCGTTCAGTCTTTTAGAAGAAAATATACCTATTCGATCGAAATAGAGCAGAAAGACGGGATTCTCCTCGGCATTTTCAGCTTTGAGATATCATAACCCTCAATGGACAGCAGCTTCAGCTTCCGCTCCAGGCCACCACCATAACCAGTGATATTGTTCCCGGATCCTATAACACGGTGGCATGGAACGATGATTGAAATAGGGTTATGCCCTACAGCTCCACCTACAGCACGAGACGACATCTTCTCAATATTATGGTTTTCAGCTGTTTTCTTTGCGATATCTCCATAGGTAGCGACACACCCATAAGGGATGCTTAACAGAATCTCCCATACTTCTTTTTGGAATGCAGTACCGATTAAATGCAAAGGAGGAAGGAAAAGAGGCTCTTTATCAGAAAAATAGATATCAAGCCAGCGCTTCCCGTCTCTTATGGAATCCGAGTCCCCTTCCTCATACTCCATATCGTCATCGTCATAAGAAAACCTCTGGTTTGAAAACCCAACAGAAGTCAAGCCTATCTCATCTGAGGTGATGAACATTTTCCCCAATGGGGAATCATAGAAACTCAAATGCCTCATGATAGCTTATATTACCGGCAGGCAATCCTTTTTTCAAGGAATTCCTCAAGAGCCTCCTTCTCCCTGCTGCCATCGGTTCTGAACCGCAGAAGGGGAATTGAACAGAAGGAAAGTATCTCATCCTTCTTCCTGTCTCTTTCCTCCTGCTTCACCCCCTTCTTATGGTAGTTGCAGCCATCCACTTCTATGGCTAGGACAGGAGTCTTGCCTATCGACATAATAAGAAGAAGTTTTACCTTAAGATATTATCATAAGCAGAATCAGATATGTTTCCTGCTTATTTTCTTATAGAAGTTCTTCATGAACATCTGACGAGTAAGGAAGAAATCCTTTTCTGATTTTGTTGGTCTATGCTCATCCCACCTGATTTTTGATTGTTCAAGAGTACATACAAAATCTGCAACTTGCATAAGTCTGTAATCTTTCTGGTAAGCTGTACGAAAATCCATTCTGTCATCAAATATCTTTCCAAACGTATCTCTGAGAATCTTACTTATAATGGATTGACCACAGTCATAATACACTGTGATTTTTTCAAAGATTTGAAAGCATTCGAGATTATATTCGATAAAGTTCTTTATCTGACGTCTGAAAGCTTCCTCTATTTGCTTATCTTCCTGATAGAAGGTCTTCGTAACAGAAAAGGAAGCATAAGTAATTGGAAGTTGTTCCACAAATCTGGAAAATATCCTAAAGATGTGCATTCTGTCTGTCATAAGAAGATCTTCAAATGGTTTATCTTGCCTTATTAGCGGGGATGTATGAATGAAAGGAACATCGCAGTCTATCTCTGAAAGTCTTTTATCCAAAAACTGAAGGTTAGATGATATATTATCATCCTGATTATGGAAAACCATAGTGAGGCAATATGTAGGATTCTGTCTGTTTGATAGATTCAGATTACCGCTTTCATCAATATGGATTGACAGTACAGACAAGACAAGCCCCTTTCATAAAAATTGCCGGAGGCAGCCTCCGGCTCTTCGGCGGGGACTCGCCCCTGTTCGGCTTAGTTATCCGACCTGTCTATAATATAGCACATCAAGCCATGGAATAAAAGAATAACAAATATAACCTTATAGTTCTTTTTTATACTTAAAAAACTAAAAACTCTGTTTTGCCCCGTGGAAAAATAAAAAGGAGGAAAGAATCCGGGGCAAAACATAATCGAAAAAGATACTTCGATTTTAAGTTTCAATAAAAAACCCCACTGCGGGCAAAAGGAGGTAAACCGCTCTGTGGGGAACAAAAGGAGGTTCGGAATCAGGAATGCGTTTTCCTTAATTCCATCCGTAATATAACGAGTTTAAAAAAGCTTGTAAAGAGGTTTTTGAAAAATTTTTGAAAAATTTATATTTTCAATAAAAACAATAATAAGTTCTATATAGATATATAAAATATTCTATTTTCACATTAATTATAGTAATACTGATATTATTTTCTTACTTTATATACCTTCAAAGTATATTATTTTATTAAATTTGAGTAAGTATACATATTTTATTATTGTATACAAACTAAAAATGTGAATAAAATTCTTCTTCAGATGCCTATCTAAACGACTTTAAAACCGGCGTCTCTTGAGCTGGAAAGATTTTTAGACTGAATCTTAAATCCCCTTTGATATGACAAGACGGCACACAATCAATGAAAGTAATATGCAGACCTTATTCCCGCAAGGGACACACTATCATCGCGTATCATATGAGAGACCTTTTCTTTCGCTAATCTTTTCTTTCTCGGCCTTAAAGCGTATCTAAGGAAGAAAGAGAGTGCGATCAACTTAAAACATTCATAACAAGTCAAAAAAAACACCCCGTCCATGAAGACGGGGGAGAAGGCAGTCTCAGTGCTGACTGTTAAGCATGCTGTAAGGCTGTCTGGTGTTTTCAAGGACATCACGCCATAGCGAGCCCTCGATATCGACATGGCTGCGTTTCGATACCGCAACCTTTATCGGCAGGTATACGAACTGGTTGTTGACCCTCGATGCTATGCACTGCGTCTTTCCTGCCATTGCGGCATGGACGGCATGAGCTCCGAGACGTGCACAGTATATCGAATCATAGCTGTTTGCAGGGACGGAGCGGATGATGTATGAGGGATCGATGTATTTGATTGATGTAGGAATACCCTGCTCAGCAAAATACTTTCCGATCTCGTCCTTCAAGAAGAGACCTATGTCCTGGTATTTCTTATTGCCTGATGCATCGACCTTACCGGTAGGAGGAACAAGATTCTGTCCGGCTCCTTCTGCTACCAGGATTACAGCATGCCCTCTGTCGAGAATCCTGTTCTTAAGGTGCTCAAGGAATCCGTTTGGACCAGTCATATCGAACGGGGATTCAGGGATGAGGCAGAAGTTCACATCCGACTGCGCGAGAGCTGTGGAGGCTGCGATGAAGCCCGACTCCCTTCCCATCACCTTCACCAGTCCTATTCCGTTTATGCTGTTCTTAGCCTCTACATGTGCGCTTCTTACAGAAGGAACGGCGCTTGTGACTGCGGTATCGAAACCGAATGAGGAATCAATGAAAGAAAGGTCGTTGTCTATGGTCTTCGGAACTCCGACGACTGCGATCTTCAGCCCTCTCCTCTTTATCTCCTCTCCGATATCATAAGCACCACGGAGGGTTCCATCACCACCGATTGAAATGAGGATGTTTATGTTGAGGCGCTCAAGGGAATCGACAATCTCCTCCACCTGTTTTCCACCACCTCTGGCAGACCCGAGAATCGTGCCTCCCTTCTCCTGGATGTCATCGACGACATCGGGATCCAGAGGGATTATAGGCCATGGGGAATTCTCAAGAAGGCCAAGATAGCCATATTGTATGCCTGAGATTCGTCTGACTCCATAGCGGTACCAGAGACAGCGTACGACAGCCCTTATGACATTATTAAGACCCGGGCATATCCCGCCACATGTACAGATGGCAGCATGGACATGGCTGGGATTGAAATATATCTTCTCCCTAGGGCCTGCAAGCTCGAGAGAGTCGGAATTCTTAGGAACGGTCTTTCCGTCAACGACCTCGGTATCCAGGTCGTAAAGAATCCTGTCATCATCAGAGACGTAGTCTGAAAGTCCGTCCCCCTGTCTGTTCCCCATCCTAATCGGGGAGTTCAGTTTCGCCTCACCAAGGCGATCCACCGTGAAATCATATTTGGCCATCGTCATTCTCCTTATGAAGGCAGGACAAGGATGCTGCAAAATCCTCATACTCCTTCGCAACCCTTTCTTTTGCTTTGGACTGGAAAGCCCGATAGAGCTTGATGAACTCTTTCGCCTGCTCCGTAAGAACCGCGCCTTCATGGCTTGAGCCTCCCCTCCTCCTCTCTACAAGGGGAAAGGAGAGGTTCTCTTCTGCCCTGGAGAGCATGGCATAGCTCTTTGTATAAGATATACCCAGGTTCATGGCGGCTTTTCTGAGCGAGCCTGCCCTCTCGATCTCCTCAAGAAGCCAGATCACACCGATTCCCATGAACTTTACACCTTCATCATCGGTAAGATATATCTTTACCTTCAGCTCCATAACTCCTCCACCGCCTTATAGATCAAGGCGACAAGGTCTTTGATCTTCTCCGGTTCCACAGAACAGTATGCGACACGGAAAGTACGGTCGAAAATGTTTATAGCACCAACGCCGTATTTCTCAAGAAGATAGCATCTGAGCTCTTCCGCACTGTGTCCTGTGGTATCGAAAGACATGAAGTAGCCGGAATTGAACGGATAAGGTCTGAGCAGACTCCTGTCCTTATAATTCTCAAGCTCCTTCTTAAGGATATCATAACGGAGATTCATCTCGGAAAAAAGCTTTTCCTTGTCCTCTTCGTAGTGTTTTCCGTTTTTCATAGCATCCAAAAGGAGGCTCTGTCCCGGACGGTCACAGTTCGAGACCGTACATCTGATGGCCCCGAGTGTCTTGTTCGTCAGAGCCTGATAAGCCTCATCCGAAAGCCCTTTCGCCCCGTATGTGATGAAGCCGATCCTGAAGCCCCAGACCATCTCTTCTTTCGTAGCCGCATCCCCTTTGATTGCGAAAATGTTCTCATCAAGGTCGCATAGATATGTGAAAAGGGACTCCTTCTCTGTCTCCTTCTCATAGAAGAGGCCGTAATAGGCATCATCCACGATGACCAGGACCTTCTTCGTCTTTGCAACTTCCTTCAACGCCTCCACTATGGAGAGGGCCTCCTCATGTGTCGGAGTATAACCGGTAGGGTTGTTCGGGAAGTTGAGGATAAGGCGCACTGAATCTTTTTCCGCACTTAAAAGCGCCTCTTTGAGCCCCTCCGTATTGAATCCACCATCCTTGAAGAATGAGAACGGAATCATCTTCGCATCGACAAGGTCTGTGAAAATAAGATCATAATTGTCCCAGAAAAGGTCAGGACATACAACCTCGTCCTCCTCTCCGATGAAGAGCATTGCGGCAAGACTTATTGCATGTGTAAGACCTGAGGTGACAAGAGGGGAAGAGAACTTCTTACCCTTAAGTCCGGGGTTCTTCCTGATCATATCCTCTTTCCATAGGGCCCTGAGGGTCTTGTCCCCACCTCCCGGGGCATAGTTGAAAATCTCCTTTGGCTGGAAAACACCTTTCTCAAAGCGGTTGTAGATATCACTCAAATGCATCGGCTCCCCGTTCTTCGTGGCAAGACCTACAGTAGCATTATACTTCTTTGCCTTCTCTCCAGCTTCCGCACTCTGTGCAACTATTCCCTTCGGAAAATACATTCTTCTTCCAACGGGGGAAAGGAAGGAAGAGACCACCGTTTTATCAAGGACATCATTAAGTTCCCTTGCTAGTTCATTCATAGGCATCCTCCAAAAACAAATATTATCTTAGGCCAAAATACAACAATGCTCAGAAAAGCTCAAGTTGTCCCTTTTCCTGATCGTCCTTTTCAGCCTCCAAGGAACCGAGCATACTGATGAATTCCTCTTCATCCACAATCCTTACGCCAAGACGCATCGCCTCCTGAAGCTTGCTTCCCGCGCCCTTTCCTGCAAGAAGATGGGTCGTCTTCCCTGTAACGCTTGAGCCGGTGCGGCCTCCCCTCTTTTCAATCTCATCCATGGCTTTAGAGCGTGGATTGAAATGCTCGAAAGAACCTGTCACACACCAGAGAGTCCCTTCAAGGCTCTGTTCAACATCATCGGAGCCCTTCTCATCCTCATCAACGCTGAAGTGCAGCCCTGCATCCCTGAGTTTCTCCACAGTTTCAAGAAGTCTCTGATTCTTGAAGCTTGAGACTATGATGGATGCGGTCTTCTCTCCGATTCCATCGATTTTCATAAGGTCCTCGACACTTGCACTTTCAAGCTTATCTATCGAATCAAAACCACCGGAGATGAGGATTTCAGCACTTTTCTTTCCGATTTCATTTATTCCAAGAGATGAGAGGACCACCTTGAAAGGCTGCTTCTTCGACTGCTCCACAGACTCGACTATTGCGTTTACTGTCTTCTCCCCTATCCCCTTTTTGCCTATCAGAGAGGCATATGGGGCGCTGTAGATATCCTCCACCTTTCTTAAAAGCCCTTCTTCATAGAACTGCTTTATGGTCTTCGGACCGAGGGTCTCGATATCCATCTGCGTACGCGAAGCAAAGAAGGAAAGCATGCCTATCGCCTGCTCAGGGCACTCGGGATTAGGACAGAAGAGGTGCGCACCGTCCTTGACAAGCTCGCTTCTGCAGCAAGGGCAATGCATATCTATCTTATATGTGGTATTGCCGGATTCATTCTTTTCTATGACATCTTCCACCTGAGGGATCACATCCCCCCTTTTTACAATGGAGACGGTATCCCCTATCGCCAGTTCCAGGGAGTCGATGTATTCTTGGTTATGCAGGCTCGCCCTCCTTATTGTCGAACCACCGAGGGCCACAGGCTCAAGCTCTGCGACAGGGGTTATCCTTCCCGTACGGCCCACCTGCACGCTTATGCCTGTAAGTCTGCTCACAGCCTGCGGGGATTCGAACTTATATGCAATCGCCCACCTCGGATGATGCTCGGTATAGCCGAGGAGATTCCTGACCTTTATCTCGTTGACCTTGAACACAAGGCCGTCTATCTCATACTCAAGATCCCTTCTCTCCTTTGTCTTGTAATCTATGTAGTCCTGCATCTCTGAAAAGGAATACGCAAGGCCCTCAAGGCCTGCTGAGGAGAGCATCCTTCTGCTTTCCTCCTTGTTTTCAGAGAAACATGCGAGATGCGGGTTGATCTTGAAACCGAGCCTTTTCAGACAGCTCAATATCTCAAGGTGGCTTTCCGGTTCTTCCTCACTCTCGCTCCAGAACCCCTCATAACAGAATATGTCGAGAGGGACAAGGGATGCCTCCGAACTCTTCTGCCTTCTTACCGTACCTGCTGCAAGATTCCTCGGATTGGCAGCCTTCTTATCATCCTCCAGCCTGCTGTTCACAGCAAGGAATGACTCCTTTGAGAGGAAGACCTCCCCACGCACGGCGATATCGATCTCTTCTGTAAGGCGGAGAGGGATTGAACCGATGGTCCTGATGTTACCTGTCACATCATTGCCTACCTCCCCGTTTCCCCTGGTCACACCACGGACCAGAAGGCCCTTTTCGTAGTAAAGGACCATCGAAATGCCGTCTATCTTCTCCTCGGCAACGAAGCTCAGGTCCTTTTTCTGCCGTGCTATCGTCTTCTCCATGAAAGAGATGACCTCATCGCGGCTGTAGGCCTTATCGAGGGAGAGGACGGGAATGGTATGCCTGAATTCGGGGAAATCATTCGTCAGGTCCGAACCGACCCTCTGCGTCGGACTGTCTGGAAGAACCATGTCGGGATTCTCCCTCTCAAGCTTCACAAGTTCATCGTAAAGCCTGTCATACTCCATATCACTTACAAGTGGTTTCGAGTCCACATAATATGCTCTCTGGTAATCGGTGAGCTTCTTTACCAGCTCCTTGATCTCGCTTCTTACGTCCATGCTTACAATATAACATATAAAAAGGGTGTTTTTCTTCTCCAAAGAAAGATTATACAGCCCTTTTCCTCCTTATCCCATTTCATTGAGAAATGAGCATTCTTATGCTATCTTATTTGATATGGCTGAAAAAACTAACATCCCCAGACTCAACATGCGCTATGGCGTGATCTACACATCAGAAAACGCAGGCAGGAGAATAAAAGAGATCAAGATACCTGAACTCGATCAGAAGTACTTCATACTTAAGGCCTCCTCCCTCCAAGGGGAGAACATGCTGGATTTCGCAGGCTCAGAGATGCCGTTGATGGCAGATGATGAAATCAGATACCCCGAAGAGCCGGTGCTTGCGATAATCGCCCCTGACTTTGAAAGCGCTGCAATCGTGAAAAAGGAGATAGAGGTCGAGACGGAGGAGGAAGGAATCCTGGATGACGAGCCACTCTATCAGGAGGATTACGGCTGGGGCGGCATTGAAGACTTCAGAGCAGGCTGGAAGGAAGTGGTCAAGAAAGAGAAGCCTGTAAAAGAAGCAGAGAAGGAAGAACAGCAGGAAGAAGAAAAGCCCGTAGAGGAAGAGGAAGAGGAAGAAGGAAAAGAGAAGGAAGTAAAAGAGGAAGGGGAATCTTCCGAGGAGAAGGAGAAAGAGGAGGAAGAGGTCATAGTACATGAGTACAGGAAAATAGAATCTTCATTCTCCCTCAATCCGATAAAATACACCTCATACTCCTTTTTCACAGCAACATGCTGGCAGGAAGGCTCAAGCCTTCATGTGATGGTCCCCAACCAGTACCCGGCACTGGTTGCAGACACAGTTGCAAGAGCAACTGGTTTCGAGAGGAAGAAGATCATAGTACATACCAGCCAGTTTTCAGAGAACAATGATGAATATCTCCTTTATCCCGTGATAGTAGCGGCAATCACAGCAAGCGCCGCGCTCTCCCTAAGATGCCCTGTGGAGATAAAAAGCAGGGCGATCAACAGACGGGGAAGCATAAAGACAAAGAGAATCACATACCTTTCCCCCGAGCTTAAGCCTGTAGCGGAAGAGGTCGTCCACACGATAGACATCGGAGCCTTCAAGATGCTGGAAAGGGAAATCCATCGTCAGGCCATGACCGGTATCATACCATCCTATCCTCTCCAGGCGTTCAAGGCCTCCATAAAGATGGAGAAGAGCTTCAACTACCCCTCCTTCATATATTCGAGCATGGGCTACACAGAGGCACTTGCCGCAACAGAATACCACAGCTCATGCATGGCAAAGGAAATCGGGATGAATCCATATGAATTCAGGCTATGGGCACTGAAGGATAAAAGGAAATTCACAGACTACCTGCCGGCTGCACAGCTGTCGGATATAAAGAAGCTTCTGACAGACACTGCGATGAAATCATCCTTCAGCAGGAAATGGAGCTCAAACGACCTTGGGAAAAGCAACTCCTCCCTGCTTGGCTATACGAAAGGTGTCGGAATCTCCGCAGGAATAGGCATCGCAGGGTTTTCCACCTCCTTTGTCTCAGAACATGAGTATCAGGCGAAGATAACATACACCCAGCGTGGTGCTGTGGTGCTGGACACTTCTGCATACAGCCGTGGAACAGCTGTGAGCTTCTGGAAGAGGATACTCTCTGAGGAGCTCGAGCTCAAAAGCGAGGACAGCGTCCTTTTTGCCAACAATGAGCACACGACGATCGATTCAGGGCCGAAGATCCTTTCACGGTTCATCTGCAGCTTCTCCAGGCAGCTGCAGGCAAATGCGAGGAAGCTGAAGAGCCTCAAGGAGACGGAGAAGCTTCCGATCGCCATTAAATTCGAAGTTGAGAACCGCTTCTTCCCCTGCGAGTTTGAAGAAAGCGCATACTCTGCGATGTCGATAGAAGTCATGCTCTCGGACTCTTCCCTCACCCCTGTCGTGAAAGAGGTATGGGCAAGCTACAGTGTCGGACTCATCGCAAACGGGGAGATTCTTCTCTCTTCCATAAAACACCTGATCCTCAGGACATTGATAGAAAACGGAATGGCGATAGACAAGGATGTGAAGATCAACATCTCATTTGCAAGAAGGGACTCGGAGAGCATAGCGGCTGTGACATCCATCACGAAGGCCCTCGTATTAAGCTCCCTTACCTCCGCGCTTGAGCAGGCCATCGGTAAGAAAGTGGTCCTGCCTATAAGTCCGACGGAGATTCTTCAGCTCAAAGAGGAGAAAAAGAAAGGATGAAAATAGATTGCACAATAGACGGAAAGGCACTGTCCCTTTCAATAAACTCAAACAAACCGCTTTCTCTCATCCTCGAGGAGGACATACAGAACACTTCGATAAGCAGTCACTGCTCAGGCCGGATGTGCGGACTATGCGTCGTCCTCATGGATGGCAAGGCCGTTCTCAGCTGTCTTGTCCCTGCCTTTGAGATAAGAGGAAAGAGCATCATAACATTCGAAGGCTATGCGAAAACCAGGAATGCGAAAGACATAGAGAAGGCTTATGACCTGACACACATGAGGCCATGCTCATCCTGCTACAACTCCAGGACCCTTATAATAGAATCGCTGTTATCAAGCAATCTTACATCAAAAGAGGATATCATAAGGGAGATGGAGATGCTCAAATGCCCATGCCTGGAGTACAAGGATATCGTCAAGATAGTTCAAGCCGCAAGCGAGATAAGGAGGAAGAGACATGCTAGAAGGACTTAGGTCGCCCAACATACATACACCTCTGACACTCAGTGAGTTCTCATCCATAATCCAGCATTACCCCACTTCTTCCTACTGGGCGGGAGGAACATTCATCATGAGCAGGAATGACTACTATCCGTGCAATACCGCAAACGATGAAATCATATACCTTGGCTCGATAGAAGAACTTCATCGCTTCCAGAGGAACGACAGGGTTGCCGAATTCGGTTCGATGGCGAGCCTGTACGACCTGATATACACAGGCAGGACGATACTGCCGAAAGTCCTGGTTGAGAACATCCAGAGCTTCGGAGGGAACATAGTGACAAGCAGGATCTCCCTTGGAGGGACACTCTGCACAACAGGCTTCCGCTCTTCAATACCAGGTACGCTCTCTCTTTTCGACGCCTCCTGCGAAGTAAAATACATGAGGAAGAAAAGGATGCACTCCAAGTGGCTTCCCCTCCTCTCCATCTATGACAAGAGCGGCAATCTCAGCCTTCCGGAGAAGGCCCTGATCTCAAGAATCAGGATAAACCTCCAGGATAAGAGCTATCAGAGGTTCTTAGTCAAAGGTGACTTCTTCCTGGATTCGGAGAACTCGGTATCCGTCTCCATCATAGGAAATCCGGAACAGGACAATTTCAACGATGCACACATCGCCATAACATACCCGGACAAAGGATTCATATCGAGCCATGATTTGAACAACATATTCTCAAGTGCCAGGTTTCCACTCGACCAGGATGAGAGCAGGAGTTTTGAAGACGCGATAATGGAATTCATCCAGGCAACCTTCTCCCATCTCAGTCCGCTTCAGAAAGTAAGGACGAAGGGGATACTGAAGGAAATCATAAACGATCTGAACATAAATGCATTGACATTCGTCTCCATCGATGAGACAAAAGCAAGCAGCTGAGGAGCCAAATGAGCAAATTCATACATCTTCACAACCATAGTGATTTTTCACTCCTTGATGGAGCAGCCTCGATATCCGCATATGTGAAAAAAGCAAAGGAATGCGGCATGACATCCCTAGCACTCACAGACCATGGAAACATGTTCGGAGCATTGTACTTCTACAATGAATGCAGAGCAAACGGAATAAACCCGATAATCGGGTGCGAGTTCTATGTCAATCCGAAGGACAGGAGGGCCAAGAGCACCGACAGTGGAAGCAAGTACTACCACCTTATCCTGCTTGCCACCAGCGACAAGGGCTACCATAACCTCATGGAGCTCAATGCAATCGCATATAAGGAAGGATACTATTCAAAACCAAGGATTGATGACGAGTCCATCATCGCCCACAGCGAAGACCTGATCTGCACCTCCGCATGCCTTGCGGGGGAAATCATTCAGCTCCTCATGAGCCCTCAGCAGAAAGGAGCTCCGTTCTCCCCTCCATACAAGGAGCAGGAAGAGAAGAACTATGAAGCGGCGAAGGAGAGGGTCGCATGGTTCAAGTCGGTCTTCCCCGGACGCTACTACATCGAGCTGCAGGACCATGGACTTGCAGAGCAGAAATACACGAACCCGATCCTGGTCAGGCTAGCCAGGGAGATGGATGTTCCAATAATCTGCACAAACGACATCCACTACATAGAAAAAGACGATGCCAACGCACAGGACACACTGCTTTGCATCGGAACAAACTCCAAGAAGAACGAAGAGAACAGGATGAGGTTTCCAAACCAGGAGTTCTACTTCAAGACCCCAGAGGAGATGGAAGAGCTTTTCTCTTGGTGCCCTGAAGCACTTGCAAACACCGTCAAACTTGCAGACCAGTGCCACATAGAGATAAACTTCCCCGGCCCGATCCTCCCTAAATGCGACATCCCCGCACCTTTCAAGAGCGAGGCGGAATACCTTGTATATCTTGCGAACGATGGTCTGAGGAAACGTTATCCGACAATCACCCGTGCCCTTCAGTCGAGGCTCGACTATGAGCTTTCGGTAATCATCAAGATGGACTTCCCCGGCTACTTCCTGATTGTAAGGGACTATATCGCATGGGCAAAGGCACATGACATCCCCGTAGGTCCTGGAAGAGGATCCGGTGCGGGAAGCCTTGTAGCATATGCAATCACAATCACAGATGTCGAACCGATGAAGTACTCGCTCCTCTTCGAAAGATTTTTAAACATAGAAAGGGTCAGCATGCCGGATTTCGACATAGACTTCTGCTTCGAAAGACGAGGAGAGGTCATCGACTATGTAACCGAACACTACGGCAAAGACAGGGTCGGACAGATTGTAACCTTCGGTACTCTTAAGGCGAAACAGGCGGTAAAGGACGTGGCAAGGGTTCTGGATATCCCGTACGATGAATCGAACAAAATCTGTTCATACATACCGGATGAGCCGAAGATGACCATACAGAAGGCCTTGGATTCAGAACCACGGCTCAAGGACTTTCAGAAGAGAGGAGGAATCTATGCCGAGCTCTTTGAAACCGCAATGAAGCTTGAAGGGCTCCACAGGCACACAAGCCTCCACGCCGCAGGAGTCGTAATCGGACGGGAGAACCTTGAAAAATACGTCCCTCTCTTCTGCGCAGACAAGGCCACGGGAGCAATCGCAACACAGTATACGATGAAGCAGATAGAGGACTGCGGGCTTGTAAAGATGGACTTCCTCGGACTGAAAACCCTCACACTCATAAAACACGCGGTCGACCTTGTGAGGATGAAGGAACCTGACTTCGATATCAACAAGATCGATGACCTGGATAAGAAGACATTCCAGATGCTCTGCGATGGAGACTCGGCATGTGTCTTCCAGTTTGAAAGCCAGGGAATGAGAAGGATCCTGAAGAGAGCTAAGCCATCCAACATAGAAGACCTCGTAGCTCTTAATGCGCTCTACCGTCCAGGTCCGATGCAGTTCATCGACCAGTACATAGATAGTAAAAACGGAATCATTCCTATCAAGTACCCAGACCCAAGCCTTGAAGGGGTATTGAAGAACACATATGGTGTCATCGTCTATCAGGAACAGGTAATGCAGGTCGCCCAGATAATTGCAGGATACTCACTCGGACAGGCTGACATCCTTAGAAGGATCATGGGTAAGAAGCAGGCTGAGAAGCTTGCGGAAGAGCTCGTCAAATTCCGTGAAGGTGCGGTAAAGAGAGGATACACTGCAGAGCATGCCGAGGAGATATTCCACATCCTTGAGCCGTTTGCAGGATACGGCTTCAACAAGAGCCATGCCGTCGCCTACTCCATAGTTGCATACCAGACTGCATACCTCAAAGCGAACTACCCTGCAGAGTTCCTTGCTGCGAACCTTACAAATGAAAAGAGCAATCCTGATAAGTTCAAGGAATACCTCAATCTCGCCCCTCAGATGGGGATAAGGATCCTTCCACCATCGATAAACCGCTCCTATACGGATTTCGGTGTATCAAACGGAGATATCGTATACGGACTTTCGGGAATCAGGAATGTCGGAGACGCTGTCTGCCAGATGATAATCAAGGAAAGAAATGAAAACGGCCCCTACAAGGATTTCATCAACTTCATCACCCGTCTTCCAGAGCCCCCGTCATCCCGTCTTTGCGAGTCCCTGATAAAAGCAGGATGCTTTGATGAGCTCGGAGAGAACAGGGCCTCCCTTATGGCGAATCTTGAAGAGGCCCTTAATTACGGAAAGGCGACAAGGGACCTCACTGCAGGAGGGCAGATGTCCCTCTTCGGAGATGAGGATGAGGCGATGAACGACTTTACTATGAGATTCGTAGAGGACTGGGATGTCGAGGAGAAACTGAAAATTGAGAAGGAGATGCTCGGATTCTACATCTCCGGCCATCCTCTTGACAGCTATGACGAGAAGATAAAGGAGTGCGTACGCATCCGCCTTGACCATATGGAGGATATCCCTCTTTCAAAGAAGGAGTCCCTGATAGCCCTCGTACTCACAAAGAAGATATTGAAGACCAAGGGAGAGAAGAAGATGGGAATCTACACCATCCAGACAAAGGAGGGGGATATCGAGGCGGTATGCTTCCCAAAGGTCTTTGAAAAGGTCGAGAACATGATCCAGGAGAACAATGTCTACGGCTTCAAAGGCACATTCAGCGCAAGAAGCGAAGGATACAACTTCGTCATCGAGGAAGTGTGCAATCCAGAGGCTCTGACACCGGACAATATCTCCAGGATAGCCATAGTGCTGAGAAAGAAGAAGATCATGGAGAAAGGGAACATCGAAGAGCTCAAAAGGGTTCTTGAAGGCTACAAAGGAGACATTCCCGTCTCCTTGGAGATTGAAGAAGATAAAATCGGCCTGAAGCTCAGCTACGACATGTTCATAGAGTATTCGACTGACGGTATGAAGGAGCTTAAGGAGCTTCCTGTTGTCAAAAGCGTGAGAGTTTATTAACTTTTTTCTGATTGGAGATGCAAATGACCACCATAGCACTGTTCATAGCAAGACTGTTAAGCATATATTCCTTCGTCATATGGATAAGGATCCTCGCATCCTGGATGAACCCGTTCCCACAGCCTGGGACATTCACATACTACCTTGCACGCATAGTAGACCCATACCTTAACACATTCCGTTCCAGCCGTTTCAGGGCCGGCATGCTCGATTTTTCACCCATCATAGGAATCGGCATACTATCCGTGGTACAGTCGGTATTTGAAATCTACGGCACATACGGGATGATGTCGCTGTCCTTGATCGTACAGCTCTTCATAAGTGCGTTCTGGAGCTATGGAATCTCCATATTCTTCACGTTCGGCTTCATTCTTCTTGTGATGAAGACCATCGCATCCTTCATGTCGAATTCAAATTTCGCAATGGCGATGAGCAGGATGGGTGGGTTCACAGACCCTATCACATCATGGGTGAGAAGAACATTCTTCAAGACCAGGTTCGTCAGGGAAAGCACTCTGAACATCATCACCCTCCTAGTATTCGTCGTCCTCTATTTCGCCATAAGGTACGTCTTCAACATAGCCATACATCTGGCTGCCAGGATTCCATTCTGATGAAGGATGAAGGAAAGAGCATCATAAACATCCCAAGGATAGGAAAAGCGGCGAAAGCCGACTTTGAGAATCTCGGAGTGAAGACTTACCGGGACCTCATATCACTTTGCCCCAGGGCTTATGAAGACAGGCGCAGCGAGCGTAGGCTGAAATCCTCCAGTGTGGATAACACGACGATATACTGCCGTATAAGAATAGAAAGAAAAGACTACATCCCTTCTAAGAAAGGCGGCAGAACACTTAAAATCCTCGCACGGGACGACGATCAGAGCATCCTTGAGCTCTACTGCTTCAACCGCGATTACCTCGATAAGAGGCTCCATATCGGTTCCGAGTACTACATCAGTGCGAGTGTAAGCAGGATGAAAGGCATATACAGGGCAGGCGCGTTCGAAATAAAGGAAAACGCATCAGAGCTCGGTTTCGGAAAAATCCTTCCAATATACCCCCTGAGCGGTAATCTGAATCAGAAGACGGTACGATCTGCCGTCGATTACGCCCTCTCCGCCCTCTCCCCCATTGAAGATGAGCTACCATATTCATTCTACGACCGGCTTGGTCTGATGCATCATGCAAAGGCATACCTATATCTTCATCACCCGGAAAAGATGAGCTATGTCGAGATGGCACGCCGCACTCTGGCTTTTTCCGAGCTCTTCTTCCTTGAGCTTGAGAGCACTAGGGAGAAGAACTACCATAGGACGGTCAGACCTGTGGTTACAAGCCTGGAAAAGAAACTCATAGGGTCCCTTCCCTTCTCATTGACCGATGACCAGGAGAAAGCCCTTGATGAGATAAGAGCGGACCTGGATTCATCAAGCCCCATGAACAGGCTTCTGGAAGGGGATGTTGGATCTGGAAAGACACTTGTCGCATGGCTGAGCGCCCTGCATGAGATAGCAAAGGGTGCACAGGTTGCCTTCATGGCACCGACTGAGCTGCTTGCAAAACAGCATGCGGAGAATGCCGCATCCCTTTTGGAGCCCCTTGGCGTAAGGATCTGCTATCTGACGGGTGCAATTTCAGAGAAAGGCAGAGGCCTACTGCTCAGAGCCCTTGAAAACGGGGATGTGGATCTTGCAATAGGAACGCACGCACTTTTTACAGACGATGTGGCATTCAGGAACCTCAGATATGTGATCATAGACGAGCAGCACCGTTTCGGTGTCGAGCAGAGGAAGCAGCTTATCGGAAAGGCAAAGGACCCCAACATACTGAGCATGACCGCCACCCCCATCCCCAGAAGTCTTGCACTTATATTCTTCTCGAATCTTGACCTCTCTGTGATAAAGACAAAGCCGAATGGAAGACTGCCGATAAAGACATACCTTGTGTCGGAGGGAAAGAGGGATGAGATGTTCCGCTCCATTGAAGTCGAATTCCAAAGAGGTCATCAGGCGTATTTCGTATACCCCCGCATCGAAGAGGATGAGGAGGGAAGCATAAAAGCCGTAGAGAAGATGTATGAGGAGCTCAGGTTCATCTACCCCGGATATGAATCCAGAATGATCCATTCCCACCTCAAGGATGAAGAGAAGGTCGACATACTCAACCGCTTCAGAGCGGGAGAGTATGCCTATCTGGTATCAACCAGCGTCATAGAAGTCGGAATAGACATCCCGAACGCCACCTGCATGGTGATCGAACACGCAGACAGGTTCGGACTTGCCGCACTGCACCAGCTCAGAGGAAGGGTCGGACGATCAAGCCTTCCATCATACTGCTTCCTTGTGTATTCAAACGGGATATCAGAAGATGCGAAAGAGCGTCTGAAGGTCATGAGGGAGACGAATGACGGCTTTGTAATCGCAGAAAAGGACCTTGCAATCCGTGGTCCCGGGGAGATCTCAGGATCAAGGCAATCAGGATTCCTGAAACTCAAATTCGCCTCACTGGTAGAGGATACAGACCTCATCGCACTTGCCAAGGAAGAGGCGGAGAGGATATCAAAAGATGACAAAGGTCTGATAAAAGCTGAGAATGCCATCTTGAGAAAACATGTCAAAGGGAATATTTTTTAGTATATGCGCATTACAGGTGGCAAATACGTAAGAAGAAACATCATCTGCCCCAAGGGGATAATCCGTCCTGCGATGGACAGGATGAGGGAGTCGCTGTTCGCACATCTCGGACCGCTGGACGGTGAGAGTTTTCTAGACCTGTTCTCAGGAAGCGGATGTGTCGCGATAGAAGCGGCAAGCCGCGGAGCAGATCCAATACATCTGGTGGAGATGGACAGGGGAAAGAAAGAGACCATCGAAAAGAACCTGTCATTCGTAGAAGAAGACAAGAAGCTGTTCATGATGGACGTGAACCGCTTCATCGACATGGCACCCATCAACTACTCGATGATCTATGCGGATCCACCTTTCAACATGGAGAAGAAAGTAGATCTGGCAAAGAAGATTGCAAAAAAGAAGATACTCAAACCCGGGGGGCTCTTCATGATGCACTATCCAGAAGAGGAGAGAGCACTCTGGGAGGATATAGATGGATGGACTTTCGTCGAGGAGAGAAAGTACGGACGCTCGATAGTAAGAATATACAGAGCGGATGAGGAGGAACGATGAGATTAACAGAAGAGAATATAGGACTTGAGGATATTGCAGTAAGGGCTTCCGACACAGACAGGTTCTACGATGCCACGATTCCATTCTTCTTCTCTTCCAGCCAGGAGGTCGCAGGAGAGCATGCGACACTCTTTGGGATGGGGATTTCAGAGCTTAGCGCCTCTGAGCAGAAGACATGGGTCATAGTAAGGACGAGAATGGACTTTGCAAGGATTCCGAAGTGGAGGGAGAAGCTGACATTCGAAACATTCCCGCAGAAAGGATACAAGCTCTTCTGCCCACGTGTCGTGATGGCAAGGGATGAGAAAGGCGAGCCCGTGATGAATGCGATGACACACTGGGTGCTGATGGACCTTGTAAGAAAGAGACCGATACCTGCGAAGATGGTTGAGGACAGGTTCAACATAAAATACGAGTACAGGTTCCAGGATCCTGATATCGGAAAGATAAGGAAATATGAGGATGAGGAGAAGATCGAGGTCTTTGAGGAGAAGACATACTATCCCAACTATTTCGACATCGACCTGAACAAGCACGTCAACAACGTCGCATATATCAGATGGTGCTGCGAATCAATTCCCGATGAAATACTCCTTGGCTACAAGATTGCGACAATAGATGTCCAGTGGGAAAGCCAGACCTTCGAAGGTGAGATGGTAAGAGTGGAGACCGCGGTCACAAGAAGAGAGGAAGGAAAGCTTGATCTCGTACATAGGATCAAGAAAGAATGCGATGATAAGATCGTATTCGAGGCGAATTCCTATTGGAAGGGAAAGTAATGATAAGGGCAAAGGAGGCAGGACGCCTCCTTTTTCTCATCAATAATGAGGTGGCTTCCTGTTCGGCCTGTCCTGACCGGCCTCCTCTTCAAGGTCGATGACCTTTTTCTCCAGTGCTTCTATCTGCGCCTTCATCTTGCTGATGGCCCTGTCCTGACTGATTATCACATCATTAAGCTCATCACATTTAAGCTCCAGGTAGCTTACCTTTATCTCCAGTGCGTCCAATTCTTCCTGCATATGACAGATTATCCAACAAAGAAAGATGGAAATGCAAGGAAAATCAGAAAGAAGAGAAGAGCATCACATATGGATAGAACACGATCTGCCAGAATGAGAGATCCGATACGTAATGCATCAGATAGTATCTGAGGAGGAAGAAGACAAGTATGACGGCTCCCTCCTCTGCGACAAAGCGAAGTATGTCCTTCTTTAGGAGACGATATGTATGGTCTATGAATCTATCGAGGGTCTTTTCATTGCTCTTCTCCCCTAAAAGGCGGAAGAAGCCGTCAGAGAAACGCTCTATCTTCACAACCCTCGAATCTAAAGTCCTGATGAAAGAAGAGAGTCCCTTCCTCACATTCCTTTTCTTCACAATCTCTTTAAAAAGAGGTATGAAATATCTGCCTCTGAGGAGTTTTACGAACCTATATATGGCAAAACCTATGGCGAATGAAAGAAGCGCTGAGCTTATGAGGCTGCTGATAAATGTACCGAATATGGGAAAGATAACCAGAAGGACGGCAAAGACATACACAATGAGGTTGACAAGGGAGGAGATGAGGCGCTTTGCATGAAGCTTCTCCATGTAAAGCCTCACCTCTTTCTCTATCATCGGATCGATAAGCCTCTCCATTACGCGCTCCCCTACGCTCCGAATTGTGCTTCTGCCAATGCCTACTATTTTGTTGAAGACGAAAAGGATGGCAAAGACATCGTCTATCAAGCCAACCCCCGGGATGGCATCAGGAAGGATATCCAGAGGTATTATGAGATAAAGGAGAGCTCCTATGATGAGAGCCTTCTCCTTAGGAGTGGACTCTGTCCTGAACTTGTTCCACAGATACTCGACCTTATCCCAGATGGAGGCGACAGGACCTTTGTTCATGCTATCCAGATTGCTCTCCACCCTATCGACATCGGATGGCTTGAAAGATGAACCAATCTTCTCCATAAGGGAGAGTATCCTGCTCTTCTGACCTTCACTGAGTTTTCCATTCCTGTCCATACTGCTATTATGTACACTATCTTTTTTCATTAGCAATAGCACAGAGAACAACCAGAATGAAACAAAACGCAACAAATTTCACATAAGACTCTTTTTTTCTGTTATCCTTAACAAAAGGAGCAGAATATGAAGGGAGAAAGAGTTGCACAGCTGGAGCTTCTTCTTAGAAGTCATCCTGAGGGAATGAGGAGAGCGGAGATCGCAAGACGGCTTGGGGTGCACCGTTCAACCATCTCCAGATATGTCGAGGACCTTTCAGAGAAAATAGACATATATGAAGAGAACAACCTCATAAAAATACGTGCGAAAGAAGATGAAGAGGCTGAGATGCTCAGCGTCTATGAATCCCTCGCCTTCAATATGAGCGCTGAGCTCCTCGCGTCAAACATAGAGATACAGAATCCACATCTTGCATCAGGGCTGAGGAAGATTGCGATGAACATGCAGACCTATGCTCCGAAAGTCAGTTCAAACATCTTCGCCCTTGCAGACAAGATAGACGAGGGGGTGAAGAGGAACCGAGGGCAATCAATGATCTTCAACAAGATCCTCGAGGTGCTCATAGACTGCTGGATAAGCGGACATATCGCACGCATAACAAGCGGCAACGAAGAAATTGAGATAGCTCCGTACTTCATAGGTTTCAAAGACGACACGGAGGGAAGAAAGCCGATTACAGTTACAGGAAGACTCAGGCACACGATGGATATCGTGACACTCGACATTGCAAGCATGACGGATGCGATGATGCTTGATGAGACATATACGATTCCAGACAACCTCAAGCCTTTCAAGCAGAAAGACGGCAGCAGAAGTTATGATGCGATAGATATGATCCCCCTCACCCTCAAGCTTAGGGAGAAATCCGCACTGAACAGTTTCTCAACCATAATACATGGAAAGCCCGAACTGAGGAAAAACGAGAAAGGAGAACTTATCGCTTCTTTCGAGGCGGAGAATTCAATAGAACTGATGCTCAGGATAATACAGAGCGGAACAAGCGTCGAAGTCATCAGCCCGGAAAACTACAAAAGGCGCCTCATAAACTATCTTAAAGACATACTCAACATTTATAAGTGTTGATTCCAGTCTTTTGGCAAATATGAGCCATGTTCTGCTAAATAATTACAGCAAAAGAATTTTTCATTTTTTATTTGTAAAATATAGAATTTGCTGTTATTCTGAGTCTGTAACCAGTTATTGGTTACACCCCCTTTGCTGAGCTACCAAAAATTATTTATTACATATTTAATTCAGGTAGCTCTCTTTAAAGGATTTTTCAAAATACTTTGAAAGCTCCTTTAAAAGGGGGTGTCTTCTTTTTCTAAAGGGGATATCTCTCCATCAGATCTTCCACCTCTTTCATCTCCG
Organism: Candidatus Ornithospirochaeta stercorigallinarum; assembly: GCA_018711525.1. GTDB lineage: Bacteria > Spirochaetota > Spirochaetia > Sphaerochaetales > Sphaerochaetaceae > Ornithospirochaeta > Ornithospirochaeta stercorigallinarum. The sequence continues at coordinate 21,300 of DVIF01000040.1, forward strand.
GCATCACCTTGAGCGCACCTTTCTTCGTTGTGATGATGGTTGCCGCGGCATTGGCACGTCTGAGAGCAAGCTTTGCATCCTTGCCTTCAGGAAGGGAGAGTCCGTTGTCTAGAACTGCAAGAAGGAATGTTCCGAAGAAAGTGTCTCCCGCACCCGTCTTCTCTACGGGCATCACTTCCATGAATGTAGGAACCTTTACAAGCTCCTTCCTTGTCATCAGGAAGCTTCCATCCCCACCGAGGGTGACCGTGATACCTTTCAGATCCGGGTAATCGGAAAGAAGTCTTGCCGCACCTTCCTCATAATCCGTAGTACCCAGCAGCCATTCGATTTCATTGTCTGCAATCTTCAGGAGAGTGGACCTTGAGATTCCCCAGGAAACCTCCCTCTTCGCATCTGCCTCATCATGCCACAAGAAAGACCTGTAGTTCGGATCAAAGGAGATGAACTTCCCATCCTTGAAGGCTTCTTCTATCATATAGTGAACCGCATCCCTTGCAGGATCCGAGCTGAGGGAGACGGAGCCGAAGTGTATGATACGGCTGTCTTTTACAGCATCAAGGGGGATATCGGATCTATTGAGCATGACATCGGCAGTCCTGTCCCGGTAGAAAGAGAACTCCCTCTCACCTCCATCGAAGGTCTGAACAAAGGCAAGAGTCGTCAAAGAAGAGTCATCAACTGCGACAAAAGAAGAATCAACACCGGCTTCATTCAATGCAGAGAGAAGGATACGTCCGAATCCATCATTTCCGACTTTTGCAACCAATGCACCCTTCTTCCCATGTTTGTTCAATGCTGCAAGCACATTCGCAGGAGCACCTCCCGGATTGGCTTCAAACACCTTATTCGACTGCCCGCTTAACCCGTTTTCAGTAAAATCTATTAAAATCTCACCTACTGCGAGAACATCTATCATAGAGAACCTCCTCTTAAAAACACGTCAGGCTCAAATCCCCGTCAATGCATTCCATGCATGGAGAATAATCATTATCATCCAGCATTATACATTCAGTATATGATACTTCACCATTATTTAAAAACATTTCAAGCACAGGAGACTCATAAAAAAGGGAGAGAGAAAACTCCATTTCCTTTGGTATGGGGATATTGGCGGAATGTTTTATCCCACCACCTTCAATATTGAGCACAACAGCATTCAAAGCCCTGAAATCAAATATGATGAAATGGTTTCTCGATAATGAAAAAAGAAGCTTTCCTTCTCTTTTTCCGCTGATGGTTTTCTTCAATCCTATATGCCGTTTCTTATCTAAAGATAGTTTCTCTCCTGAAAGGAGCCTTACATCATTTCGCTCTCTTTTTATCAAGGCTTTTATCTCATCTATAGGTTCTGAAACGAATCCGCCATCTCGTATGTGATACTCCCTGGCCATTGTAAGACATCCTGTATGATCGCCCATAATCGGAAATCCATTGAATTCTGGAAGCCATTGCCAGGAACCTGCCCAGGCAAATGCAATACGCCTGCCCTTTTCATCAAGGAATGATTGTGATGCATAATAATCCTTTCCATAATCAATCGGAATTGTTTTTTCAGCTTTGAATTCAGGGACTGAGAAATCCATCGTTCCAATGATTGCCATCGATGAATATCCATCATATCCCGGATCAACAGGAGAAAAAGTCAAAACCCATCTCCCGTCAAGGAAAAAAAGATCAGGACATTCCGGCATAGTACCGATGCTGCGGTCCAACGAAAAAATATTACCGCAGAAACTCCAGGAAAGCAGGTCTTCAGATGAATAGAGAAGAATACAGCCGGAGCTACCCTTCTTATAAGCACCCAGCACCATATAATAGAGCCCCTCATGGAAAAACACTTTAGGATCTCTGAAGTCGTTCTCATATTCTGAACTTATCAGGACAGGATTGCCTTCATACTTTTTAAATTCCATACCGTCCTGCGAATATGCAATGCAGACTTTTTGATGAAGACCGTCAGATGCAGTATACACAAGATATAAAAGCCCATCCTTCTCTATCGCAGATCCGGAAAAGCACCCACCTTTCTCCCCTCTTTCACACTCTATTTCAGGAACAAGGGCAAGCGGGCAGTATTCCCAGTCCAGTAGATTCCTGCTTCGCACATGAGCCCAATGCATCTTTGCCCACTCAAGACCATAAGGATTGCACTGGAAAAAGACATGATAGTATCCCTTGAAAAAGCAAAGGCCATTGGGATCGTTGATCCATCCTTTCTCCGCCCTTATGTGCAGCATCCTGTTCATCTGGGCCACCTGTCCTTTTTCCCGGGCAGCTCAAGAAACGGGACATGCGGCTCCCTCTGATACCAATATGCGACAGACGACAGGTCGTCCCGCCTCTCAAAAAGACCGGAATGCGAGACCCCTATCTGCTGGACCGTAACCTTCAGGCTTTTTGAGAAATAGATGGGATCGGGAATATGCCATCTATAGAACGACCTCATGGGAGGAACATCGCTGTTATGATACTGGTTGTAAATACAGTCATCCCGGCTATAGAAAGGATACCCGAAATACAAATCAGAATATGTCTTCTCTACAGTCCTTCCTTCCCTCTGCTCTGCGAAACTCCAAGAGCCTCCAAAGTAGTCTTCCATACCGGTTCCACAAATAGTAGGATAAAGCTCGTCATCATCGATATAGAACTTCACCTCACCCTCTCCCCACCAGTATCGCTCAAGAGAGGAAAGAGCAATGAAAGTGCCTAAATAACGACCTTCCCCCTTTATTCCATCTATTATCGTATAGTCCACACCTTCACTCGTGATCTTCTCCCTTCTGAACGAAGAATGAAAATACATCACATCATCAGACAGATTATTGCCTATCGTGTAATCAATCTGATAAAAGAAAGCGGGAATTGTATTCTCATGCTGGTTTTCAATCTCTATACGCGCTCTTTTCCTGAACGGCATCTCAAACCAGGAATTAAGCCCCCTTGCAGGAGCAATGGTGATCAACGCAGAATCTATAAGGCAGTCTTCAGCGAAACCTGAGCAGAAGAAATCCCCTAGCGGAGCTTCGACACTTGCCTCTTCCTCATCATCCCAGTACATCCTGATGATGATGTCTCTAAGAACAAAACGTGCTCCATCACTGGTCTTCTTATCAACAGTGATCCAAATATGGTTTATGACGCCAGGACCTGTGATATCTGCAAGAACAACCTTCTCTCCGCTTTTTATATCCTTTAGACAGGGACTCCCTTTTCTTGATGGTCCAAGTATTGAAGATGCCATTCCGCCCCTGCCGGCCTCTCCTTTTGGATTCTCTGCGTTGACAGCTCTAGACTGTACACCTTTCTCCTTATAGTAGATCTTCATTCAATCACCCCTTGACTGCACCTGCGGACATTCCTGCTGTAACATGTTTATTCAAAGCGAAATAGACAATCATTGGAGGCAGTATCGATATCGTAATTGCTGCAAAAGTAAGCCCCCAATCAACATTACCAAAAGCTCCGACATAATCTTTAAGACCCATTGCCACGGTCTTTGCATCATCACTGCTTATGAAAGTATTGGCAAATATGAAATCATTCCATATCAGGATACTGTACATAGAGGCAATCGTGACAAAAGTATTTTTTGCAAGAGGAAGGATTATCTTGAAAAAGATACCATATGGAGTGCATCCGTCTATGGTCGATGCTTCTATCAACTCATTCGGAACAAAAGTGAAGAAACTTACAAACATCATTATCGATAGAGGAAGGGCAAAGCCCACCTGAGGAAGAATGAGGGAAAAAGAAGTGTTCAGAATGTCCATACGGCTATAGAAGATGAAGAGTGGAATCAATGTTATCTGAACAGGAATCATTATGCCGAATGTAAAAAAAGAATAAAGGACATTATTCATTTTACAAGCGAACTTTGAAATAGCATAACCAGCCATTGAACTTAATGCCATAATCAGAATCAATGATCCTCCCGTGACTTTTATACTGTTCAACATATAGCCCCAGATTTTACCTTCCTTGATAACTTTCATGAAGTTCTCCAATGTTGGAGATGAAGGCAGAGAGAACGGAGTGCTTGAGAGTTCCACTGTAGGTTTCAAACTAGCCATGAAGACCCAGATGACAGGATAGACCTGGACAAGGAGGAACAGGATTATCACAAAGGCAAACAAGCCTTTTTTCACATATGCCAGTCTTTTATAAAAAGTGTTGTCTCTCATTTTGCACTCCTTCTTTCAAATATTTTCAGAACAAAGACAGCTATAATGCTTTCGACAATTATGAATACAGCTATAGCACTTCCATAACCGAACTGCAGGGAAGAGAATGCCTGTTTATACATATAGGTGCTCATAAGCTCACTTGCATTTCCCGGTCCTCCGTTTGTAAGCAGATATGGGATATCGAATCCTCTTAATGCCCCTGTTATACACATGGTGAGAGTCAGGATTATCACAGGTTTGATCATCGGTATTTTTATTTTCCAAAGCGTTGTCCACTTGCTTGCACCGTCGATGATTGCAGCTTCAGATACTTCAGAGTCTATTGAAATCAAGGCAGCATAATAGATTACCATATACATACCTGTAAAACGCCATCCTTCAGGCAGAGAGACCGCAACAAGGACGGTGTCGACATCAGCCAGCCAGCTGCGAACAAGATCACCAAGTCCTATAGCACTCAGCATGATATTAAAAAGCCCTTCCGGCTGAGTCGCATACATACTCCTGAACATCTGACCTACTGCTACAGTCGTAATGATGCAGGGTATATAGTAAAGGGTCTTTACGATTGTCACATTCTTCTGCATATATGTCAGAAGAACAGCAAAGAGGAGTCCGATAAGAAGCTGCATCGCCACTACTATCACAACATAGATAAGATTGTTGAAAAAAGACTCCCACATGACAGGATCTCTGAACAATCTTAGATAATTGCTGAATCCTACATAGTTCTGAGGTCCTATGCCCTGCCAGCTCACAAAGCTGAGCCTTATTGAATCTACAATCGGGTAGAAAACAGCAAACAGATAAAACACCAATGCAGGAAGTAAGAACACAAGGTATGCAACCTTATTCTTTATGATTCCCTTCATATCTTTCCCCTCCTATGAACAGCCACCCTCTCTGAGAGGGCGGCAAATCAAACCTTTTTCAGGTATTAGCGGCGATTGAGTTGTCTATCAGGGCGATGAACTCATCTGCGCTCATATCTCCAGAAGCAAGGAGCAATACATTGTCCTGAATGATTGTATTAGTTGCAGAATCAAGATATGTATCCCATGGTTTCATGAAAGCAGAACCGAAGTTATCCATGTCTGATGCGATTCTCTGGTAAAGGTCTGTGAACTCAACATCCTCAGGAAGATCCACCTTGATAGGAGACATCTGCATCAGACATGGATAACTTCGGTTCTGCTTTCATGAAACCATGGGATACATATCTTGATT
>DVIF01000041.1 GCA_018711525.1 Candidatus Ornithospirochaeta stercorigallinarum
TGAATGACATAACATTATGTAATGTATAATAACATTACATATATTACAAGAGAAATCCATTCAATTCAATGTGATTACTGAAGTTAATACAGATTTGAGAATGTAGTGCTAAAACTTATAGGGATCTAAGGTTTAATGAAAAGACTGCAATAAATGATCTTAATCTTTATGAAGGATACCGCCTTTTAGCCGTTGATGGATCAGATATCAATATTACACTCAATAAGAACTCTGACACCTATTTCGGCCTAGAGTGCAGTTCTTCTGGAAAAAGCTATAACCAGTTTCATCTTAATGCTCTCTACGACATCAATAACACTACTTATGTTGATGCTGTAATTCAACCAAGTCCAAAGACGCACGAAATTGAAGCCGCTAGGACAATGATAAAACGACTTCGCAAATCTTCATATTCCAATATCATCTTGGCAGATAGAGGATATATTCTCTTGATTTACTGGCAACAATCACAGATAGCAATTGCGACTATCGATTTAGAGCTCATGCAAAATTTTAAAAGAGATTATTGAAGTTACTTTTAAAGAGTTCGATATCGATATTTCTTTTACAATTGTCGCTAAGCAGACAAAAGATCTGAAAGAACTGAAAATCAAGTAAAGGTCAAATTGCTGCCTGGTCCTAGCAAGTTTGGTAAGCCCAAGAAGAATGTTACATGGTTTCATCCATCTCCTTATGTGATGAAATTGAGAATCGTAAGATTTTTGCTGGATACAGGAGAGTATGAAGCAATTGTTACTTCCCTAAATCGTAGTAAATCCTCGCCAGCGAAAATAAAAGAGCTATATCACCTGAGATGGGGTATTAAAACATCATTTAGAACGCTGAAATACGCTATTGGAATGACAAGTTTCCATGCCAAGAAAGAAGAGTCGATAAAGCAGGAGATATTTGCACGTCTCATGATGTTCAACTTCTGCTCTCGTATTGCAAACTCTATCATCGTAGAACAGAAGGATGACAACACATACTCTTACAAGGTCAACTTTACACAAGCAATACATATCTGCTTTGCATATCTGAAAAAACAGTTGAAGATAGATATTAGAGATCTTAGAAAACGATATATTGAACCCGTTAGACCAGGACGGGAAGATGAACGGAAGATCAAACCAAAGTCAGCAGTATTCTTCATCTACAGAGTCGCATGATACCCTTCACGAGAAAGGGATAAAGCTCCACTCCGATTTATTGAACAAACGCAACTAATCCATAAATTACATCAGATAACACAGCAGAAAAAAGACCACAGCCCATGAAAACTGTGATCTTTGTTACAGCATCGAAATTGGTTCAAAACTGTCGTTCTTAACTTAACGTGAGCTTTCAAACAAGCCACCATCAGGGACGATAAGCCAGCCCTAACTTAATGACATTGGTGGAAGACCCACGGGATGAAACTTAAACAGCCTCGGAAATATAGCCTTTAATCTTGCTCAGACCAACAAGGATGTTGTCTACGCCATTGGCATTCACGACAAGTGTCGGAGCCTGCATGATTCCATATTTTACCGCAAGCTCTGGGTTCTCCTCAGCATCGACGACCTTGTATCTTATGCCGGCCTTGTCGAGACTTGCCTTCGCTGCTTTGCAGTTAGGACAGGTCTTTGTTGTGAAGAGAAGCGTCTCCGATACCTCTATCGGGCGTTCCTCAGCCTTCACTTCGTGCTTTGGAGCCCCATGTGTGAGGATGCTCGTCTCGATGTTATACGTCTTCCTCTCCTTGAACTCCTCGGCCTTACCTGTATTCCAGTTCTGAACAGGACGATAGTATCCTGTGATCCTCGAATAGACCTCGGTAGGCTTGCCGCAGATAGGACATGCATACTCCTCTCCTGCGATATAACCATGATCAGTACATACGGAATACGTAGGACTGATAGTATAGTAAGGAAGCTCATAGTTCTCCGCAATCTTCTTCACAAGGTTTGCAGCCGCCTTCCAGTTAGGCATCTTCTCTCCGAGGAAGGCATGGAATACCGTACCGGAGGTATAAAGGGTCTGCAGACGATCCTGTACATCAAGGGCTGTGAAGATGTCCTCAGTGTATCCGACAGGAAGGTGGGATGAGTTTGTATAATATGGAGCATCCCCGTTCCTGCTTGCAGTGATTATGTCAGGGAACTGCTCGACATCATGCTTTGCAAAACGGTATGAGGTGCTCTCTGCAGGAGTAGCCTCAAGGTTATACAGGTCTCCATACATCTCCTGATAGTCGGAAAGCCTGTTCCTCATGTGGTTGAGAACATCCACTGCGAAATCCTGGCTCCTCTTATCGGTAAGGTCGCATCTGAGCCACTTTGCATTGAGTGAGCACTCGTTCATTCCGACAAGTCCGATTGTCGAGAAGTGGTTGTTGAATGTTCCAAGATACCTCTTCGTATATGGATAGAGTCCTTCATCAAGGAGCTTCGTTATGACCTCCCTCTTCCTCTTGAGGGACCTTGCTGCGATATCCATGATCTTATCAAGACGTGCATAGAAGTCATTCTCATCCTTTGAGAGATATCCCAGACGAGGCATGTTTATCGTCACGACGCCGATGCTTCCCGTACTCTCTCCAGACCCGAAATAACCACCGGTCTTCTTCCTAAGCTCCCTTAAATCGAGGCGCAGACGGCAGCACATGCTCCTTACATCGCTCGGATTCATATCGGAGTTGATATAGTTGGAGAAATAAGGGGTTCCATACTTTGCAGTCATCTCGAATAAAAGCTTGTTGTTCTCCGTCTCAGACCAGTCGAAGTCCCTTGTAATTGAATATGTAGGAATAGGATACTGGAAGCCTCTTCCATTGGCATCACCTTCAATCATGATCTCGATGAAGGCCTTGTTGACCATATCCATCTCTTTCTGGCAATCGCCATATGTGAAGTCCTGCTCCTTCCCTCCGACTATGGCAGGGACGTTCTTCATATCCTCAGGACATACCCAGTCAAGTGTGATGTTTGAAAATGGTGCCTGTGTTCCCCATCTGGAAGGAGTGTTCACCCCGTAGATGAACGACTCCAGACTCTTCTTCACCTCGTTGTATGTAAGACTGTCCTTTTTGACAAACGGTGCGAGGTATGTATCGAAGGAACTGAAGGCCTGGGCACCAGCCCATTCATTCTGCAGTATGCCGAGGAAGTTGACCATCTGGTTGCATAGTGTTGAAAGATGGCTTGCCGGACTTGACGTAATCTTTCCCGGGATTCCTCCAAGTCCTTCCTGGATGAGCTGCTTGATCGACCAGCCCGCACAGTATCCTGTGAGCATTGAAAGGTCATGGATGTGCATATCGCATGAGCGATGGGCATTGGCAATCTCCTCATCATAGATCTCACTGAGCCAGTAATTGGCAGTGATGGCCCCTGAATTGGACAGGATGAGGCCTCCGACGGAATAGGTCACCGTGGAATTCTCCTTCACCCTCCAGTCATTGAGTCTGAGATAATTATCGACGACATTCTTATAGTCGAGGATCGTCGATTTCATATTGCGGATCTTCTCTCTCTGCTTTCGGTAGAGAATGTAGCTCTTTGCAACCTCGGTGTACCCCGCCTGGGAGAGAACACTCTCAACAGAGTCCTGAATATCCTCAACGGCGATCTTCCCGTCTTTGATCTTCTTTGTGAAATCCGCCGTGACCTTAAGCGCTATGAAATCGATGATATCATCATTGTACTCGGTCTTCGATGCTTCAAAGGCTTTCTTTATGGCTGTACTTATCTTCTTTATGTCGAAATCGACTACAGCTCCGTCTCTTTTTGATACCTGATACATTTATCCTCCAAATCTGCGTAATATTCAATTTATCATGCAAATTCGAAGTGTGCAATAGAAAACTCAATATAAAGTGTAGAGCAATTTTTAAAACACCATATATGGTGGTGTCAAATATTTCTCAATTGTACATTTCCTATAGTTTTTCTAAGTATTCCCATATAATTATTCAATTCCTCATAGCTCATCGGAGAGAAGCCTTTCACTATGGTATTTTCATTTGGGACAAAGTTTTGCAGATAATACGCCTCAGCTCCTTCCAGCAATGACGCTAGAGAGATGAAATTTTTTTCTGCATGGGTCTCCCTTGTAACCGTGGTTCTGAATTCGTAGGCAACCCTCCCCTCCTTGAGGAAGGAAATAGTCTCCTCGACACTGGATGTGTCGAAATCCTCGACTCCACAGGTCATCGCATAGCTCTCGAGGCTGTTCTTGACATCCATGGCCACGTAATCCAGCAGTGATGATGACACCAGGTCCTCTACTACATCGGGCCTTGTGCCATTCGTATCGAGCTTCACAAGCAGCCCCGTATCCTTGATTTTCTTCACATATTCCTTAAGACCGCTCTGAAGAGTGGGCTCACCTCCAGAGATGACGACGGCATCAAGAACCCCCTTCCTCTTCTTCAGATATGAGAATATCTTATCATCGGAAAAAGGCGGGAAGAGATCGGGGTGGAGGACAAGCTCTCCGTTATGGCAGTACGGACAGCGCATGTTGCACCCACCGGTGAAGAGGATGGCTGCAACCTTCTCAGGGTAATCCACAAGTGTGAGTTTTTCGAATCCTATGATTTTCATATTGCTAAATATAGCACATCAGCTGAGCGCCTGGACAACCTCTTTTGGAATCATCATGATTCTCTTGCCATCGGAAGAGAGTGCGGCGACCTTCACTTCGAGAAAACAGATATCATCATCACCTCTTTTTATCTCCTGGGAGAATACGGCACTGAAATGCTCTGCTTTCATAAGACGGGTATGGACGGTAAGCTCATCATCAAGATAGGCAGGTTTCTTATAATCTATCTTGATGCTCTTTACGACGAAGATCATTCCATCATGCCTCATTTCATTCTGACTGACCTTTGGAAGTGCCGTACGCAGCATCTCAGAGCGTGCATGTTCTGCGAAATCAAGATATCTAGCATGGTATACGATACCACCGCAATCGGTATCCGAATAATATACGCGGGACTTGAATATGAAATCCATCAGATCTCCTCCATCTCAGGAAGCATCGTCCTGACATAATCGGAGTATGTCTCATCCCGCCTTATCTTGTAAATCCTCCCATCAAGCTTCAGATACTCTGCATGCCTTAGTTTCGCATTATAATTGAAACCCATGGAATGGGAGTGGGCACCAGCATCATGGATTACCAGTACATCCCCTCTTTTTATCTCAGGAAGATGTCTGTCTACGGCGAACTTGTCGTTGTTCTCGCAGAGGCTGCCTGTAACATCATAGATGTGGTCCCTGGCACTTTCCTCCTTTCCAAGGACAGTTATATGATGATAAGCTCCATAGATCGCAGGACGCATGAGGTCGGCCATCGATGCGTCCAGTCCCACATAGTCCTTGTATTTATGTGTAACATGCCGTACTGAAGATACCAGATAGCCATAAGGACCTGTTATCGCCCTGCCCATCTCAAAAGTGATCCTTAAAGGCCCGAGTCCCTCTTTTAAAATCATCTCATCATACAGTTCTCTTATTCTGCCGGATAGGGATGGGAAATCAATTCCGTCGTCCTTCTCCCTGTATGGAATACCGACACCGCCTCCAAGGTCCACAAAACTTATCGCCACCCCTGCCTCCTGCCTGATCCTTTTGACCAGGGAGAAGACCATTCTCGCCGTTTCCACGATATAGTTCTCATCAAGCTCGTTCGAAGCGACCATGGTGTGCAGCCCGAAGACTTCCGAGCCAAGAGCCTTGGCCCTCTTGTAGCAGTCTATGACCTGGTCCTTTGTAACACCGTACTTTGCCTCCACAGGGTTTCCTATGATTGCATTACCCGTCCTTTCCGGCCCGGGATTATAACGGAAGCAGATCCTCTTGGGAAAAGCCCGTCCCGTCTCAAGCACCCTGTCTATGTGCGTGATATCATCAAGATTGAGGATGACCCCCATATCGATGGCGGCCTCGAATTCCTCCTGAGGAGTGTCGTTGCTTGTGAATACGATGCTCCCCTCTTCCATTCCCGCCTCCTTTGCAAGCAGGAGCTCAGGAAGGCTGGAGCAGTCCGCACCGAAACCGAGGCCCTTGAGAAAACGAAGTATATTCACATTCGGCAGTGCCTTCACTGCAAAGAAATCAATGAAACCATCTGCCCATGAGAATGCAGAATACAGTTTCCGTGCATTCTCACGTATCCCATCCCCATCATAAAGATAGAAAGGTGTTGGAATCCTCTCAAGGAGGGATGAGAACTCAGATGAGGTGAGAGGAAGGCTCTTTCTTGTCATCCAAGGGCCTCCTTTATCGCATCCACGGCCTTTGTGATATCCTCCCTGTGCCCATAGCTTGAGAGACGGACATAGCCCTCTCCAGCAGGACCGAATCCAGAGCCCGGGGTTACGACGACATGAGCCTTTTCAAGCAGCAGGTCGAAGAAATCCCAGCTCTTCATACCAAAAGGGCACTCTGCCCAGATATATGGGCTGTTCACACCGCCATAGCAGGTAATGCCGATCTCCTCCAGACCTTCTTTTATCACCCTGGCGTTTCCAAGATAGTAATCGACCAGAAAGCGGCACTCGGCCCTGCCCTCGTCAGAGAGAGCAGCCAGACCACCGGCCTGTGCTATGTTGGATGCCCCGTTGAAGAACGTCGTCTGCCTTCTGTTCCATAGCCTATGGATAAGCCCCGGCTCATCATCCTCAGACCTCAGTGTCTCGGGAACAATCGACCAGCCCAGGCGTACACCGGTGAACCCTGCATTCTTGCTGAATGAGTTTATCTCTATCGCACAATACTCAGCACCTTCTATCTCGTAAATAGTATGGGGAAGCCCAGGCTCTCTTATATAGTCGCTGTATGCGGCATCGAAGATTATGACGGCATTCTCTCTGAGTGCATAATCGACAAAAGCCTTCAGATCATCCTTGGTTGCGACAGCTCCTGTAGGATTGTTCGGAGAACAGAGATAGATCAGATCCACATGCACATCAGGAGGAGATGGTATGAATCCGCTCTCCCTCCTACCCTCCAGATACACAAAACCGTCATAGTTCACACCATTGTAGCTTCCGCTCCGCCCACCCACGACATTTGAATCGACATATACAGGATAGGAAGGATCGGTGATGGCGACAACAGAGGAAGGGGAGAAAATCTCCTGTATGTTGGCAGCATCGCTCTTCGCTCCATCCGAGATGAAGAAATCCGTCACCTTCAGCTTCACTCCATACTCCCTCTGATAGAATCCGGCAAGGGCCTCCCTTAGCACAGCATCCCCCTGCTCATCACCATAGCCCGTATATGTATCCCTGTTCGTCAGCAGGTCAATCTTATGATGCATCGCATCTGCGATGTGCCCGGTCAGAGCCTCTGTCGTATTGCCTATTCCAAGGCGCAGTACATCAAAGCCGGGATTCCTCTCCTGCCAAGCCCTTGTCCTTCTCGCAATCTCAGGAAAAAGATAGCCCGATGCGAGCTTGAGAAAATTACCGTTTACATGTGCCATCAGAAATCACCTCTCTCAATATCTTCCATCATTTTATCCGTTGTATCGAATAGCAGCTTCCTGTGCTCCTCTCTCTCAAGGGTGCAAAGAGGAAGACGGAATATCTCCCTGCAGTGCCCATATCGGGCCATAGCAACCTTTATGGGAATGGGATTTGTCTCAAGGAAACAGGCTTTGAAGAACGGGGAGAACCATGTGTTGAGACGCTCTGCAGTCTCATAATCCCCGTCCATGGCGCTGTGTATGAGCCTCTCCATCTGGGAAGGAAATAGATTAGACGCAACAGAGATGACCCCGTTTCCTCCCCTTCTGACGACATCGAGAGAGAGGTTGTCATCCCCTGAAAGCACGGAGAAACCTTCCCTTCTCCTCCTTATGACATCCTCTATCTGGACAAGGTCTCCGCTCGCCTCCTTCACAGCAACGATGTTCCTGCATTCATCTGCAAGCCTCATAAGAGTCTCCGTCTCCAGGTTCACCCCCGTCCTGCCTTTGATGTTGTATAGTATGCACGGCACGGATACACTCTCTGCAATGGCCTTGAAATGAAGATAGAGTCCCATCTGCGTCGGTTTGTTGTAATAGGGATTGACAAGAAGGACTGCGTCCACACCGGCATCCTGGGCATGCTGGCTGAGCCTTATAGCCTCGCTTGTGGCATTGCTTCCAGTACCTGCGATCACAGGAACCTTACCCGATGCGAACTTTATAGTCTGGGAGATCACCCTGTCATGCTCCTCATGTGAGAGCGTAGGGCTTTCCCCTGTCGTACCGCATGGCACGAGACCGTCTATACCGCTTTCAATCTGGAAATCGACAAGACGCTCAAGTGATGCGTAATCTACTGTATTGTATTCCGTGAATGGCGTTATGAGAGCCGTATACACACCTTTGAAATCCATAAGTCACACTCCTAAGAAATCATTTATGAAGTCATCGAAGGAGAAGAACCCCTTCCTTCCGTATATCCATGAGGCGGCTTTAACAGCCCCGTCAGCAAAGCCCTTCCTGCTTCTTGCACTATGCTTTATCTCAATCGTATCGGCATCGGAATCAAAAATAACATCATGGATTCCGCTTACAGAACCCAGACGGATGGATGCAACCTGGAGTTCATCTTCTCCTATCCTACCTTCCGCATTGCCATATACAGTGCTCTTCTTCCTTCCGATGTTTTCAAGCACTATCTCCTTGAGCATCTCAGCAGTCCCGGAAGGAGAGTCGGCCTTCGCCCTGTGATGGACCTCCTCAATGCAGACGTCATAGGAAGGTACCTTGTCCATCAATCTGGAGATGTAGGCTACAGTCTTCATCATCATTGCAACCCCTATTGAGAAATTACCTGAATAGAGGATAGAGCATGCATTGGGGTCGATGCGGCTCTTAATCTCGTCCAGACGGGAATACCACCCTGTAGTCCCGATGACCGCACTCATCCCATGCTCCGCATAGAAAAGGATGTTCTCATATGCAGAGGAAGGGCAAGAGAAATCTATCACGACATCAAAGTCGCAGGACTGAAGGGATGCAAGGCTTTTACCAGTTACATCGGCATCATCTGAAAAAGGATCGATGATTGCCGCAATCTCATGAGATGAGCATAATGCAGACTGCTTGATCATCCTGCCCATCTTTCCATATCCGACAAGTGCTATTCTCATTTTTGAACTCCAAGGAAATATTAGCAAACTAAAAACATAATGTCTATATTTAAACAAAATGTTTTTATAATAACAAAATTCATTCGACCACTTAGACATTACATGTCCATTAATCAGCAGTAGGATTTATTTAAAGGAGTGAGAAAACATGAGAAGAATACCCATCTACAGATTCATCAATGATGCAGGACTTTATATGTCGAGCAAAAACGGGGGACTCTCGATCGGACGCATTGAATGGACACTGTACTTGAAGAAGTTTTTTGAAAGATGCCATTCCGATAAAACAGAAAGACACGGATACGCCGTCATCTGCCCGACACAAAGGGGCATTGATGAGCTTGCAACGGCGATTTCAAATGAAATAGAGATACTCAAGAGGTCATTCAAGGAGATAACAGGGAGTGAATACAATGGTATCGATGAATCCCTGCCTCTATACGACATCAAATGCGCAGAAAAAGAAACAGAGACCTTCAGCATTGCTGAAAGCCTCTATAGGATCATTGAGTTCTATCTCAGATTCCTCTCCCTCATGAAAGCCATCACAAAGGATGAGGAAATGGAATGCATGCTGCCGCTGTCGGCCTAGCGTCTTTTCTTCTTCCTGTCCTCTTCCGCCCTTTTCTGGCTCTTGAGGAAGAAGTCTGCCATAGTTCCTCCCGAGTAGGCGTTCTCGGATGCCTTCTCCTTCTGAACAACCCTGACTCCGTTCGGCCGCTCACTTCTCATAGCCTTCTTCGAAGGATGGACGACCTCGATCTTCGTTTCATAAACCTTCTTTGGAAGCTGGGCGGCACTCTTCTTGATGACAAGTCGCACCTTGCCGTCCTGTGTATAAGGATTGACCTTTTTCAAGGAGACTCCTGTATCTATCGCGACCTTGACCTCCTTCTCCTCATACTGGCATGAAAGCTTCTGGCAGATATAATGGATTGAACCATCGGCATCCTGGGCCCTCATCATCATCTCTCCGCAATAGGGGCATTTCTTTCCGTCGCTGAAAAGAGGAGAGAACTTCAATGTGCTCTTCTCAACCTCGCCTACAAGGTCTGCAGCCATTTTCTTTATGTCCTTTATGAAAAGCTCCTTGTCCTCCTTTCCCTTGCTGATCTTCTCAAGCCTGCCTTCCCAGATGCCTGTAAGCTCAGGAGAGCGCAGTACAAGCGGGGAAAGGCGCACGACCTCTCTGCCCTTCGGCGTCGGGACAAGGTATTTTCCATCCCTCTCGATATACCTGTTCTGCAGCAGTTTCTCTATCATATCAGCTCTTGTCGCAGGAGTTCCAAGACCGTTCGTAAGATTTTCTTTGAGGCTCTTATCATCGACAAAGCGCCCTGCATGCTCCATCGCAGAAAGCAGTGTCGCATCGGTATAGCGCTCAGGAGGTGTCGTAGCATTCTTCCTGACCTTCACAGAGGAAAGTATGACCTCATCCCCTTCTTTTATATTCCTCAGTGCAAAGGAATTCTCATCATCATCTAAAAGAGCGGCGACGCTCTTGATCCCCGAGGCCTCGGCGACGTTCCTGTAGCCTTTCTTCACAGGAAGGGTGAGCCGTGTCTTGAATGTCCTTCCTTCCACATCAAGTTCGGCGGTAGTC
Source organism: Candidatus Ornithospirochaeta stercorigallinarum (assembly GCA_018711525.1). Lineage (GTDB taxonomy): Bacteria > Spirochaetota > Spirochaetia > Sphaerochaetales > Sphaerochaetaceae > Ornithospirochaeta > Ornithospirochaeta stercorigallinarum. The sequence goes on from DVIF01000041.1 coordinate 10,741, forward strand.
GTATTGTAGATATAATCCTCTCCGATGACCTCAAGGAACCTCATCGCGATGAGCTTCCACAGATCCTCTTCCTCCTTGCTGAGCTTAGAGGTATCGACCTTCTGCTCGGTCGGGATGATTGCATGGTGGTCGGAGACGAGGGTATCATTCACAAAACGCGGATTATCCTCCTTCCAGCCTGAAAGCAGATATTCATCGACGACACGTGAGAAGATCGTATTAGAGAGAGCCTCAATCCTCTCCTTCAATGTCGGTACGATATCCTTCGTGATATATCTGGAGTCCGTTCTCGGATAGGTCACGATTTTGTGCACCTCATAAAGGCGCTGTAGGACATCCAGCGTCTCCTTTGCCGAGAATCCAAGTGCGATGTTTGCATCCCTTTGAAGCTCTGTAAGATCATATGCCTGCGGAACCAGGTCGCTCTTTTCCTCACTCGTAAGCTTTTTCACCACACCCTTCTTATCCTTCCATGATGAGAACTCCTCAGCAAGGGCCTCATCCTGGAACCTCACGGAATTCTCCTCAGGATAGTAGGATGCACTGAAAAGCCCGAAACTACCCCTAGCGGAGTAATAATAGGATCCGAGGAATCTATCTCGTTCATCCTCCCTCTCGGTCATCAGTGCAAGTGTAGGAGTCTGGACCCTTCCGGCAGAGAGCTTTGCATCATAGAAGCAGGTAAGCGCCCTTGTAACGTTCATCCCGACATACCAGTCGGCTGCGGCCCTGCACTCTGCTGCGTTGTAGAGATTGTCGTACTCTGAGGCATCCTTGAGATTTGCAAATCCTTCTAGGATAGCCTTCTCCGTCTGGCTGGAGATCCAGAGACGCTCGCACTTGCCCTCATACCCGGCCTCCTTCAGGATCCAGCGTGCTACAAGCTCCCCTTCCCTTCCAGCATCGGTTGCGATGACAACAGATGAGACATCACTTCTTTTCAGCAGCTCCTTAAGGACCTCGAACTGGTCCTTAGTCTCATCGATGACCCTCTGGTCCAGCTTTTCAGGAAGCATCGGAAGGTCGCTTAGAGACCATCTCTTATAGCGTTCGTCATAGTGACTCGGCTGGGCAAGCTCAACAAGATGCCCGAGAGCCCATGAAACGATGTAATCATTACCCTCAATATAACCATTACCCCTCTCCCTTAGATTGAGGGTCTTGGCGATCTCCCTTCCGACGGAAGGCTTTTCTGCGATAACTAGTTTCTTCATACCTGGTTGAGTATAAGGCAAATGGAGGGGGAAAAACAAGAATTCTGTACGATACGTCCTTTTTACTATATATTGGGAAATATGTATTGTACAAATTGCGGACATGAAATAGGAAGTAAAGATAACTACTGCTCATATTGCGGTATTGGAATCAAAGAGGGAAGCACACCCAAAAGCCAGGTGGCGGCAGGACTGCTCGCTTTTTTCCTCGGCTTTTTCGGCATCCACAATTTCTACCTCGGCTACAAGGGCAAGGCGATTGCACAACTGCTGATCACCATTTCAGGCTTTCTCATTCTTATAGCCGGGATAGCAACGTTTTATATCCCGGTAATGCTGACGATGACAGCAGTAGCAATAGTGCTATGGTTTTCTGTCTGGATTTGGGCGATAATAGAATCCATCCTGGTTTTTGCAGGAAAAATCTGTACATACAATGGAGATGAACTAAGATAAGGAGAAGAGCGATGTATTGCAGGAAATGCGGTAAAGAAGTGGATGTAAGCGCTGTCTTCTGCCCGAACTGTGGGACAAGACTGGAAAACGGAGGAACATCACAAAGCAGCAAGAGCCAGGTGGCATCAGGGCTCCTTGCCATCTTCCTGGGGACTCTCGGCATCCATAATTTCTATCTGGGCTACACAGGCAAAGGCATAACCCAGCTTCTACTGACACTCGTAGGAGTCTTGTTTTTCGGACTCGGTCCGCTGGTAAGCGGCATATGGGCGTTCGTAGAGGCGATTCTCATCTTCATGGGACGCATAGATGATGCTTCAGGCAATCCACTGAGATAAGAAGATTGGAAAATCGGCATCAATTCGATTGACCCCGCACTACCATAGAGTTTATAATTATGAAAAGGAACTAAGCTAAATTAATAGGAGAAGAAACTATGGCTTACAAGATTACAGATACATGCGTAGCATGCGGAACATGCCAGGGTGAATGCCCAGTTGGCGCAATCAGCGAAGGCGATATCTATTCAATCGATCCTGATACATGCATCTCTTGCGGAACATGCGCAAGCGTATGCCCTACAGGTGCTATTGAAGAGGCTTAAGTCTATATCTGAAGCTGTGACGGGTAGAATTCCTCTACCCGTTTTTTTATGCTATAATCCCGTGTATGAATTCAGAGTTCCTTCTCGATAAAGTCTTCTCCGTATCGGAGCTTGGTCAGATAATAAAAGAGACCGTGGGAGAGATGTTCTATGGTCTGAATGTAGAAGGAGAAGTCTGCAACTTCCGTTCCAATCAATCCAGACACTGGTATTTTTCCATCAAGGACAAGGATGGAAGCCTCTTGAACTGCACATGTTTCGCCGGCCACAACTGGAAGGAGAGAAAACCTTCAAACGGAGAGGTAGTAATCCTTAAGGGCTCCCTCTCTTTCTGGCCGAAGGGTGGAAGCCTTTCATTCAATGCAGAGACGATAAGGCTCAAGGGAGAAGGAGACCTTCGCCTCGAGATAGAGAAAAGAAGGGCCTACTACAAGAGCCTCGGATATTTCGAAGATGGGAACAAGAAGAGTCTTCCAGAGAAGATAAGCACAATAGGAATTGTAACAAGTGCAGAAGGGGCGGTGATACATGACATCATGAATGTAACACGACGAAGGGCTCCAAGCATCAACCTCCTGCTGTTTCCTTCCCTTGTCCAGGGACGGGATGCAGAGGAGAATATCGCGATGCGCATCAGGCAGGCCAATAATTTCGCTCCATGCGATGTGCTCATCGTATGCCGTGGCGGTGGAAGCGAAGAGGACCTCGCCCCTTACTCAAGCACAGCTGTGATTGAAGCGATACATGAAAGCGTCATCCCTGTCATAAGCGCGGTAGGACACGATTCAGATTTCCCCCTTTCAGATTTCGTCGCAGACCTGAGGGCTCCCACCCCATCCGCGGCAGCAGAGATAGTAACGGAGTCATCATATAGGAAACGCCTTGCTCTTTTGGAGATGGATGCCAAGCTGGGTATGGAAATGAAGACGATACTGAGCAAAAAGAGGATGCAGCTTTCCAAGATAAAGATGGATAGCTCAATCATCCACAAAAAGCTTGGAACCTGCAAAGGCATAGTGAAAGCATCAGTGGACCTCAAGAGATTGCTCAAATCCAGAATAAGCGGGATGAACTATGAGAAGGCAAGCCTGGATGAGAAAATAGAGCGGGAAATTGCGGAGATCATCAGGCGGGATGAGGGAAGGCTGAAAGAGTGTGAGAGGGAGATCACTCTCTCGGTAAAGGATATCAAGAGAAAGGCAAAAGAGGAGATCACGGAGCTCTTTTGCGAGATAAGGAACACCATCAAGGATGAATATGCGGCAAAAAGGAACCGCCTTCTGCTGCTGGGAAACAGTGTGGAGGACCTCAGTCCGCTATCCATTCTGGAAAGAGGCTATTCCATAATGCTTGATGGGCAAGGAAGAATAATCAAGAATATTGAATCAGTGAAATTAGATGAGCAATACACCATCAGGCTGAATGATGGAAAAGCAATTGTTAAAGCGGAGGGAAAAAGTGAGCTTTGAAACAGATTTGAAGAGACTTGAAGAGATTACGGAGCTTTTGAAGGATGAGAGCACAGGACTGGAGAAAGCCATAGAGCTATATGAGGAGGCATCAAAACTCACAAAGAGCCTCAACAAGACACTATCTTCTCTGGAGCGAAGAATCGAGAAAGTGACAAGCGAGGATGAATTCGAACTCGAAAAAGAAGAGATGAAAGAGGATGAGGAGGACATCTAGAGCAGACTCACCCTCTCTCCCATGAATTCCAGCGCATAGCTGACAAGGCCGAATGAGTCCCTCTTTTTTCCACCATAGAGGAGATCTCCTGCTATCGCATTTCCACTCCATGCGAGATGGCATCTTATCTGATGTCTGAATCCCCTCTGGAGTTTAAGGTGGAAATCATGTCCGTCGATCCTCTCCACCATTGTCTCATATTCCCTCTCCGTCCTTTCATAGAGGTACGAAGATGGATCTATGGGACGCACAGCCTTGCCTCCCCTGCCGTACTTCCTGAACTTCGAATGAATAGCAAGTCCTTCCTTCAAAGCAAATGGAAAAGGAGGGAAACCTTCCGGGATGACGGATTCCTCCGTACGGGCGAGGTAAGATTTGATGAATCCGCCCTTCTTCTGCTCTTCTATCATCCTGTCATAGAACTTCTGGTTCCTTGCGACAAGCACAAGGCCGGATGTGGGCCGGTCAAGCCGATGCAGCACTCCCCCTTCCCAGTAATTGTCCCCGCCTACCAGGAGGCATTCAGGATAAAGCTCTGCAGCATAAGATAAAAGAGAGGATTTTTCCCTCTCTTTCTTCAGCGGTACGGTATCCAGCCCGCTTCTTTTAAAAAGGACGATATAGTCCTTTTGCGCATCAACTACCCTAGTCTCTGTTTCCATGTGCGAAAAGTCTGAGTACATAGAGGAATATGTTGATGAAATCAAGGTAGAGGTCCAGGGCTCCAAGGATTCCCAGCTTTGTATAATCCGCCTGGCTGATATACCCGCCATACTCCCTGTTCATGGCGACAATCTTATTTGTATCCCAGATTGTAAGACCTGTGAAGAGAACGACGCCGACCATAGAGATCAGAAGGTCCATCATGCTCGAGAAGAAGAACATGTTGATCATCGTTGCAATGACAAGGCCGAAGAGACCCATGAAGAGATAGCGCCCCCAGCTCCTTACATTCTTCCTTGAAAACGCTCCATAGATGCTCGCACCTGCGAATACCGATGCAGAGCTGATGAAAGCCTTCGCCATCGCCTCAGGGGCATATGCAAGGAAGAGTATGGAGAATGTCACACCTGTCAGGATTGCATACAAAAAGAATGTGAGGACAGCCGTCCCCGCCTTCATGCTCTCCGTCCTGCCGGAAAGCACCATCACAACCGCAAACTGAGCGATGACGACAATGATCATTGCAACAGGGCTGAAGACGACTCCCATGAGCTTCGGGCTCAGAGAGATTGCATATGATACCAGCGCAGTAAGCGCAAGGCCCCCGATAAGATATAGATAAACGTTCCTCAGGAGGGTGTTCTCACGCCCCTGGACGTCCTGTAGTACACTTGTATTGTTCAATTCATTTACTCCTATATCATTAATATAACTGTAAACTTGCGATTTTCCAAGATTATATCTATATTTAAAAGGGTGAAAACGGTGAAGTACACGAAAATTATACTTCTTCTACTTCTATTGCTTACCGCAGGCTGCAATACCACGGAGGAAGTACAACAGAGCACTATAACGATTGAGGAGGCAGAAGAAGCACTTGCCCTGCTCTATCATGATACGATCGCACTCTCCATAAGCTCCTTCTACATATCGGAGGAGGATGTTGCGCCGCTTTTCCCTGCCTCCCTTGCAGATTATTCCGATACCCTCTACAGATACAGCAGACTGCAGAAGGACGCATCAACATCTCTGAAAGACCTTCTCAACGCAGCGGCAATGCATGCCCTTGATGCCCTCGATGGGTTTTCCTATGTGGCAGCTCATCCAAAAGAAAGCCTTATAGACTCGGATTTGTTCTCATCCAATGAAAGCGCCATCATCTCATACATCAGACCCATAATCGCCTCTTACATCGGAGAAAAGAACACCCTTTTCGAAAACATCTACCGCGAACTGCTTTTTGAATGTGATGTATTGAAGAAGAACTATGAGAACCTTCATAAGGTCGGGCACGAACAAAGTCTGGGGGAGATTGGTCCTTTCGACTATGGCAAGGCATCGGAGTATGTCGCGCAAATGGTCTATCAAGAGCTGTATCAGAATGAAATAAAGCTGAGGAACACGCCACTTAGCCAGCAGAGAAATCCTCTATATGCATATTTCTGGGAGGAACTTTAAAATGGATCTTTTCGAATCCAGCATCTCCAGCGAGAGCGAACCGCTTGCAAGCAGGATGAGGCCGAGGACACTGGATGAATATGTAGGACAGGAGCACATACTCGGAAAAGGAAGGCTGCTCCGCCGTGCCATCCAGCTCGACCAGCTGTCATCAATAATATTCTACGGCCCACCGGGAACGGGGAAGACGACACTCGCAAAGGTGATTGCCAATACGACAAAAAGCCATTTCTCCACACTCAATGCAGTTCTTGCAGGATTGAAGGAACTGGAGGTGGAGATAAACGCGGCAAAAGAACGCCGAAGTCTGCATGGCATAAAGACCATACTCTTCATAGATGAAGTCCACAGGTGGAACAAAAGACAGCAGGATGCCCTTCTTCCCTGGGTCGAGAACGGAACAGTCATACTCATAGGGGCTACGACGGAAAATCCTTATTTCGAAGTGAATGCGGCACTAGTCTCCCGTTCAAGGATCTTCCAGTTGAAAAAACTGGAAAAAAAGGATCTGGAGAAAATCGCCGTTCAGGCACTTGCAGACAAAGAGAGAGGATATGGAAGATTCAAGGTATCATTCGAGGAAGGTGCGCTTGAGCATCTTGTGGATGTCGCAGGAGGAGATGCAAGAAGTCTTCTCAACGCACTCGAGCTTGCAGTCGAGACATCCGTCGAACCATTTCCTCCTGAGGATGGCACTGAGATATACATCTCAAAAGAAGCCGCAGAGGAATCCATACAGAAGAAGGCTGTGCTTTATGACAAGGAAGGGGACTACCATTTCGATGTGATAAGCGCATTCATAAAGAGCATAAGAGGCAGCGATCCGGATGCGACACTATACTGGCTTGCAAGGATGGTTGCAGCAGGAGAAGACCCACGCTTTATATTCCGCAGGATGCTCATAAGCGCCAGCGAGGATGTAGGCCTTGCCGATCCGGATGCAATCTCTGTCGTAGAGGCATGTGCCTCGGCTTTCGACAGAATAGGACTTCCAGAGGGAAGATTCCATCTTGCACAGGCCGCACTCTATCTTGCGACTACAAAGAAGAGCAATTCCACCATGGCTTTCTTCGACGCACTGAGCGACGTCGAAAAAGAGGCAAATGATGAGGTTCCCAATCATCTTAAAGATGACAGCAGGGACAAGGAAGGTTTCGGCCATGGAAAAGGATATCTCTATCCTCATTCATTCAAGGACCACTGGGTATCACAACAATACCTGCCATCATCCCTTGTCGGAAAGATCTATTACCGCCCTGGCGACCTCGGATATGAGAGAAGCATCAAGGAGAGCGTGATCGAGCACAGGATGAGCCAGCTTGAAAGCATAAACATCGATGACGGAGAAGAAGTACTCACATGGAGCCCCGATGACAGGAAAAAGGATATCTGGCTCAACAGGGCGATGAGCCAAAGAAGCGAGGAGCTCAAGAAGATACGTGACTCCCTTTACTCTGAGGTAGGGATTCCAAGGCATGCGAATGCACTGATTATCAATGCAGGCACAGGACTCCTTCTCTATCCCGCTCTTAAGATGACCCCTGAAGGATCAGTAACTGCAATCGTCAGGAAAAGAGAGGAGAAGGATGCAATAGAGCAGATCACCGCAGAGCTTGATGAACTCAACAGACCAGAGATAATCATCGACCCGGGATATGAAGATGCCCTTTCATCCCTCGATGAGGAGATCGATTTCTCACTCATCACCTGCCGTGACATCCTTATAGACCTAAAAAAAGGCGAGCGTGTCTTATCCCTTATCAGGAAAAGGATGAATGAAAAGACTGTATTGCTGATCTCTTCTGCTGTCGCAAGAAGATCCTCCCGTGTCAGCTCCTTTTTAAGCGGCGGGATTGCAAAAAAAGCAAAAGAGGCGGAAGAAAGGATCTACCTTGAATCCCGTCTTTCATCATGGGATGAAAAAGACCTCGAAGGCCTCGTAGGAAGATATCTTCCAAATGCGGAGATAGCATATCTGAATCTGAAGGAGATACGACACATAGATGATGCGATCGCCACATCCTGGTGGAACAAGTCCTATTCCAAATATCTTGAGTGCGATCTCAAGGACGAATTCATATCATCACTGAAGAACCGCGATGTGCCATTCTGCTCAACTGTTGCACTGATAAAAGTACATCCCGAAAAGAAAAGGCCATCTCTAATGGTTGATAAAAGCGAAAAGGAATGGCATGAGGTCCATGAAAAGACGAGATGAGAAAAATGGTGCAGGAGGAAAACCTGCACCAATCTTATTCAAACATTGTTCACATCAAGAATCGCCTTCACATGCGGTTTAAGAAGTGAAATCACCTTATCGCTATCTGCTGTAGCGACCTTTACAGTACAGATCCTGTTGGTAGGATCGGTTCCCATGAATGTGCCGAATGAGATGATATCAAGATCGGCGTTTGCAAGCTCCCTTGAGATGTCTGCAATCAGGCCGGGCTTGTCGTCCACAAGGAAACTCACGCGGACACCTTTCGTCCTGGCTCCGAAGAGCTCTATCAGGATTTTGAAAAGATCGCTTTTGCTGACGATGCCCACGAGATGATCCCCTTCAACCACAGGCAGGCATGAAAGGTCCTGGTCCACCATGATTCTGGCCGCCTCCTCCACAGGAACATCCTTATTTATAGTCACAGGGTTCTTTGTCATGAGCTTACGTACCGTCAGCTGACTTAGAAGATATGCCATCTCATGTATGGAAAGGCTTGATGCAGGGGAAGGGGAAGCATAGAGGATATCCTTCTCACTTATGACTCCCACCAGCTTCTTATCCTTATCCAGCACAGGAAGACGATGGACCTTCTCCTTCTTCATCAGTTCAGATGCTTCTACAACACTTGCGTCCGGTGAAATCGTGACCGGATTGAGGGTCATTCTCCGTTCTATCGTCATATTATCCTCCTTTAGTAAGATGATAACCCGAAAGCAATCACCACTGTTAGATTTTTTTATTCCCCAAGATAAGCCGCCCTTACCTTGTCGTCGTTCAAAAGATTCTCACTCGAATCGGCAAGAACGATGTTTCCAGTCTCCATGACATAGCCTGTGGTGGAGTTCTTAAGTGCCATCCTCGCATTCTGCTCGACGAGGAAAATGGTCACCTTATCCTCTTCGTTTATCTTCCTGATCTTATGGAAGATGTCCTGGACGATCAGAGGAGCCAGACCGAGTCCGGGTTCATCGAGGAGAAGAAGCTTTGGTGAGGACATGAGTGCTCTGGCGATAGCCATCATCTGCTGCTCTCCCCCCGAAAGGCTTCTCGTCTTCTGCTTTCTCCTCTGCGAGAGAATCGGGAAGAAATCGAACATCTCCTCCTTCTTCCTCTCTATGAGTTTCGAGTCCTTGACAAGGAACGCCCCCATATCGAGATTCTCCTCAACAGTCATATCAGCAAAGACATGACGTCCTTCAGGGACAAGGGCCATACCGATTGCGGCAAGCTGATGAGTTGTCTTCACATGCTTCTTTGCACTGCAGATCTCCTCCCCTTCAAAGGAGATGCTTCCTGTCGAAAGCGGGACCTGAGCCATTATGGCCTTCAAAAGAGTACTCTTTCCCGCACCATTCGCTCCGATAAGTGATACGATATCCCCTTTCCTGACATGCATCGAGACTTCATGAAGAGCCTCAATGGAACCATACTTAACACTTATTTTATCAATTGATAACAATAAATCGCTCATCAGTCCTCCTCTCTTCCAAGGTAAGCCTCGATTACCAGAGGATTGCTCTTGATTTCCTCAGGACTTCCCTCCGCGATCTTCTGACCGAAGCTGAGCACGGTGATGTTATCACAGATGTTCATGACAAGCTTCATGTCATGCTCGATGAGGACAACTGTGATTCCATGCTTCTTTATCTTATCTACGATTGTCATCAGATGCTCCGTCTCAGCCGGGTTCATACCGGCAGCTGGCTCATCAAGGAACAATACCTTCGGTCCTGCGGCAAGGGCTCTTGCAATCTCGAGCTCCCTCTGTCTTCCATATGGAAGATTGCGTGCAAACTCCTGGGCCTCTGCCTCCAGATCGAAGAAGCGGAGCCATTCAAGGGCCTCAATATAGAGCTCCTTGTTCTCACGGGATGCGAAAAGATAGCTCTTAACAGCCTGGGTGAACCTACCTTTGAACGGATCTTTTCCGACCTTGAAATGAAGGCCCATCATGACATTCTCTACAACAGTAAGCTCACGATAGAGTCTGATGTTCTGGAATGTCCTGGCAATCCCTAGTCTGCTGATCTTCCATGCTGGCAGACCCGTAATATCCTTTCCATCGAATATGATCTTTCCCCTGGTAGGTTTGTCCATTCCGGTTATCTGATTGAAAAGAGTCGTCTTGCCGGCACCATTCGGTCCGATGAGACCGTTTACCATACCTTCATATACGGAGAAGTTCACATCATTTACAGCGACGACTCCTCCGAAAATCCTTGAGAGGTTCTCAGTTTCCAGGATCTTCATGCCTTACCTCCCTTCTTTCCTTCCCTCTTGAAGTAGGATATGAACTTTTCTTTTGTACTCCGGGGATCCCCATAGCGATACTTATCGCGTCCGAGTATTCCCTGCGGCCTCCATATCATAAGGATGACAAGACAAAGCCCGTAGATGATCTGCGTAGCCTGAGCGGGAATCACACTCGAAAGCCCGACAAGCTGGGGGAAATACTGGATGAATTCAATGATGAACGCTCCAACGATAACCCCCTTGAGGTTACCCATACCTCCAAGAACGACCATGCAGAGGACCATTACAGAGACCATGAACGTATATGAGCTTGGCTGAACGGTCAGCGTATAGGCAGTAGCAAAGCACCCTGCAGTTCCACCGATGGCCGCACCAAGGGTGAATGCTCCAATCTTATACTTTGCGACGTCGATTCCATTGGACTGTGCAGCAACCTCATCCTCCCTTACCGCTGTCATCGCCCTTCCAATACGGGAATGGGCAAGCTGCCTGAAAAGGAAGTATGCGACAAGGACGAAGAACCATACGAGAAGGATGAATGTGACCTTGTTCCTTGAAGAGAACTGATAGCCGAAGAGCTCTGCTCTTGGAATGGACATAAGACCAACAGGATTCATGTTTGTCGCGATGTTCCTGATAATCTCCCCAAGCCCGAGTGTCGCAATACAAAGATAGTCACCCTTGAGGCGGAGTGTAGGCACTCCGATGATGAATCCGACGATTGCAGAGCAGAGGGCTGCAACAGGAAGGGAGATCCAGAAAGAAAGCCCAAGCGTCTTGCAAAGTATGCCGGTTGCATAGCTTCCAATGCAGAAGAACCCTGCGTGGCAGAGGGAAAGCATGCCTGTATTTCCGGTAATGCAGTTCTGGCCGATTGCCATGAGCGCATAGATTCCAGCATAGATTATGATTAATTGAAAGAAATTCAACATTATACCTTCTCCCTCTCATTCTTGCCTAAGATTCCATCCGGCTTTACAAGCAATATGATGATCAGGGTTGCAAATGCTATAGTGTCCCTCAAGGCGCTTGGAATTCCAAGCAAGGGAGCTCCAACCGATTCAAGGATTCCGAGGATGATACCTCCGAGCATGGCACCCTGTATGTTTCCGATTCCTCCGATGACGGCGGCTACGAACGCTTTGAGACCAGTCATCGTTCCCATACTTGCATATACCCTGAAATCGAAGGAAGCAAGTATTCCTCCTACAGCGGCAAGAGCCGATCCGATTGCGAATGTCATGGAGATGACCCTGTTCACATCGATTCCCATCAGCTCACTTGTCGGCTGGTCAAGGCTTGTCGCCCTCATGGCCTTACCCATCCTCGTCCTGTTTACAAATGAGGTAAGGACGATCATCATTATGATGGAGACCGCTATTGTCAAAATCTGGTGAGGGGTGATCGACAGCCCTGCGATTACAATCGGGGTGTCGTCAAAAGGATATGGGAAACGTCTTGACTGTGTTCCGAACATCCATGCAGCACCATTGCTGAGGATGAAGGAGACTCCGATTGCAGAAAGAAGCGGAGCAAGACGGTTCGCATTTCTTAGCGGCTTGTATGCGACTTTCTCGATAAACATACCAAGCACAGCACAGAATGCCATGCTGAGAAGCATCGCAATGAAGAATGAAATGAGCATCCATGCCGCATTCGTGCTCTCCCCTAGCAGAGCAGTATACGTCAACAGTCCCGTATAGGCTCCGATCATAAGGATATCACCATGAGCGAAGTTGATGAATTTCAATATTCCGTAAACCATCGTATAGCCCAAAGCGATGAGAGCATAAATCGCACCAAGGGTTATGCCGTTCAAGAAATATTGAAGATACTGGATAAGAGTATTCAAGATACCATCCTCCAAAAATAAGTTCTATGAAATGACTAAGCTGCCCGGGATTGCCGGACAGCCGTTGTCTAGCCTGATTATTATTAGTCCACCTGAACGATGTGATTGTCAACAACCTGGAATGAGCCTACGTATACAGGAGTCGTACCCTCTACATCATAAACTCCCTGGCTTGCAACCATATCACCGTTTGCAGCGAAGTTGATGATTCCGTTTGCACCTTCAAAATCATCCGTTGCCTTGACCTGCTCGTTGACCATAGCTCTGAAAGCATCGATATCGGAGAGGTCTCCACCATTCTCAAATACTCTTGCAAGAGCATCGCGGAGGATGTATGTAGCATCGTAGGAGTTTGTAGCGAAGCTGTCTGGAGCATCACCATTGTAGGCTGCAGAATATGCCGCCTGGAAATCAGCAAGGATTGTAGAAGCCTCTGCCTGTGCAGGACCGACGTAGATTACGCCATCTGTGAAATCCCCTGCGAGGTTGTAGATCTCAGGATCGGAGAATCCATCTGAAGAAAGGAATGGGATATTCATTCCGAGCTGTGATGCCTGCTCAAGGATCTGAGCATCCTCTACTGTGTAGTTAGGAATGTAGATCGCTTCCGGATTGGTCGTCCTGATTTCACCAAGCTGAGTCCTGAAATCCCTGTCGCCAACCATACATGTCTGCATGCTTGTGATGGTTCCACCGAGAGCTGTGAATGTCTCCTCGACACCCTCTGCAAGACCCTGGCTGTAATCGTTCATAGCATAGAGACATGCGATGTTCCTGTATCCGAGGACTTCATAGAAATAGTGTGCTGCAACTTCTGACTGGAGAGAGTCGGAAGGAACAGTTCTATATACCCAGTCACCAAGAGCTGTGACATCCTTGTGTGTAGCACTTGGGCTGATCATGACGACTCCATCCTCATAGCAGCGCTGAGCAACCGCAAGAGCTGGAGATGTGAAGACAGGTCCGATGATGGCTACTACATCATCCGTATATGCAAGCTTTTCATAGCTTGAGATAGCTCTGTCGACAGCACCCTGGCTATCCTCTGCGATGAGTTCAAGCTGCATGCCGTTCACGCCACCTGCCTCATTGATTTCATTGATTGCAAGACGTGCCGCATTTGAACATCTGATACCATAGTTGGCGTTATCGCCGGTAAGTGGTCCGATGAATCCGATCTTAAGTGTATCCGCTCCCCCTTCGCTGGAGCCGCCGGCTGCGACAGAGAATACCGCAACAAGAGCAACTAAGGCAATTGCCAATACTTTTCTCATAATACTCACCCTCCTCAAAAAATATGAATATTTTAATTAATTGCTATAATATACATTTTATGAATAAATATGCAACGAGTATTCCCTCGCTTAAATAAAAGTTTTTAAAAAATTTTCAGAAGAAAACTATAATATCTTTACTTGAAAGTATTTAACGATAGCAAAAACATCACTTTAGGCTGTCCAGGAAAATGAAGGAACTACTTCTTTTCCCTCAAAGAGGACTTTTCTCCCGTTTCATGATGGTTATTTCGCAGTTTTTTCTTAAAAAAGTGACAGATAAGAGTCTACTTCCTTGTAGACATCACCACACATACTCGAAAGTCGGAGGTATCGACTGGAGCATACTCTTGGAATCGGATTATCTTGTCAATGCCTATGAGGGAAGCCTATGAGCATATCTTCGAGACTAAGACGGGCCTGATGTTCATATGTTGATTTTCCTTGCCCTGACTATCAGGAACGTAGGCCTTGTCAAATCCTTTTCAAGTGCCGGCAGCTCCCTTATAGCCTCACTTGTGGGAATCGGCTCAGAAATCTTTTCAATCATGAACCCAGCAGAAGAGAGGGAATTTATTATGCTCGACATCTTCCTATGATAGCTTATGACCTTTTGCTTGAACCAATGTCCTTCCCTCCTGCCCTCCTCCTGGTAGGAAGAGAAGGCGAAATAGTCCCCTTCGAAATATCCACTATATGCGTAGCTTGCGCTGATAATCGGATGCATCTGTGAAAAAAGAAGGATTCCGCCATCATTCAGGATGGAATGGATATCCCTTAGAAGCTTGTCGAAATCCTCGATGTAATGGAAGACGAGCGAAGAATACGCTAAATCGAAATTCCCTTCAATGCTGCCTAGATCATCAAGATTCATGACCCTATACTCTATATTATCCCCCTCATTCTCACTCTCTGCTTTTCTTATCATATTCTCAGAGGCATCAATGCCAAGATAATACGATGCACCTTTTTCAATAAAAGACTTGGCGTACGAGCCATATCCGCATCCGAGATCGATGACTCTTTTTCCTTTCAAAGAAGGGCAAAGCCTCTCCATCTCAGGGTGCTCAAGAAGGTCATTATGGTTGTAGTCCTTCCTAAGTTCCATGTACTTGGAGAAGAATGAAGGGTTATCGAATACATTACGGCTCATTATTACACCACCCTGTTGAGGCTTCCCCCTTCAAGGAAGCTCCTGAGGTTTTCATAGACCATATCCAGCAGTCTCCTCCTCGTCTCAAGAGGAGCCCATGCGATATGTGGTGTGATAACCGCTTTCGGATGCATGGAAAGAATATTGTTCTTCGGTGGCTCCTCGGAAAGGACGTCTGCACAGTAATGTGAGAGAACCCCGTCATCCAATGCCTTGATCACTGCACCCTCATCCACAAGACCTCCGCGGGAGGCGTTTATCAACACAGCTCCTTTCTTCACTTGCTTCAGGCTCTCTTCGTTTATCATCTTTGCACTATCTTTTGTAAGCGGGCAATGCAGTGTTATTATATCACTTTCAGAGAGCACTTCATCAAAGCTCAGGGACTTTATTCCCTCCACCCTCGAATGAGGGGAATATGAGAGTACCTCCATGCCGAAGGCCTTTGCAATCTCCGCAACTCTTCTCCCTATATTGCCGAGCCCTATGATGCCAAGGGTCTTTCCTTTCAGCTCGAAAAGAGGAGAAAGCCAGAAGCAGAAGTTCCCACAATTCTCCCACATCCCCCTCTTGACGGCCTCATCATGCTGCATCACTGCATTTGAAATGGAAAGTATGAATGCAAAGACATGCTGTGCAACCGCATCTGTGCTGTATGAAGGGATGTTGGTGACTGCGATGCCAAGCTCTTTCGCCGCCTCTATATCTATTATGTTGTATCCAGTTGCCGTCACCCCTATGTACTTCAAAGCAGGAAGGCTCTGCATTCTCCCCCTCGAAAAAGGAATCTTGTTTGTTATCACAATCTCCTTATCACTGCATCTCTCAAACACCTCATCATCCTTTGTCACATCATAGACATCAAACGGAAGAAGGGAAGAGAATATATCATAAGACAAATCACCAGGATTCAAAGAATAACCATCAACAATCACACCTTTCATGAGAACAATTCTGAGATAGTAGCAGATGTTTTTCAAGAAAAATATTCAAAATAAAAAAGTCCTTACAATGTAAGGACTAACAAGAAGAGCGAAAGACGGGACTTGAACCCGCGACATCCACCTTGGCAAGGTGGAGCTCTACCACTGAGCTACTTTCGCATGTTTTTTGGTCTTGCGAGAGGCGGGACTCGAACCCGCAAGCCGAAGCACTAGTTCCTAAGACTAGCGTGTATACCAATTCCACCACTCTCGCAGTTAATCACCACTTTCGCAGTGCTTGGTATATTTATGAGCCGCAAAGGGATCGAACCTTTGACCCGCAGATTAAGAGTCTGCTGCTCTACCAGCTGAGCTAGCGGCCCAAATTTGTCTTCATGCGCCCGGCAGGACTCGAACCTGTAACCTGCGGATTCGAAGTCCGACGCTCTATCCGTTGAGCTACGAGCGCTTAGGTTTTGGGTGGAAGAAGGGATTCGAACCCTCGACAACCAGATCCACAATCTGGCGCTCTACCACTGAACTACTTCCACCATAATGGAAATCCCATGGCTTTGCCAGTGCAATTTCAACGTACGATAATATGCCAAAAACAAAGAGAGATGTCAACACATTTGTAAAAATTTTTTTATCTATTTTATGATGCACTGTTTTTTGATTGATACTTTTGCTTATTTTTATAAAAGGTACCGCCGTAAAAAACTGATATACTAGTCCTGCAGGATGAATGTTGCAATCCCCTTATTCCCAAGATGTGAATGGAAACACCATCCGATGAAGAGAAGACAAGCAATCATGTGGACAAGACCTCCTTGGTAAATTGAATTCGAAAAATATGGCTGAAGATGCAAGCCGTCCTGTTGTTTTTCGCTTGCTGCAGTGTTTGACTAATGGAATTGTTTTTTTTAATTTCCTTAAATCGTGCTATGTTACATACATGAGAAAATCAATAACTGTTTTCCCAAAGCTCACTGGCAAGTAAGTCTCCTCCATAGTGGAGACGGGCAAGCAGTATGCAAAGGCATTCAACATGGCATCAGAGTGCCTCATCAATAACAGCACATCCAAGAGGTTTCTTCATAAGGTCCAGTATGGGAGGATAAAGGAGGAGTGCCCGACTCTTCCCACAGGACTCGTACAGTGTGCAGTGAAATCCAATTTAGAATCAGGGTTGGGAAGGCCCGATATTGTGCTGTTGGATGATAAGAACTCAAGAGCGGCGATATTTGAAATAAAACAAGCAAGAAAAGAAGATGAAATAGAATCTAAAAAAAGTGAAGCGTTATCACAGATAAAAGAAAAAGACTATAGGAAATCTTTTGAGGAATATGATACGATTCTGCAATACTCCATCATCATCCACAGGAAAAAAGCATTCGTTACAAGCATTGAGGAAACAGCCTTTTGACAGGATTCTTCCAATAATTACCCATTTCTCTAGTCTTTTTGGAGTTTTTCATTATTAATTTGAAAGCTTTAATGAAGAACGGCAATGCAAAGACAATTATGTTAGCATTCAATCATGGATTATCAGGATATCAATGCAGAAACGATTTCAAAGTGGATCAAGGACGGCTGGGCATGGGGAATCCCTATCGACAGCGAAACATACCAGAAGGCACTGTCAGGACAATGGGATGTAAAGCTTACCCCGAAGAAGAACGTACCGCACTCATGGTTTGGTGATCTGAAAGGGAAACGCCTTCTGGGCCTTGCATCAGGAGGAGGACAGCAGATTCCAATCTTTTCTGCACTTGGAGCTGAATGCACGGTCCTCGATTACAACGACATGCAGCTTGAATCCGAACGTATCGTCTCAAAAAGAGAGGGGTACAAAGTAGATATCGTAAAGGCTGATATGTCAAAACCTCTTCCTTTTTCCAATGCTTGTTTCGATATCATATTCTGCCCGCCTTCCCTATGCTATATCGAGAAAGTGGAACCTCTGTTGAAGGAATGTGCAAGAATACTTAAAGACAATGGAATCCTGATGATAACCTTTGAAAACGGAATCAACTATATCACGGACGTAAACGATGAATCCAGGATTGCACAGTCTCTTCCATTCAATCCGCTACAAGACCCTTCACTGTTCAGAGAAGAAGACGGGATGCAGTTCTCCCACTCGATCACAGAGCAGATCGGAGGGGTTGTAAAAGCAGGTTTCATCATCACAGACCTCTATGAGGACACAAACGGCTACGGTCTTCTCGATGAACTGAACATCCCCTCTTTCATAGCAGTGCGGGCAATCAAAGCACCATCAGCAGTATCGGGATTATTATAAGGGAAAGCATTATCGATAGAGTACTTGCAAATCCCTCCAGCTCCTGGTTGCCCTTCAGGTCCTGGCAGAAGGCGCCGGCTGCGCTGCTGATCGGGGCAAATGCCGTAATTGCCGCGGCCTTCCTCACCTCATAAGAGAAATCTGTAAGAGAGTAGAAGAAATATGCAATCAAGGCCGCAAGAGCCAGACGCAGCACATTCACAATCACCACTTCCTTCAAGTTCTCCTTGCTGAAAGTGAATTCAAACATTATTCCGATCATGAACATCGCGATGATGCCGTTTGCCGGGCTGATCGAAGCTGCGAAATCAAAAACGATGTCAGGAAGCTTCACCCCGATTACCGCAAGTATCGTCATGAGGGTATAGACAGCAACAGATGGCTTTGTGAAGACAGAGAGAAGCGAAAGAGGGATGCTTCTTCCTTTCTTTCTTCCATCGACTGCAAGTTCTGTCACAACAAGGTTTCCACCGACGCACATGAGTGCATTTCCCATATCGAAAAGGCAGGTCGCAACCGTTCCTACAGCTCCAAGGAAGCCGGATACGAACGGAAGAGTGAAATTGCCGATGTTATATGCAGGAAGATTAAGCATGTAGAAGATTCTCTCCTCCCTGCTCTTCTTCATAGAAATCAGATAGCCGAGAGCGCTCATGAAAATAGTAGAAAGAAACCCTATCAGGGTTATGAGCATTATGGAGATATCGAAAACATATGTCCTGAAAGATGTCAGGATTGCAGCAGGAAGTGTTATGTTCATGATAATCCTTCCTAGCGCTTCTGCATCACTTTTCCTAACTACACCGATTTTTTTGAGAATATATGCAAGAACAATCATTCCAAAGAAGAATGAAGCCCTTAAAATCACATCCAGCATAAAGACTCCTACGGCTTTCCATCATACACTAAAAGAGACAAAAAGAAAGCTCCCGAAGTCAATCCTCAGGAGCTTCATGTGAAATATCAAGCAGAATTAGAACCTGTAGTTGATACCTGCTTTTACCGCCCATGGCATTATATTTACGTTTTTCGGGCTTACATCAATACTTATGCTATCAGCTTTAAAAGTAGCTTTATTCATAATATTATAGCCAACATCAGCTCCTGCAAAAATACCAAGGTGATCAGATGCTGCAATCTGCAGTCTGAGAGACGCCATAAGGGCCAGCATATTCACAGATTCAGATGTTGTATTTCCCTCGCCTGTTCCACGCTCCGTCTGATTCCTATACGACATACCACCACCTAAGAGAATATCAAAGGAATCTCCGGCCTTAAGCCTGTAGTAGGCAAGAATGTCTGCCACAAACCCGGTCTGAGCATCTGCTCCATCAATTTCAGGAAGATAGATGTCCATACCTAATGCGACATTGAGTGCGAAGCTGTCTCCAAGGTAGAAAAGTGCATCTGCTTTGACAGGTACAATATCCATACTTGTAGAGTCCGCATTTTCATGGAAACTTACAAGCTGACTATATCCGCTGGAAAGTCCAAGCATCACAGAAGAATCCTTTGCTGCAAAAGCAGAGGAAAGAACTGCTGCAACCAATAATAGAACCAATAATGTTTTTCTCATTTTCTACTCCATTGCCATTTAAGTTTTTATAAGTATAACTCAAAAAACATGAACAGGTTACTAAAATCGTACATTTATATGAATTCACCGTAAATCACTGCATTACAATGATTACATACGCCATTTGTCACATATCTGTCTATCTTTGTTCCACAGTTCGGACAGATGGTATCATCATGTGAAATGCTGTTGCCCCGATAGATGTATGGAATATTGCATTGCCTTGCAACTTCATACATCCTTGTAAGATATGCCTCACTCGTCTCTTTCCTGTCATCCATCATATAAGATGGGAAGAATCTTGTCAGATGCCAGACCTTGACTCCTGCATCAGAAAGAAACCTGCCTATCTCCCGGATCATGCCTTCATTGTGGATTCCTTCGATTATCATGGTGGTGACTTCAAGGTGTGAGCCATAGTTTGAAATCTTCTCAATCCCCTTTCTTACAGGGATGGCGCTCGCCTTCACAATCCCATTATAGAATCTTTCATCTCCTTTGAGGTCGATGTTGTAGGCATCGATAAACGGAAGGATCCTCTTTATTGACTCATCAGAGAAACTTCCATTTGAGACCATGATGTTCATCAGGCCTTTCCCTTTTGCCTTCGCTGCAACAGAGAGCATGTAATCCTGCCAGACAATGGGCTCTGAATATGTGTAGCTTATTGATGGAGCGCCCTCATTGAGTGCTATATCGACTATCGTATCCTCGTCGATGCAGACATGCTCCTTATGATGGCGTGATATCTCATAGTTCTGGCAGAATGAGCAGAAGAAGTTGCAACCCTCCTCTGCAATCGAAAGGGTCTTCGTTCCCGGATGGAAATGATAGAGAGGTTTCTTCTCTACAGGATCCAAGGCAGCGGAACAGAGCTCAGAGTAATGGGGGCTCAGAAGCTTTCCGTCCTTCACTGCCCTTGAGCGGCAGATGCCATATCCCCCTTCTGCTATATCGCATCTACGGTAGCAGAAATCACAAGTCACGCTATCACCTCAGCCTGGAAGATCTCAAAAGATGCATCTTCATCGAGATAGGCATCCTTCCCAAGTCCCGCTTTGAGGGAAAGCTGCTCAAAGAATGTCTTCTCATCCCACCCTGTCTCTTCTGCGACGGAGGGGAGGAATACGGCTCTCCAACCTCTGACATTCATCATAAGCCCGTCCTTTCCAAGGGTGAATTCATCAAGGCTTTTTATCTTCCTCATTGGAGTAAGAAGTGATATCTCAATGCTGATATCCTTCAATTCGCTCTCTTCAACCGGAGGGAACCTGTAGTCGCAGGTGGCAGCATCCCTGACAAGCAGTCTTATCATCTCATAAAGCGGACATATCCCCTGCATGTACCCTATGCAACCTCTGAGCGAACCTTTCTTCCTGAGGGTGACGAAAACACCCATGCGTAAATCAGATTCAGGAACATCGATTTTCTCATCATTAAATAGACCATGAAGGACATTGTAAGCAAAATCCAATATCCTCTTTTTCTCAGCTTTGTTCATTTCCTCCTCCAGAACACATCGAAATAGGAGACGAAATCATCCGCATCCTGAGCATATACATCATATGAAGTGTAATGCTTGCCGAGAAAGCCTTCGTACCCCGACTCTGCCATCAGATAGGAAAGCAACATCGCAGGCGCACTTCCGCAGATGGTCATGTCCCTATGTATCTTGAAGACATCCTCCACCCTTCCCTCTGCCAGTGCGGAGGCTACCATGAAATCCTGCTTCTCCACTTTTTCCAGAGCATCAGAGCCATATGGTGCATATCCGAAGCGTTTCCCGTAGTGAGTGAAGTCACTTGAAGCGATCAAGGCTGTTTCATCATCGATCACCTCTGCAAGATACATCCCCATCTTTTCAAGCTCCTCGAAAGATGAAAAAGAAGTAAGAAGAGCATAAGAGACGACCAAGCCCTTCTTCTTTACAAACGGCAGGAACATCTCGATGCCATGCTCCTTTGCAATTGCATTGTTGAAAACCTCTCCCTCCAAAGGAAAAGGCTCAGTCTTTATATTCCCATATGGAGTCTCTGAAAGCGAGAAGTCGGAAACATAAAGCCTGTTGCTTTCCAAAGGGTAATAATGGGAAGGGCTTATGATGACGATCCTCTTCACAGCATCACTCAGACCTTTGAAGAAATCACTGATCAGAGGAGCGCTGTAAAAGAGCCCTGAGTGAGGAAGGACTGACGCCCTATAGTCGCCACTGCCATCCACAGACACCATTTCATCAAGTTCTTCCAACGCTCCGGGGTACCAGGAACCTTTGAATACGGCTTTTCTGAGCATGATATGCCTCCCCTGTCATTATCGCACAACTTCAAGAAAAAAAGCTGCCTCAAATGTCACTTCGAAGCAGCCCATCTATCTGATGAAAAAAAGGAGGACTAGTGTAGTTTGTGAGGATGGCCCCATCCGCCATGTATAAGACATGTCTCCGCACTGACAGTGGCAGCGTAGTCAAGTGCCTCAGGGATGGAAGAGCCATCAGCAATCTTTACAAGGAATCCTGCAATGAAGCTGTCCCCCGCGCCCATGGTATCGACAGGGGTTACGAACTTCACAGGCTGTGCATAGTACTCATTCCCATCATAGAAAAGCGCACCCCTGCTTCCCCTTGTGACTCCTATGATGGTTCCTCCGAGGTCATGCGCGTGTTCAAGGAATGCCTTGGCATCCTCATCTGAGAAGCCTGAGGCGGAGAAGAAGGCATATTTGACATGCCTTATCGTCCTTTCCAGATACTCATCATCCATCCTCTCTGAATAATCGAAAGATACATCGAGAAGTTTCGAAAGCCCTTCCAGCTCGTACTCGAGATTTGAGAAGCAACTTGTATGGATGAGGTCGTAATCCTTTATGACTTCTATATCCTCATCCACAATCCTTATGCAAAAGAGATGCTGGCAAGTATCCCTCAGCCCTTTTACAAATACTCTATCTCCATCCTCGAGCTTCACTCCTGGATGGGCCGTAGGGGCATATACCCTCCTCGAACGGGTGGTATCGACCCCTTCAGCATGGAGGTCTGCAATAATACTTTCAGCCTCCTCGTCATCACCGAAGACTCCGATGTAGCCTACCTTCACAGCTCCATCCTTCTTAGCATTCACAGCGACGTTCACCGCATTTCCTCCAGGATAGTAGATCCCCTCATCGAGATAGCAGTCGACAACGTTGTCCCCTATACATATCAGTTTCATTCAGCCTCACCCCTTAACCGAACCAGCAGTCAGTCCACGTATGAAATTACGCGACATGCAAAGATATACGATAATCAAAGGAATACATGAAATCACCATTCCAGCCATTACGACTCCCCACTCGGTCATCAAGCCGTCCCTGAACACCATCAGTCCAACAGGGATGGTTCTCAGGGAGGAACTGTCAACCAGGATGGTTGCGAAAAGGAATTCGTTCCATGCATAGTATATGGTCATGATCGTGACAGTGGAAAGAATAGGTTTCGACAGAGGAACATATATCTTGTAGAAGATCTGCCATAGAGTCGCACCATCCATTATGGCAGCCTCCTCCATCTCCTTTGAGATTCCGACGAAGAACGACCTTATGAGCATGACCGACATCGGAAGCCGGAATGCGATGTACGGGAGTATCATCGCAAGGTAGGTCTTATTGAGCCCGACACTCCTGAGGAGTATGAAAAGAGGAAGCACACACACCTGAGGGGAAAGAAGCAGACAGACCATTACCGCAAGGAACACGATGTAGCCGACCTTGCCCCTGAGCTGAGTGACTCCGAATGCAAGGGTGGATGCGATGAACAAAACACCGATGAGGGTACAGATCGTCACTATGATGCTGTTGACGAAGTATTGGGATATACCTCTTGTCCAGGCTCTGACATAATTGTCGAAATGCCACTCTCCAGGCAGCCCCCATACATCCTGATAGATGCTCATATAGTCCTTGAATGAAGACATTATGATCCATAGAAGAGGATAGATTATTATGATTGATAGCACGATGCAGAAAAGGAACATCAGCAGCCCTGATATGGATCTTGGAATTATCGTTTCTTTTTTCATTCCCTTTCCTCCTTTCCCGTGCCGAACGAGAAGAACTGTACCGATGAAAGCACTGCAGTGATTACGAAGATAAGCATTGCGATGGCCGATGCGTATCCCATCCTGTTCTTAACAAATCCAGTCTGGTACATGTGAAGGGAGAGGACCATGGTCGCAGTCCCCGGCCCTCCACCTGTGAGGATGTACGGCTCGTTGAAGACTGTGAACGCACCGGAGACGGTGAGAACCATAGTGACGAAGAACATCTGCTTCACCATAGGACATGTGATTGTAAAGAATCTCCTTATCTTGCCTGCCCCATCGACGATTGCAGCCTCATAGAGGTCCGCAGGTATCTTCTGGATTGCAACGATGAAGAGCATTGTGATATATCCGAAGCTCTGCCACTGGGAGACGGCGATTATGGAAAGCATAGCAGTATCCTTGGAGCCAAGCCAGATGCGTACAAGGGAGTCAAGACCCACGGCTTCGAGGAAACTGTTCAACAGTCCCATCTGAGGGTTGTATATGAACTCAAAGAGAAGACATACTACTGTCAGGGAAAGCAATGTCGGAATGAAGAACACTGTCTGGAAGAAAGACTCGCTCTTTCTGAAAACCTTATCTTCGAGTATTGCAGCTACGACAAGTCCGAACATCACCTGCATTATTATCGAGACCACGGCATATAAAAGATTGTTTTTTATCGACTGCCATATGATTGGATCCGAGAAAAGCTCCTTATAGTTGGCCAGTCCGGCAAACTCCTTTGTCGTTGAAGAGAGTGAGAAGGACTGGAAGCTGTATATGATATTCTCAATCAGCGGGAAGTAGACGAATATCGCCAGTATCAACAGACCCGGGATGCAGAAAAGAAACGCACCCGTATTCTTTTTTGTTTTCATTCATCCCTCCTTTTTCTGAATAAATAAAAACGGCCGACGGGCGAAGAGTCCCGCCAGCCTTCAAGGAAAACCTAGTGCAGGGATGCTGCGGCAGTCCTTACCTGCTCCATGACACTCTCAGGTGTAGCATCTCCTGTTGCGATTGCCTGTCCGCCCTGGCCATAGACGACGTATACGGAAGGATCGCAGGCATTGTCGAACCATGCTGCAAGATAGGATGCGTTCTGAATCATCTCGAGAGCCTCCCTCTGTGCATCGATGACTCCATCCCCGTCAAGAGCTCCGGCGACGCATGACATGTCCCCGCCGACGGTTGAAAGGATATAGCCTCTCTCAGGGCTTACAAGCCACTTGAGGAAGTCGACACATGCGTCGATATTCTCAGCCTTACTGCTGATCATAAAGCCCTCAGGAGCTCCTGTGAGTGCATTCGGATCCCCTTCTCCGTCCTCAAACGCAGGGAAGTTGAAGAATCCATACTCGAAATCCTCAGGGATGACCTGCTCAAGCTGAGGGATCTCTGCAAACTGCAGATACATTATAGGAGCCTCCCCTGTTGCGAAGAGTGTGTTCCTCGCTGTCTCATGGTCGATTGCCGATGCAACCTCACCCATATAGGATGTAAGCTGCTGCCAGTACTCGAGTGCACGTACATAACCGGGATCCGTGAACTCACCTGTGGCGGCATTGTAATCCTTTGCAAGTGTCTCCTCGTCAATCATCCTCTGGTTGATTGTTCCAAGGTAATGGAGGACGGCCCACTGGTCCACAAGTCCTTCCGCTACAGGACTCTCATATCCTGCATCCCTGAGGGTGTCTAAAAGTTCGATGAACTCCGTCCAGGTCGCAGGCTCTTCAAGGCCGAGGTCGTTGAAGATCTTCCTGTTGTAAAAGAAGACCTTTCCGTCCTGGCTCCATGGAATTCCATAGATTGTTCCATCGAATGTGAATCCTGCGACACTTGCCGGTGCAAGCTTTTCAGACCACTCGGGATCGGCTTGATAGATGTCGTTGAGAGCTAGGACATTGCCCGATGCGACCATCTCCTGGGCGAAAGTACCTGACCAGGATGAGAATACATCAGGAACATCATCAGTCGGAACGATCATGCGGATTCTTTCCTTGTACTGGTCGTTGAGGATGCAGTCCATGCTGATATATACATCAGGATTCTCCTCCATGTACTGTGCAAGAAGATCGTTGAACATCGAGTTCTTCGGATCGTTGGGCCAGCGATGGAAGAAGAAGATCTCAGTCTGCCCTTCCTCAGGCCCTTCCGATGCCCCTCCTGCGAAAACAGGGGAAAGCGCGAGTAGAAGCATTAATGCAACTAATAATTTCTTCATATGTTTTTCCTCCTTTCGGTTGTTGATGAATCAGTACTGCATCTTCCACATATAGCGTCTTACACCAAGGTCATGGCCACGCTCGTATGCCAGTGCATCTGCAAGACTTCTGAGAACCGCACCTGTGAGAAGCGGTGCATAGTATTCCCTCACCTCTTCATCGATGTCCGACATATCGAATGTTGCTTCATCGACAAGCATGATCTTCTCACTGTACTTGGAGCAGAAAGCATATGCTCTCTCATCAAGAGGACGTGTGGAACCAAGCCCCTTTACGATGATGAACGGTACATCGAAATCCGTTATCTCAAACGGCCCGTGGAAGTATTCACCTGAATGGATGCAGCTTGAATGGATCCACTGCATCTCCATCAAGAGGCAGATCGAGAATGAATATGTCTCCCCAAGGTCGACGCCGCTGCCCATCGTATATATGAGGCTCTCCCTCTTGTACTTCCTCCCCCACTGAGCTGTAACCTCCTTGTACTGCTCCCTTACCTTCTTCATAGCAGCATCAAGGCCGTCGATGCTCCTTATTCCCTTCTTGTACTTTTCACAAGGGGAGATTCCATCCAGGATGCGGAATATGAGGCTGTAGAGAACGCCCTTGTTCAGGTCGCTGGAATCCGCTTCCTTCCCCCAGTCGTAATGGAGAGGGTATTCAGCAGCCTTCCAAAGCGGAGAATCTTCAAGATGTGTTAAAGCGATAGTGGTTGCGCCCATTGAGCGTGCGTATTCAGTCGCCTTGACTGTTTCAGGAGTTGTTCCGGAATGAGAACATGTGATTACAACGGAATCCTTTCCGAGGGATTTCGGCTGCATATGTACGAATTCATTTGCTGGATGGTAGCTTGATGGGATGTCGATCTCCCGGGAGAAAATGAAGGAAGCAGGCATCATGAATGCCAGAGAGCCCCCGCATGCGACGAAGTAGAAATGATTGATTTTCTTCTTCCCTACTACGGCCTTGACCGCATTTTCAATTGCGCTTACATGTTCGGTTTTCATTATTACCTCCTAAACCAATATAAGACGTTATATATGGTTATATAATGAATGATGACATATCCTCTGTCAACAAAATTTTCTTCCGCCATGCAAAAAAAATGTCCTCAGCATGCGCCAAGGACAAACCATCAAAGGATGTAACTACTCTTTCCAGTTGAAACCGCTATAGAACTTGCTGTTGTTCTCATCCCCTGCGATGACATAACTGGCGTTTTCCCCGCCTATATAACTTATAGATACATGCATAGGTGTTCCATTGAGCATATAAGATACCTTATACATATCGAAAAGAGGAGAACCGGGTTTGACATTGAGCTCTTCGGCCATCTGTGGATCGGCAGCTTTGACCTTCAGGACCTTGTACTGCTGATAAGACTCTGCACCATATTCGTTCTTAAGGATCCTGAACAGGGAGAAATCCCCATCGACCTTCTCATAAAGCATGGGATAGAGCTTGAGAGGGATGTAGTTGAGATCCACCATCTTCGGCTCATCACCAGTGAAAAGTATGCGCCTGAGATATAGCACGTCGTCATCCGCTGTTATCTTCAAATCCTCGGCAATGCTCTTTTTGACACGGACTATCTTCTTCTCCACGAGCCTTGAATGGACCTTGATGCCCCTCGATTCGAAGAAATCATGGAAGCCGACATTTCCGGCAAGGGGGATCGGTGCAAGGTTTTGCAGCACGAACGTTCCCTTACCCTGCTTCTTTACAAGGATCTCCTCATCACAGAGCTCCTTTATGGCACGGCGTACTGTGATACGGCTCACCTTGTACTGCTCTTCCAGCTCCATCTCCGTCGGCATCTTCTCTCCTGCCTTGAATATGCCGCTGTCTATGTCGGAACGTATCGCATTCATCAACTGCTCATACAGCGGAATGGATGAATTCAATTCAAGCATAAATCCTCCCTTTCGAATCCAATGAATTTCTTCTTTCTGCCTTCATAGATGTAGTATCCGTCAAAACCGCATCTGCAGAGCATCTCCTCGATCCTGTCGAATCCGTATGCGATATGATCCGCCTTATGGGCATCGGAGCCTACGGTGATCATGCACCCTCCTTCCTCCCTGAACCATGAAAGCACCTTCTCCCCTGGCATCGGCTCATCATAATCACGGAGTAGACTCGTGTTTATCTCAAGCGCCTTACCCCTCATGGCAAGGGCCCTCAGGATCCTTCTCACCCTCTCCTCCTCGTCTTCGATCCGCTCTATGTGTCCGGCCTTGAGGGAATACCTTTTTATCAGGTCGAGATGTGCAAGGGAATCGAAATCAAAAAGCGATGCCATCACAAGAAGTCCGTCAAGATATGCAGAGAGGGTCTTTTTCCTATCTTCGACATCCACATAATCATGACTCATAAGATCGCTTCCTCCCACTTTATGGAATGAGGCGAGTATGAAATCGAAATCGAAGGATGAAATGAGCTTCAGCGAATTGTGGTAATCGAAATGGGGCTGACCTATCTCTATCGCGAAAAGGATATTCAATTCTCCATTATAACGAATTCTCGCTTTCTCTATGATTTTCTGCTCTTCTTCAACATGTTTTGGATTGAATACATCATGATGCCTATCCGGCCAGTAGAACTCATAGTGATCGGAAATCGCAATCGTCTTGAGACCTAACTCCATTGCCTTTAAACAGATACTGTCAATGTCCTCCCTGCTGTCAGGACTCATCATGCTATGGATATGAAGATCGGCGTTTATCATATTGCTTTAATTATAACATTATAATACGTTTCAATACAAGGAAAGAATATTTGCTTACATTTCATGACTTTAGGAAAAAGAACTTCAACCAAAACCATTTTCCCGTGAAAAAATTTTCCTTCTCATCCTGTATGAGAATCAGACAAGGAAACCTTCATTCAGATGAACATTTCACATCGAAAAAGGCAAAAATCCTGATTGCTACATTACTGAATTTTTTTTCAAGATAAGCGGTCTAAAGTTTGAAAAAACAAAAGTTTTTAAACTTTTTTCCTTCAATACACTGTTTTATTCATCAAAACCACCTACTTATACTCTTTACACTTGTGATAATCTATTTACATGGATGTAACAAATTATTCACATATGGAGTTTCCGTGGACGTAACATTTTCTTATTTCATAAATGAGATCTTCTCTTCCCCGATGCTCTTTATATCCGCACTTCTGACGCTTGCCGTAATATTCGTAAACGGCTGGACGGATGCACCTAATGCTATCGCAACATGTATCACAACACGTTGCATGTCCACCAGGAAAGCGATCATGATGAGTGCGGTTTTCAATTTCTTCGGGGTACTTATCATGACGCACATAAACGCAAGCGTCGCATCTACCATATCGAACATGGTCGATTTCGGAACTGACACACATACCGCTCTGGTGGCACTATCCGCATCACTGTTTTCCATAGTCGTCTATTCGACAGGAGCATCAAAGCTCGGAATCCCGACAAGCGAAAGCCATTCGCTGATTGCAGGGCTCACAGGAGCTGCCATCGCTACGCAGAACGGACTGGGAGGGGTCAACGGAGAGGAATGGATAAAAGTCATCTACGGACTTTTCGCCTCCCTCTTCCTTGGCTTCATGATCGGACTTGTGGTTGCGAAGACGGTCGCTTTCCTCTTCAGGAAAGTTGAAAGGAGGAAAGCGAACACCTTCTTCACATATGCCCAGATTGCAGGAGCTGCATCGATGAGCTTCATGCACGGAGCCCAGGACGGGCAGAAGTTCATAGGCGTACTCTTTCTTGCAATCGCCTTCTCCAACGGTGCTACAGGAGTCGAGGGTGTACTCATTCCTGTATGGCTCATGCTGCTCTGCTCTGCCGTCATGGGAATCGGAACGAGCGTAGGAGGTGAGAAAATCATAAAGAGTGTCGGAATGGACATGGTAAAGCTCGAGAAGTACCAGGGATTCAGCGCCGACATCTCGGCATCGATATGCCTTCTCTTCTCTTCCCTTTTTGGAATTCCCGTATCGACGACACACACTAAGACGAGTGCCATCATGGGAGTCGGAGCATCAAGAAGGCTCTCAGCCATCAATTTCTCGGTTGTAAAGGACATGGTCCTTACATGGATATTCACATTCCCAGGATGTGGACTGATAAGTTTCTTAATGGCGAAGCTATTCATGCTTCTTTTCTGATATGGAGGAAAAATGAAAAAACAGGATACTTTTTATTTCGATAATTTCAAAGACTGCGCAGAGTACTCATTGAAAGCGGCGAATCTTCTTGATGAAATCATGAACAACTACAGCAAGGACACCATCAAATCCTATGTCGACAAGATGCATGACATAGAGCATTCAGGGGATAAGAAGAAGCATGAGATGCTTGAGGTGCTTCTGAAGGCTTTCATGACACCCATAGAGAGGGATGACATCCTTCTTCTCTCCTCCTGTCTTGACGAGGTCACGGATAAGATCGAGGATGTAGCCCTCAGGATGTACTGCAACGACATCGATGAGATCTTCGAGCCGGCAAAAGAGATGGTCAAAGTCGTCATCGACAGCTGCAAGGAGATGGTAATCATGCTAGAGGAATTCAAGAACTTCAAGAAGTCAAAATCCCTGAAGGATATAATCATAAGGATAAACACACTCGAAGAGGATGGCGACAGGCTCTTCATCGAAGGGCTCAGGGAGCTGCATACAAAGGAAAAGGATCCGCTCAAGGTGATAACATGGAGAGAGATCTTAATCTATCTTGAGAAATGCACCGATGCGACAGAGCATGTCGCAGATGTGTGTGAGCGTGTAATACTTACGAATACTTGATAACAAGGAAAACGCAGGGCGGCTGTCAATACAAGGCCGCCTTTTTCATTACATGCTGTTCGGCTCTTCACAGAATCCAGTCAAATATTCTTCCCAAAATGATTTTTCCTAGTTTTAATATTATTTTTATATTAAATAATATTGAAACCATATAAATATCGTACAATAAAAATACTTATCCTACATCTTTCAGCATTGAAATTATTAAGAACAAAAGTGAGAAAATTTATATACCATTTGAAAGGATTACAGGATATCCTTAATACAAAAGGAGTATCTATGGATTACAACAGTGCAGAAGAATACGATGAGAAGATAAGCACGCTATCCTCAAACTTCATAATGGATGTGGAGAACATAATCTCGGGATATGAAGAAGAGATATTGACGATACAAGAGGAAGTCGAAGGAGAAAAGGATGCCTTTCTTGATGATTCCGACGACAGGGAGGAAGCAAGCCAGAGCGAAGGCTATCAGGAGCTTGACGGGCTCTATGACAGCCTTGAGGATATTCTGAACTCGATAAAGATAATCAAAGATTCCCTGGAAGATATCAGGAACTATGTATGACTACAGATCCCCATCCTCTTCTTCGTCTTCATCCCCTTCATCTACATAATAGTCTTCAAAAGCAGGATTTGCCCAGATTGCCGTATCGTAATAGCTTTCCACGACCTCCTCGCACTTTGGAAGGATGTTCTCCAGTGTTTCAATGAAATGAGGAGCAAGTGAGCTGCTCCTGATCTGCTCAGGATTGCGTTCTGAAAAATAATCAAGGATCTCATCATTGGCCGATACAAAGTCATCGACTGCAGAGATTGTCGAATCGGAAAGCTCCCTTATCCTCTTCTTCTCCTTCTTGTCTATACCTTCAATCTTTGAAAGAGGATAGATCCTGTTGGCAGAGTCGAGGATATCATCCATAAGGTCATCAAGATGAAGAAGAGCGCTCTCTATGAATGAATAAGAGGAATAGAGAGGGATGAACTTCTCATCATCGAATTCGACCCCCTCATAAAGAGGAAGGACCCCGTCCAGCTCATCGATTATTGAAAACAGTGTTTCAAACGCCTCGGAAGATGCATCCTTGACATATTCCTCCTCGTTCAACGCAATCTCATAAAGACTCAAACTCTTACTTTTCACGGCCTTTCCTCCTTACTACGATACTCCCGTAATCCCTCAAGACCTTCTCAGATATGCTCTTCAGATTGGCAAACTGCTCGGTCAGGACAGAGACCATCTCATCTGGCTCCGTATGAGATTTTACCATGTTTTCATAATAATCCAAAAGAATATATTCATCATCGACGAAAGGAATATAGTAATTGAAGAGCGCATAGCCATCCTTATCCATGACTGAGGCCTCCTTCGGATCAAGACCTTTCAACGATGCTGTGATGTTTATTATATTCAACAGTCTTTCAATGTTGTTCACTGCAAGCTCAAGGGATACCATCGCAGGAGAGATGTACATGAACCCTTCGGTAAGAAGATATCTTCTCTCCTCCTCCCCCTTCACCCCTCTGAGGTCCCCCTCCAGGTTCTGAAGGGTCTCGACAAGCGTCCTGTTCGCCTCAAGAGATGCCTTTGCGGCCTCATCGATCTCACTGGCTACGGCATCCACATAATCCTTTGCACTGTATTTTTCCTGCATTTCTATCTTATATCATTTTAAAAGGCAAATTTCCATAACAGTTTCTTAACCTTTTGGGTGTATACTTCAATCAAGGAGATGCCATGGATATCAGGGAACTGGCAATGCTCCTTCTTCTACTTGCACTGATCGCCCTCTTTTTCCTGCTGAGGAAAAAAGGAGATGAAAAGGAGAGACGCAGGTTGAAAGAGGAGAGAGAGCAAAGGGATAGGAAAAGGAAGGAGGGCTTTGCCGCCCTCTCTGAAGAAGAGAGGAGGATGCTTTATCTGAATGCAATGAAGGAGAGGTCTTCCTTCGTTTTAAAGGCACAAGAAGACTATGAGACCAGTTTCCACTCCTTCCCTTCATTCTGCTATGAAGCAAAGAACAACATATCAGAGGGCCTCATAAGCGATAGTTTAGGTTACTTTGTAATCCCTGCAGGAGTAGAGAGGATAGCAGCCTTCTTTTTCACCGGGGATCTCGATTACGAGGACATCAGCGCCATGACGATAAACATAAACGGAATGGTATTCAGACGATTTGAAGGTTTCAGCGAATACATGTGTCCCCACTACTACGATGTGAAGAGCGGGGACATCATTACAATAGAAATCGAATTCAATGCCAAGAAGGACTTCTCAATCAAGGATTTCGGCATCCTGCTCCTTGCACGAAAAGAGAGAAAGTAGAGCCTCCGTTATCTGGAGAGGAATGCCTTGAACAGCTTGAATATCTCCAAGACATCATCACTTCCGGCGCTCTCATAGCTCGAATGCATCGCAAGCTGGGCAAGACCTACATCGGCAGTAGGGATGCTTATCTTCTGTATGCTGAGGTTTCCAAGCGTCGAACCTCCCGGGATGTCGGAATGATTGAAGAAGCTCTGGTACCTGATTCCACTCTCATCCATCAGTATCCTAAGATAGCTTCCCGAATAAGATGATGTCGTATATTTCTGATTAGCAGAGTATTTGATTACTATACCACCATTGAGTACCACCTTGTTTGTCATGTCGGCCTTCTCCGGGTGGTTCGGATTGAGGGCATGTGCGTTGTCCGCACTGATCACAAAAGAAGAGGCATGCATCCTCAGCTCATCCTCACGGTCAAGACCCAGGGCAAAAGCAATACGTTCGATTACGGAGGAAAGGAAATCCGAAAGAGCCCCGCGGGATGAGCAAGAGCCGACCTCCTCGTTGTCGAACAGGGCAACCATCGGAAGTGCCGAGAACTCATCAGTCTCCATCAGGCTCTTGAAAGCAGCATAAGCACATTCCATATCGTCAAGACGGGAAGAGGAGATGAATTCATTGTCACATCCCCAGATGGAATACGGCGTCCTGTTATATAGATAAAGCTCCCAGTCAAGCAGGTCTTCCTTTTCAACACCAGCCTCTGCAGAGAGAAGAGAAAGGAAATCTCCATTTCCATTCATGGAGAAAAGAGGCCTCACATCCCTTTGTATCTGATATTCATACCCCTTGTTGATATCCCTCTGCATATGGATGGCGGGATTCGGAATGAGTACGAGGTCCCTGTCGAAATCGACAAGCCTCTCCTTCAGTCCTCCCCTCTCCCTGTAATGGACACGACCTGCAATCGATAGCGGACGGTCGAACCATGTACTGATGATCATGCCGCCGTAACCTTCGACATTGAGAGTCGTATAGAACGGTGTGTTTGATAGCTCAGGATTCCTCTTGAGTGCAAATGAAGGGCTGTCTGTGTGGGCTGCGATGATAGAACAGGAACAGAAATCCCTTTCCGGGATGCGGAAGGCGATCATGCTCCTTCCATCCCTCTTTACGTAGTAGCTCCTCCCTCTTTCGATTGAAAAACGCTCCCTCTCATCAAGCTCGACAAATCCGTTCTCCCTTGCAAGGATTTCAAAATTCCTTACGGCATGGAATGATGTCGGACTCTTTTTTATGAACTCAAGCAGTTCCAGTACTCTTTTCTCATCTCTCATAGAAAACCATTATAACGACGGCCTTGTTTTTTTCAATTGCAAAGGATGCACAAATAAACGACAAAGAGACTCCACAAGAATTTAAATTAGTTCTATGCATCTCTGAAGAAAACCATGCTAATATTATCATACGGAGAGATTTGTTATTTATAAAAGGAGCATGAAGATGAGTACATTGGCAGAAAGGATGGAACAGGTAATCAATGAGTGCAAGGTAAAGCAGACTGTGTTTGCTAAATCACTGGGTGTCACCCCCAACTACATATCAATGATCATACATGGGAAGAAGGAACTCATATCCCCTACTCTCGCACTTCTCATCGAATACCTCTACGGCTATTCGAACAAGTGGCTGCTCACAGGGGAAGGAGAGAAGATGGATAAGAAAAGCCTGATAAGGAACATAACGGGGAAACTTGAGGCGATGGATGTTGAAAAACTGGAAAAAGTAGATGAATATATCAATACGATATGAGTATCAAAGCTGCTTTTTTCGATATAGACGGAACCCTGTTCTCCCATAAGAGCAATCAGGTCCCCCCTTCTGCAGTCGATGCCTTGAACATGCTCAGGGAAAGGGGGATACTTACCATAATCTGCACTGGAAGGCATACGGGAGAGCTGGACAAGCTCGACCTGAAAGGACTCATCTTCGACTATGTCATCACACTCAACGGACAGATGATCCGCAATGCAGAAGGAAATTTGATAGCATCCTTCCCATTCAAGACGGAAGAGATCGCAGGCATCAGAGAACTGTTCGATTCGAAAGAGATCTCCATAATGGTGGTAGAGGAAGACGACTACTATGTGAACACCATAAGGGAGCCGGTCATATCTGCAAACAAGGCAGTAGCCATTCCCATCCCGAAGACAGGAGAGATGAAAGAAAAGCCGATATACCAGCTCATATGCTACGGCTCGGAGGATGAGATAAACCGTGTAGCTGCGTGTATAAACGCCAAGGCAGTCTGGTGGAATGAAAGGAGCGCCGACATAATCCCGATAAGCGGAGGAAAGGACAAAGGGATAAAAACCCTGATAGACATCCTCGGGCTGAAGGAGGATGAGATCATCACATTCGGAGATGGCCACAATGACATCCCGATGCTCAGGATGTGCCCTTATTCCGTGGCGATGGGCAATGCCATTGAGCAAGTGAAGGAAAATGCCGCTTATGTCACCACGGATATAGATGATGACGGCATATACAACGCGTTAAAACATTTTCAAATCATTTAACAAAGATGCAAACAAATTTCCACAAACCTTTAATTTAAGCTGTATACTATTTGAAAGTTCAACGAAAAAAAGAGGTGTAAAATGAAAATTGGAATTCTAACCAGCGGTGGAGATTGCCCTGGACTGAACGCTGTAATCAGGGGGTTCGCAAAGTACGTCTACAACAACATCCCAAAGGCTGAGATCATAGGAATATCAGACGGCTATGGTGGACTTATCTCGGGAGAGGCAAAGAGCCTGAAGGAATCGGACTTCTCCGGCATCCTCAATGTTGGAGGAACAATCCTCGGAACAAGCCGACAGCCTTTCAAGCAGATGACTGTCGAAGACCAGAACGGACAGAGCAAGCTCGATCTGATGAAGAAGAACTACAAGAAGCTGGGACTTGACCTGCTTGTGACACTTGGAGGAGCTGGAACGCACAAGACAGCAGGACTGCTTTCCGAGAACGGACTCAATGTCATTGGAATTCCAAAGACCATCGATAACGACATCTATGGCACGGATGTCACATTCGGTTTCCATACCGCAGTAGACATCGCAACTGAATGCATAGACAGGATCCATACGACAGCGGCAAGCCACGGAAGGACGATGCTCATTGAGATCATGGGAAACAAAGTCGGCTGGCTGACACTCTATTCAGGCATAGCCGGTGGTGCGGATATAATCCTGATCCCGGAGATTCCATTCGACCCTGCAGAGGTCGTCAAGACTGTGAAGCATCGTATCGACAGCGGCAAGGCTTTCAACATAATCGCAATTGCAGAAGGCGCGATGACCCGCGAAGAGAGCAAGATGAAGAAGCAGGAAAGGCTGGAGAAACGCGGAGGGGATGCAACGATTACGAACGCACTCGCTGAATATATTGAAGAGAATGCAGGTGTAGAGACCCGCACAGTGGTTCCTGGCCACCTGCAGAGAGGTGGAAATCCGAGTCCATACGACAGACTCCTCTCAACTGAGATGGGATCTTTTGCAGGAAAGCTGGCAAAAGATGGAATATTTGGGACAACAGTCGCAATGGAGAACAACCAGATCACATACAACAGGCTCTCATCAATTGCAGGAAAGACGAAATTCGTTCCAGAGGACCATCAGATGATTGAAGTGGCACGTTCAATTGGAATAACATTCGGAGACGGAAAGAAATTCAAGGAGATTAGATAAGTGAAGAAGTATGCTGTCATAGATTTCTCGAGGACGAGCCTTTCATTGCTGGTTGCAAATGAGGAGATAAGCCGTCTGGAAATTGTCTTCAAGACATATCGCCCTATATTGATAGGTGATCTGGTGAATAAGAAGGAAAGACTCACAGAGAAGGGAATCAACAAGATAATCTCCGAAGCTCTTGAGTTGATAGACAGTGCCAGGAGTCTTGAGGCAGATGAAATCTATGGCATCAGCACCACACTTCTGAGGAACATTCAGAACAGCGAAGAGGTAATGAATGCAATAAAGGAGAAGACGGGGCTTAGTGTCACATCCCTCAGCGGGAAGGAGGAGGCATATGCCGCATGGTATGCCAACGAGAACTACAAGGTTCTTAAGAAGGCCGTCCTGTTCGACATAGGAGGAACCAGCACCGAAATCTGCGATTTCGCACATCCCTACGAAAGTGACATGATAAGCCTCGACTTCGGCACCAGCACGATAAGAAGCGCCTTTGTAAAAGATGTATATCCGACAAAGGCCGAGGAGGAGGAGATAAAGGCGTTTGTAAAAGGAGTACTGAAGGAGCAGGTCGAGAAACACGAGCTGGAGAACGCCGTACTTTCAGGAAGCAATATGAACGCCCTCTACAAGATCTATCAGGACTACTATGACGTACCGCAGTCCCACGAGAGGCTGATGCAGTATAAGAAGCTGAAAAAGCTCATAAAAGTCCTGATGAACGACAAGAAGAGAAACTCCCTCATAATAAAGAACGTACCGGAAAAGACCCACCTGATAGTCCCCAGTGCGATATGCCTGAAAGTCATGTTGAAGTATTTCAATATCGGAAACATTACAGTATCAAGCTATGGAGTTAAGGAAGGATATCTCAAGCTTATAAAGAAAGGTGCGGTGAAAGCTGAACCGCTGACAGTCGCAAAGAGAGGATAATATGGCATCTAACAAGATTCTTTCAAAACTCATAAAAGGCAATACCATAAACAGGGAGTATTCATGGCTTGAATTCAACAACAGGGTCCTCGATCAGGCGATGGACCTGACAAACCCCCTTCTTGAGCGCTGCAAGTTCCTCTCCATCTTCAAAAGCAACCTGGATGAATTCACAATGGTTCGTCTTGGAAGCCTTGAGAACCAGAACATCACATCTCCTGAGGAGACGGAGAACAAGACAGGACTTACCGCAGATGAGCAGATAGAGGCGATACTTTCCATCTATCCGAAGCTTTACAAGAACGCAGACCACACGTACAACTTCCTCAAAGCAGACCTTTACGACAAAGGACTGAGCATATTGAAGGCTGAGGACCTGAGCCAGAAGCAGAAGACGAAGTGTCTCGAGCATTTCTCAGAGTACATGCTGCCCAGGATAAATCCTCTTGTCCTGGACCAGAAACATCCGATGATCAGATTCCAGAACCTCAGGACCTACATGGTCCTCCTGCTTGAGCGAAACGGCAGACAGATGTTCGGTGTGATAACGCTCTCCCCCAGCATCGAAAGGATCTACCGCATCGATGGAGGGAAAAAAGTCCACCTGATCCTCTCTGAAGACCTGTTGTATCTGTTTGGAAACCTCGCATTTCCAGGTTATACAGTCAAGGAGAAGGCTCTGATAAGGATCACCAGGAATGCCGATTTCGAAGCAAGCATGGAAGAGGCGGACGTCGAATACAATTTCGACTTCTCAAAACTGATCAAGACAAAGATCGAGGAAAGGACAAACCTCTCCCCTGTACGTGTTGAGATCAACAGCTCCTGTGAAGAGATAAAGAACTATATTGCGAAACAGACAGGGATAAAGAAGAACCATATATTCGAAAGCAAAACCTATTTCGATTACAAGTTCCTCTTCAAACTGGCTCAGTTCTTCCCCTCGGCTGTCCTTCCCTCCCTTCAATACAGACCCTTCAAACCGCAGGTCGACCCGAAATTAAAGGGTGTGAACCTGCTGAGCTATGTAGAGAAGAAAGACATCTTCCTCTCCTACCCGTACGACAGCATGGACACACTCATAACACTCCTCGAGCAGGCTGGAGAGGATAAGAGCGTGACCAACATAAAGATAACCATCTACCGTCTGATGGATCACTCGAGGATCGCCAACGCACTGCTGCGTGCTGCAGAGCACGGCAAGGATGTCACGGCGGTCATGGAGCTCTGTGCACGATTTGATGAGGAGAACAACCTGTATTATGCGAACCAGCTGAGGGATGCGGGATGCACGGTATTCTATGGACTTGGGGACTACAAGGTGCACAGCAAGATAATCAGCATCACCCGTGAAAAGGACGGAAAGGTCTCTTATATCACGCACATAGGTACCGGCAACTACAATGAGGGGACCAGCAAGCAGTACACGGACCTTAACATCATCACAAGCAACAGGGAGATAGGAGAAGATGGCGTCGCGTTCTTCAGGAACCTTGCCATCATGAACCTTGAAGCCGAATATAGGCGTCTTCTGGTCGCACCTTACAGTCTGAAGAAAGGTCTCATAGCAGAAATAGACAAGGAGATTGAGAAAGGCGAGGATGGCCTGATAATGGCGAAGATGAACAGCCTTACCGACCGTGACATGATAGAAAAACTCATACAGGCCAGTCAGGCCGGAGTAAGGATCTATCTCTGCGTAAGAGGCATCTGCTGCCTCCTTCCCGGCATCAAGGGAAGCACGGAGAACATCAGCGTCATAAGCATCGTCGGAAGGTTCCTTGAGCATTCGAGGATATACTCTTTTGGAAAAGGAAAAGACGAAAGGCTCTATATCGGTTCTGCCGACCTGATGACCAGGAACATAAACAAGAGGGTTGAGATTGCAGCCCCTGTCCTTGATAAAGCCGTACATCAGAAGATAAAAGCCCTTCTGACTCTTATTCTCAGCGATACGGTGAAAGGCAGAAGGCTCAACAGTGACGGCACATACTCGAAGATCGAGACTCTATCGTCCCCTATCGACAGCCAGGAGGAATGCCTTAAAAGCAATAACTGCTACTGCTGAAGAAGAGGAAACTCGACATAAGTGTTCCTTCCTTTCCTTATCTCCTCCTCAAAGGCCACAAGGAAGGATGGAACATCCTTTGCTTTGGCAAGTGCACACTCCCAGACCACTATCACCCTGAAACCCATGGCTATCATATCCGAGTGATTCCTCTCGTCCCGTGCCTTGTTCCTTTCTATCTTGGCACGCCAGAACTCCTTATTGCTTTTCACCTCATGGCTGTTGAGCCTGCAATCATGTCCATGCCAGAAACAGCCGTTGACATATACAACAACCTTGTATTTCGGCAATACGATATCGGGATGTCCTGGATAGCGCTTATCATTCTTCCTGTATCGATATCCCATGGAGAAAAGGAAACGCCTGAGAAGCACCTCAATCCGTGTATCCTTCCCTCTTATATGTGACATTATGATGCTTCTGTCCTCTTTTGAAAAACAATCCATTTCCCACACCTTAACTATCTACCGATATACAAAACCTCTCCGAAAGGGGAAAGTCTGAGACGGAATGACTCACCACAGCATGGACAGGATACACTCTCAGCCCTGATCTGTGCAGAGGTTGTCACCAATCCGTCCTGCATGTACATGAGAGAACCTACCGGGATGATGCTTAGAGTAAAGCCCATCGATGCAGCCTCCTCCTGATATCCAGAAGCAGGACGGTTCACTAGGAACAGAAAACACCCATCCACTCCGGCAAGGCTTTCAATTAAAGGAATGGATGAAAGAAAGACGAGTCCATCCAGCTCTTGTCCATACTCATTTAGTATCGAAGAGATGAGAGTCTCCTCCAGGGAGGCGGCGAATATGATGATCTCTCCTCCGTCTTCATCCGTTATTGAATACACCCCTTGCCCGAGGCTATCTATGAAGAAGCCATCCCATTCAATGGAGCAATGTGCATCAGAGGGGAAAGCAAGAGCATCCCTATCCTGATTCTTCAATACGAAAAGGCCATCATCCCCTGGAAGGTCAAGGGACCATGAAGCTGCATAGAAAGAAGGAATAAAGATAGAGAAGATCATAATTGCTAAAACAGGCTTCATCATGCTTATTGTATCATATGCAGTAGAGCAAGACAGCTCTCTTGCTCTATCAGATATTGGTATTTATAATTCTTGCTTATGGAAGAGAAAATCATAACCGTCCTTGAGCTGAAAGAAGATGAGCGCCTGAAGATGAGGAGG
Organism: Candidatus Ornithospirochaeta stercorigallinarum; assembly: GCA_018711525.1. Taxonomy (GTDB): domain Bacteria; phylum Spirochaetota; class Spirochaetia; order Sphaerochaetales; family Sphaerochaetaceae; genus Ornithospirochaeta; species Ornithospirochaeta stercorigallinarum. Next base: position 51,669 of record DVIF01000041.1, read on the forward strand.
CTATATACATCTTATTTCAGGAAAACAGGAAGGATGAGCGTATATCTAATGGATCCGGTCATAATCCTGGGAGGTAGGTCTGATATCAGGGGCCACATCCCCCTTCCCTCCGAATTCCACTGCTCAGGAGATGTCTTGGTCAATGAATATGGAACATATTTCGCACTCAAAGAAAAAGATGCCATAACAGACATCCAGAAGGTATTGGATCTCCCATTGATGCCGACAGGACTTCATCTCGATATGGAAGATACTGCCATTGATTTCCCGATAGATCTCAAGCGGATCAGGATTGAAGCAATAGCACTGGCATCATTTGAAGAGCATACATTCAGATTCCTTTACAGAAGAAAGCTTTCGATGGGCATATAGATGAGAGGAAACAGGTGGAGCACAATGGGGAACGTGCCTTGCAGTATTTCCTCCCGTGCAGATTGGCTGTCATGCTCAGCCTGGACCACATTGACGGGTCGAACTCCTTCCTTATCTCCCTATAGACCTTGTCCCTGTCATCTGTCGATGTAAGACCAAGACGATGAACGACACGGGCAAAATGAGTGTCGACAATCACACCGGGCTTGTCCAGGATATCAACAAGATAACAGTTCGCTGTCTTTACTCCTATCCCTGGAATCTTAGTAAGCTCTTCAACTGTTTCAGGAATCCTTCCCTCTCTGAGTGTTACCTCGGCAAGGGCTTTTATGCTTCTTGCCTTATTCTTATAAAGCCCGGCGCTTTTTATCAACTCCTCGACCTGGGATGATTGCGCATCGGCTATCGCTTCAGCACTTGGCAGAGCAGAATGCAGCCTCTCCTCCGCCCTCATAGCCTCCCTGTCTGTGGAGGATGCGGATAGTATCACAGTGCATAGAAAACGGAACGGGTCTCCCCTTTTTATGAATTCTATCTCTTTCGGATATGCCTCATCCAATTTCTTATAAATTTCTATTGACTTCTTTTCCATTTTTGTTTTATCATCTCTCTCGTTGTCCGGGATGTCGCCTAGCGGCTATGGCGCCTGCTTTGGGAGCAGGATATCGATGGTTCGAGTCCATTCATCCCGACTTTGACGGTATCGGTTTTCCGATACCGTTTTTTTGTCATTATCTGAGAAAAAACCATCTGTTACAATATAAACGTAAAATTGTTATTATTATATTGTCATGAAGAAAGCTTTTTCATATATAGTCATTCTCCTTTTCCTGAGTACGGCCCTTCATGCCGCCCTCTTTTCAGGTTATGACTTCACTTTCTTCGATTCCGTTGCAGAGTCCGTCGCCATTTCTGATTCTGAGCGCATAGGATTCGATTACACAGGCTACGGATACTTCGGAGACATGACAACAGGGATTTTCCTCCGCCTTGGCATCCAGGCCCCATATTCAACGCTTTTGTACACTTTCGATGATCTGATTGGAAAGACAAACGAACCCACTAAGGATACATCCGCAGAATCAGGACAGACCACATTCGACGAGAATCAGCTTGAAAGCAGAGTGAGGGAATATAAGTTCCTGGTCGCAATAGGCCCTGCCTTCCGCCGCTTCGTCTCCCCCGCCCTTTCATGGTACATGGGACTCGGACTGAAAGCCGAGATCGACAGGCTCACATACTTAACAGATTCGAACATCAGGGATATATATCTATCATATCTTGTATCTACTGATATAGATTTCGGATTCAGGATCACCGCAGACATACACACCAGCCTCAGAATAGGAGTATATCTTACAAGACCTCTCTTCACATTGAATCAGAGCTATTCTGTAAGGTCTGGAGAGGAAAGCGAATCTGAATACTCATTCATCCAGAACATCTATCCGGATATGAACAAGGAAGACAAATCCACAAGCATAGTCGGATACATATCACTCGGACACACTTATACAGACTATCTTGAGCGCATCCCGTACAGATATATAATCACATCAAGGGAAGTGGGAAAAGGAATACTGGAACCCATGGAAGAGGAAACCGAGTGAAATACATAGGCGGAAAATCTGAAATACATAGGCGGAAAATCTAAAATATATAGGCGGAAAATCTGAAATTAAGTTGCAAGAAATCTAAAATCTATATATAATTAATTCATGCTTGAAAGAACTATTTCAAAAAGTATAATATCCTATTTCGATGATTTCAAAGTAATCCTAGCTTCTGGAGCTAGGCAAGTAGGAAAAACGACTCTTCTCAAATCATTAATGGAAAACAACCGGAATTACGTAACTCTGGACAACAGAAGAGACCGGGAAATTGCACAAAATGATCAGGATGCTTTCTTCATACTTCATCCTGTTCCTTGCATGATAGATGAAGTACAACGAGCACCTGAATTATTTTTAAAAATCAAAGAGATTGTAGACGATACCGATAAAAAGAACCTGATATGGATAACGGGAAGTCAAAAGCCACGATTGATGAAAAACGTAGGAGATACACTTTCT
>DVIF01000042.1 GCA_018711525.1 Candidatus Ornithospirochaeta stercorigallinarum
CTCCTTCTCCTTCTCCTTCTGATAGTACTCGTAAAGCTTACTCCTGAGCATCTTGAATGCCATCTCCTTGTTCATGAGCTGGCTTCTTTCGTTCTGGCACTGGACGACTATGCCTGTCGCATAGTGTGTGATTCTTACAGCACTGTCGGTTTTGTTGACATGCTGTCCACCAGCACCTCCGGCGCGGTATGTATCGAGACGGTAGTCCTCAGGTTTTATATCTATCTCTATCGTATCATCAACCTCTGCAGAGCAGTATACGCTTGAGAACGAGGTATGCCTTCTCTTCTGGGCATCGAAGGGACTTATCCTTACAAGACGATGAACCCCTGCCTCTCCCTTGAGATATCCGAAGGCATAAGGACCATCGACCTTTATCGTAACACTTTTTATACCGCCTTCATTCTCCTCCATATCGAGGATCTCACTCTTGAAGCCATGACGCTCAGTCCATCTGAGATACATCCTCATAAGCATACTCGCCCAGTCGGATGCCTCCGTTCCACCCGCTCCCGAGTGGATGGAGAGATAGAGGTTGTTCTTGTCGAACTCGCCATCAAGAAGGGTCTTGGTCTTGAGAGGTTTGAACTTCTCTGCAACAGCTTTTATCTGACCTTCAAGCTCCAGCCTCAAATCCTCATCCTCTTCAGAGCTGTAAAGCTCTATGAGCTCGCCCAGGTCCTCAATCTCCGCGATGAGATCCTTCCATGGGTAGTAGCTGTCCTTGAGTGCGTTGAGCCTCTGGTAGGTCTTCTCTGCATTATCCTTGTCATTCCAGAAATCAGGAGAGAGTGTCTTCTCCTCCTCTTCTTTTATCTTATTCTCAACCCCGGCCTCTTCAAAGACGCCTCCATACTTGGTAGGCTTCTTCCTTTACGTTATCGAATTCTGCTTTGTTCTCTAAAAACATATATCACTCCTTGCTTTTATTCTCCGCACTTCTCAATATGAGTTTGAAATTGAAGTGCTCACCTCTTTCACCTGAGAAAGGGAAAGAGAACGTAAACTTGTTATATAGGTTAAAGCTCTCCTTGCCAAGTACCGTGAACTGACTTTGCTTCCTGACATCCTGTTTTACGGAGAAAGGGGATGTGCTTGTGAACACGAGCTGCACATCATCCTCGCTGAAGGCCCTCATGGTCCTTATGTTATCAAGGGAGCCAAGCAGCATAGCCCTGTTCTGCTCCTGGGAAAGGGTAAGCTGATCCGGGAGGGTGAGGAAACAGTTCAAAGAGTATATGCCGTCCTTGACATCCTCTTTCAGCGTGATTGTGCTCTCAAGACTGAATGTCTGGTTCCTCAGCTTGTAATGCTTTTCCACTTCGAACGGCAGGTCGTCCTCTTTAAGAGCGAATACATAGTCGCTCCTTGTCTTGTTGACGGAATCGAGAAGGAATTTGAAATGCTTGGTCTTATATACCATTCCATTCATGTAGACGGCATCCGAGAAAGAGTGCTTCATCGCTCTTTGCACCGGATTCTTCTCAAACGGAGACTTTGCATCGATCACGTTAATGAGCTTATCCATCAAATCGAATTCAATTACAGAACCTCCGAATGGAGAATAGACGACAGTGAAGTTCTGGTTGCGGGAAAAATAATTGCCCTCCCCGTAATCCTCCAGCTCCGCCTCCATCGGAAGTGAAAGCTCATTAGCGTTATAGAGCATCTTCTCGACATTCAGCACAGAGTGCCAGTATATCTTCCTCTCGCTGGTGCGAAGGGGTCCGCACTGAGGATCAAAGAGGAACAGAGGGCCTGATCCCGCATCCGATAGAAGGTCCTCGCACATCCTCTTCACATCCCTGTCCTTTCTGAAGGAAGATAGTGCGTCGCTCACATAGAAAATCCTGTTCAGCAGATACCTGTTCGTACCATCCTTGACGAATATCTCATTGAAAGAGGACAGCCCGAGGGTCGAGGCATCCCTTCCATACCATCCTGAATCGAGATAGCAAGGACCCTCTGCTTCAAATTCAGAAACATTGACAAGCTCTCCGCCCTTATTCCTGACAGTTTCCATGATGAACGGGAAAAGGGTTGATGCATCCTCATCATCCTCGACGGACAGGGACATTCCTTCGAGAAGCTGGTCGAGATTTATGAAAAAGAACACCTGCTCATCCACTGAGAGGGAATCGATGATCGCCTCTACGCTGCTTTTAAGGGATGAAAAATCAATCTCCCTCTGTGCATATTTAGAGACAAGGGATGAAAGGGCATCTGAGATTGGAATGATCTTTATCCGCTTCCCCAGCTCATTCATGATGGAGCATCTGTTGAAAAGCACATTCTTGCTGGTCGCCTTATAGCTGGAAATGGCTACAGAGGAAAGAGCGCAGTTGGAAAGTGTAGAGATGAACTGAGGAGACCAGATCTGACCATAGAAGAATGCTGTATGGGCCTTGCTTCCATAGGTCTTGCGTATGAAGGTCGTCATCTTCTCTATCTGACGGCCCCTGTCTTTCGGAAGATTGAGCCCGATGATGGACTGACTGTAGCTTCCGCTGAGAATCTCAAGGTCCCCCCTCTTGCAAAGTGCCGAGAGAAGCATGTTTATCTCGGGATTGAAGGATTCGAAATACTTCATCACCCCGCAGGACTGGTAAAGATTGAATTTCAGCCCCTCCTTGTTGTAAAGGTAACGGAGTACGGGCTGGTATATGAGTGAAAGCGCCCGTTTGAATGCGGGCGCCGGAGTTGCATTACTAAGCGTTGTGTACATGCCTAGTGCGACTTTCACTTCCTACCTCTCTATGATGCACTTCTTAGGACAGATCTCCGCAGCCTTTCCTGCATTGCCCTGGTCCATCGAATAATTGTTAGATGAGAGGAAATTATCCACCTTGAATGGAGAATTTTCAACCTTCAATTCACACATTTTGCACCCGATGCAGCCGACCTGGCAGTAGGTGCGGACTTTAGCACCGCTCTCATGGTTGTTGCACGCAACAAGGTATTTCGCAGAGTAAGGGACCATTCTTATCACACCATTAGGGCAGACCTTTGTACACTTCTTGCAGCCGATGCACTTTTCCTTATCCACGACAAGGTTTCCCTTCTCGTTACGGCTGATCGCACCTGTCGGGCAGACTGCCATGCATGATCCGAGATGGAGACAGCCCTCCTTGCATCCGTTCGGTCCTCCAAGGACAAGGGATGCCGCATTACAGTCCCCCATGCCTTCATAGTCGAACTCTTTCGCGGTTACATCCGCTCCTCCCTGGCAGAATATGAAAGCGACCTCCCTTTCCTTAGCTTCCACTTCAACACCGAGGATCTCCCCCATCTTCTTTGCCAGAGCAGCTCCTCCAGGGCTGCAGAACCCGGGCTCCGCCTCCCCCTTGTAGACAGCTTCCGCATATGCAGAGCATCCTGCAAAGCCGCATCCACCACAGTTTGCTCCGGGCATTGACGCCTCGAGCTCCTCAAGCTTCTCATCCTTTTCAACTTTCAACTTACCTTCTGCGAACTGCAGTCCGATCCCAAGCACAAGGCCAAGGACAGCAATTACGATGAATGCTAGAAATATCGCCATTTTCCCCTCCTTTAAGCCAAGTGCAGATTCGTAAGAAGACTGCTGTCGAATCCCATGAAGGCAAGAGCCATCAAGCTTGCTGATATGAATGCGATAGGAACTCCCTGGAAGACCTTCCTCACCGGTGTCATCTCAAGCTTCTCCCTGATATTGCTCATCAGGATGATTGCCAGGGTGAATCCAAGACCTGCTGCGATTCCAGCAGTGAATGACTCCAGAAGATTGTACCCCTCATCGATGTTTATGATTGCGATGCCGAGGACCGCACAGTTGGTGGTGATGAGTGGAAGGTAGATTCCAAGTGCCTGGTATAATGCAGGACTCATCTTCTTTATGACCATCTCGACAAGCTGTACAAGGGCTGCAATGACCAGGATGAAGGCGATCGTCCTGAGGTATTCGAGCTCAAAAGGAACGAGCAGGAACACATGGACAGCATAGCAAACCACCGATGCGATACCCGTTACAAATGTAACGGCGATTCCCATCCCGATTGCACTCTCACTGTTCCTACTTACCCCGATGAAAGGGCATAGTCCCATGAACTGAACCAGAATGAAGTTCTGGATGAAAATATATGTTATAAGAATTCCAATATAGCTCATTTATCCCCCCTAGAACTCTTCCACTGGAAGAAGGCCTTAAGATATCCCATCACAAGAAGTGCTCCACTGGCAAGTGTAAGAACACCGATCGGGGATTCATGAAGGCCAGGGATCTCAATCACACCATCAAATCCTCCGACTGCGAAGAGTGTGATCGTCCCGCTTCCGAAAACCTCCCTTATCAGGGAAATAAGTGTCAGCGACATGGTGAATCCGACACCCATGCCTATTCCATCAAGAGCACTATCGAGAACAGTGTTCTTATTCGCAAACGCCTCAGCACGACCGAGGATGATGCAGTTTACGACGATGAGGGGAAGATACACGCCCAGTGCGGAATAAACCGAAGGAACATAGGCATGCAGGACCATTTCGACAATCGTAACAAATGATGCGATTATTACGATATAGGAAGGTATCCTGATTGTATCTGGAATGATCTTCCTAAGTGCGGAGATCGCCATGTTGGAGAAAGTCAGGACGAATATTACGCTCAGTCCCATTCCAAGGGCATTTGAGACCTGTGTTGAAACCCCAAGGGTAGGACACATACCAAGCATGATTATGAATGTAGGGTTCTCTTTGAAAAGACCCTTGGTAAGTTCTTTCATGTGGCCGCTCATTTCGCACCTCCTAAACTCTTTGCCAGCTCACTGCCGTTGCGCAGTGCTGTGGAAACACCTGTGAATGTAACAGTAGCGCCACTGACAGCGGCAGCATCATCAGATGAAAGGTCCGCAGAGGACGCAGGAAGAGGAGAAGAAGCTCCAAGGCCCCTGAACATATCCATGTAGGACGGCTCCTCGGCTCTCTTTCCAAGCCCCGGTGTCTCACTGTTGGTAGTCAGCTCAGCGTTGATGAGCTCTCCATCGAAGTAATAGGATGCAATGATGTTCATCGCTCCGCCATATCCACTGGCATTAAGCTCGAAGACATAGCCGACAGCCTCATCACCATCCATGATCGTATAGGCTACATTCGCATCCGCAGTATCGATTGCAACCTCCTCTCCTACCGTATACTCCCCTGCCGCTACAGCGAGGGCAGCCTCTCTTTCCCTAAGGAGGTTTTCAGCAATGACAGGAGCGGTGACACTGTTGACGATGCCGCATAATCCTGCGGAAACAGCACAGATCAGGAATAGGATGATGCCTGTCCTCATAATCTCTTTCATGCCTTCACCTCCTTCTTTTTCTTCTCAGGCTTTACATATCCGAACTTCTTCGGCCTGACATACCTGTCGATTGTCGGTGTTACGATGTTCATCAGAAGGATTGCAATTGAAACACCTTCAGGAAGGGATGCGAAGTATCTGATGAGGAATGTGAAGAAACCACATCCGAATGCATAGATTATCTGCCCCTTCAGACTTGTGGGACTTGTAACCCAGTCCGTCGCCATGAAGAATGCACCGAGGAAAAGACCACCTGTAAGAACAGGAAGCACCACCTCCCCCTGGAACATGCCAAGCCCACGTGGAAGACCTCCGAAGACCCAGCTTAAAAGAGCGAAAGAGCCGATGAAGACCACAGGGACATGCCATCTGATGACATGTGTCGCAATCAGGAAGATTCCGCCAAGGAGCAGAAGAAGTGCGCTGACTTCTCCGATGCATCCTGCGATATTACCCACAAATGCATCAACGATATATCCGTTTATACCTGTCGAAGCCTCGATGCTCGATGCGAAACTGCTCATCGCCATTGAAGCATTCGAAAGGATATCAGCATTGCTTGCAGATGCTCCTGAAGAGACCGCAGTCTTTATGGTGGAGAGCATCGTTGCACTGGAAACGGCATCGGATGCCATGAAACGAGGTGCGACAAATGAACTCATTGCGCTTGAGAAGCTGAAGAAGACGAACACCCTTCCAGCAAGGGCTGGGTTCATCCAGTTGCAACCCAGTCCTCCGAATGTCCATTTGACGACTATGATTGCGAAGAGAGAAGCGAGCACAGGGATATAGAGAGGAATTGAAGGACTCATATTCATTCCAATCAGAAGACCTGTGACTACAGCAGAATAATCCTTAAGGGTGGATTCCTTGCTTACACGCCCCATTATGTATTCAACAAGAACAGATGAGGCAACAGATACGAGAAGGACGAGAAGAGCTCTTAAACCAAAAGCGAAAACGCCCCATATTGCAGAAGGAAGCAATGCTATTATCACATAAAGCATCGCCTTGTCTGTTGAAAGTGATGAATGTACGTGCGGACTGACTGATACTGTTCTCATTTCGCCTTCCTCCCCATCTTCTTACCAAGTTTAAAGCCTTGTACGAGAGGAATATGTGAAGGACACGAGAATGCACAGCATCCACATTCCTTACAATCCATCAAGCCATAATCCATCGCAGCTTGGTAGTTGCCGTATTTGATATTCCTGAACATCTTGTTCGGCATGAGCCCCATCGGACAATGCTCGACGCATTTTCCGCACGAGACGCATGGCATCGTATCTTTTGCCATCATGACAGGTAGTACGAGAAGACCGCTGGTGCCCTTTGTGACGGGAGTCTCCTCAAGAGCGAACGCAAACCCCATCATCGGACCGCCTGAGATGAGTTTGTTTATATCATCCTTTAGACCACCTGCGAATTCATACAAATCGCTTGCCTTCGTCCCGATTGGAGCAAGTACGTTCTTTGGATTGTTGACACTCTCCCCTGTTACCGAGACCACCCTGTCGATAAGGGGCTTATGGTGGACGACAGCCTCATATACGGCATAGCATGTGCTGATGTTCGCAACGACCGCCCCTATGTCCAGAGGAAGCTTTCCTGAAGGAACCTCCCTGCCTATCGTGGCTTTGAGAAGCTGCTTCTCATCCCCCTGAGGATATTTCATCTTAAGTGCGACGACCTCTATGGGATAAGAGAGGGCGCTTATCCTCTCCTCAAGCCTTTTCACGGCATCCATTTTATTCATTTCGACACCGATCATTATCTTTTCAGGATTGACGATCTTTGAGATTATCATCACACCTTCAAGGGCCTTGTCGGTACGCTCAAGCATCGTGCGGTAATCCGAAGTAAGATATGGTTCGCACTCGACGCCGTTTACAACAAGTGCATCGACCTTCTTTCCTTTCGGAATGGAAAACTTGACATGTGCAGGGAATGTAGCTCCTCCCATACCTACTATGCCCATATCCTTTACTATGGACAACAGTTCCTCGGGCGAGAGAGCGCTGTAGTCATAGACGGCATCAAAAACACTTTCATCCTGCTTTTCATCCACCTTTATCACAAGGCAGTCCGCGACGGCACCGTTTGCAAGACGCACCTTCCTCACATCAGAGACAACTCCATCGACAGGGGAATGGACATTTGCCGAGATGAAAGAGGATGCAGAGCCCACAAGTTCTCCCCTCTTTACACTATCTCCCTTCTTTTTAAGCGGGGTAGCTGGCGCACCCAGATGCTGCGACATGGATAAAAGCAATTCTCCTGGAAGAGGAAGCTTTTCTATTTCTGAATTCTTAGAAAGCTCCTTCCTGTCAAGAGGATGAACACCACCTCTCTTGAACGTGGAAATTCGGCTCATTACTTACTCCTTTGCTTAGCTATTAATAGATGATTTATTTTATGACAAACTTTGCTTATATGCAAATTCAAAACCAGACAAATTTCCTTCAAAAGAGAAAGTTTATCTGAAATATACAGAAAAACTAAAAAATTATCGATAATTCATTATCTTTTCAGGGATGGTGGAGGCCGCCTTATTTGACCATGCTCCTCGTTACGTTTTATTATATCTGTATGAATCGATTCTTTAAATTCGCATTCAGCAAGATAAACGGGGTGAAGGTATATGCCCTTGTCGGACGCTCCGGGACAGGGAAGAGCTATCATAGCAAGCTGGTTGCGGCGAAATACAGGATTGACTTGATCATAGATGACGGCCTCCTGATAAAAGGAGACAAGATAATAGCCGGACACTCTGCAAAGAGGGATCCGAACTTCATCAGTGCAGTCAGGACTGCGGTCTTCGATGACGACGAACACCGGGACCAGGTCATGAACGCCCTTCTGAAAGAGAAATATAAGAAGATCCTTATAATAGGCACAAGCGAGAAGATGATCGGCAAGATCACCGCACGGCTGGGGCTTCCTCCTGCAGAGAAGATCATACACATAGAGGATATCGCAAGCCCGGAAGAGATAGAGACTGCGATGAGGATACGTTTCACAGAGGGCAAGCACGTCATACCTGTCCCTAGCATCGAAATAACACGAAGCTACCCTCAGATCGTCTATGATTCAATGAAGATACTGAACAAGAACAGCGTACCGGGGAAAAAGCAGAGCTATGAGAAGACGATAGTCCGGCCTGAGTTCTCACGCCCAGACAAGGAGGAGATCTCGGAAGAGGCCATCACGCAGATGGTAAAGCACTCAATCGGCGATTACGACCCTGTAATCAAGGTGAAAAAGGCCAGAGGGGTGAAGAACCCAGACTCCACCTACTCCGTCTACATAACACTGCAGCTGCCTCTGAGGCACTATATGAGTACGACAATCTCCGACCTGCAGGAATATATAACCGAATGTCTGGAGAAATTCGGAGGAATACTGCTGAAGAACGTATCGATAGAAATCGAGGAATGGGGTTAGAGGTCGTGGCTCTCTGCGAGTGTCGATACACTCTCCATCCCTTCTGGATACTCCACAGCCCCGGGCTGGATCTTCTTCCTTTTTTTGGATTTACGCGGTTTTTTGGGCTTTGAAAGCTCTTCGGGGGCGGCATTCTTCCTGCCCATGCTCTTGCCGGGCTTCCTCCCCTGTATCGATGCAGCGGCCGCCTTGCTCCTGGATTTGACCTTGAATCCCATCTCCTCAAGGATTATCTCAGCCGATTTCTCTATCTCGTAGTTCGGCGGTGTCATCGGTGATATGAATACCTTTATCTCCCTGAAGACCTCCTTCAGGCGCTCATCCTGACTCATGGCTTCAGGATGCTCAAGGACTATCAGGGGCTTTAAAAGACGGGAGAATATCACAGCCCTGTCCAGGACATCCCCTTCCTTCTTCGCCATCTGGACATATTCATCCATATTCGAAAGAGCGCTCTGGATCTCAGGATAGTCGATATAGACGGAAAGACACGGAAGAAGATATGGAAGAAGCTTATAGTTGTTCATTTCCGTGAAGATCCCCTTCGCATATCCAGAGGAAAGGATCTTACCCACCTCCTCCGTAAGCCGTGATGTGGATACATGGGAGAGGTTCGATGAATTCTTCTTTATCGCCCATCGGACATCGAATTTAAGGCTGAAGCCTGTGGTGACATGGTATTTTATCGCCCTGATCATACGCACGGGATCTTCTGAGAAGGAATAAGAGAGAGGAATGAGGCTTCTGATCTTCTTCCTCTTGAAGTCCTCCATCGCGTTATTGAAATCCAGCAGCTGTCCGTTCTGAGGGTTGTAATAAAGACTGTTTATGGAGAAATCCCTTCTTCTGGCATCCTGTTCGATAGTGCCGTAGATATTGTTGTTCCCTTCCTCGAAGTTCTCCTCATCACTTCTGAATGTCGTCACTTCGATTATCTTATCGTGATTGAAATACAGATGTACGATCCTGAAACGCCTTCCTATGATACGCGCATTCCAGAAAAGCTTCTGGACCTGGCGGGGAGAAAGGCTTGTGGCGATATCGAAGTCCTTGGGTTTCCGCCCTAAGAGCATATCGCGGACAGCTCCTCCGACTATGTAGGCCTCTCCTCCCTGGCCCTGGATCTTCCTTATGGCCCAGAGTGCGTCCTTATCTATCTGGCTGTTCCTTACAGTATGCTCTCCTGATGAATATATCCTGGCGACTACGACTTCCCTGCCACCCTCGGTCTTATATCGTGTAAACATCGTTAATATTCTATTTAATAGGGCGAAGCCTTTCAAGTATCGATGACATCAGGAACGAAAACAAAAAGGTGGCTTCTGCACCACCTTTGGAATATTCATATTTCATCATATCCATCAGGAACAGGCTTCTCTCCCCTTCGGACCAAAGCCACCAGGCCTGAATCCGTATGAGGGTTTACGACAAAGCTGTCGAGGACTTCACTCTCCGTCTCCAGAGAAAATACAAACTGACCTTTCTCAGTAAGAATCTCATCCTGGAAATCATAGTCCCCAATGAAGTAGTACTTTCCACTTCCTATTGAGATCTCCTTATGGGCTTCCCCGTCTTTCCAATATACAGAGAGTGTGCAGTCCTCAAGGGCCTCAACATCGAAGGTGAACGCAATTTCAGACATCTTATAGCCCTCCAGGAGGAAGATATCCCTATCGGTGAAACGTGTTCTTGTGGAATCTGCTTCACTTTCAGCTATGAAACCTAAATCGATTTCAGTTCCCTTGTCATAGTCATATGTGAAAATGCTGTTGAATGTCCTGCTTTTAGCATACCATGAGCCATCAAACCCATCTCCAGGCCAGTATCCTATGCGGAGTTCATAGACAAGCGGAACGTCTCTCTCGAAGTCACTGTAGATGGAGAATTCGACATACTTCTTATCCTCTCTCATCTGCATGTCATAATCATGATGGAAAAGCGCATTGTTCTCTTCCTCGTCAGAATCGACATAAGAAACAAGGGCAGGATTCAAAGCATCATATTTGACGAGGTAACTTTTAAAGATCACAGGAATCCTCTCTCCAAATTCATGAACATAGAAAGTGACGATCTGCCCGTCTATGAATCGTCCAAGCTGATCATGACCATATACGACAGGATTCGTCCCCATGAAATCTATAGCTCTCTCAACAGATGCATCGACAGGCACATGCCCTGCTGCAGAATTCCCATTCACGCTCGGATCGGGAGCAGAACAGGAAGAGAAAAAAAGAGCAATCAGCAGAATACCAAGCAAGAATTTCTTCATATGATTCTATACCACCCAACAGTAACAATAATGTCGAAAATCGTTTTTGTAAACAAAGAAGAGGGACGATTGAAAACCTTTGAGGAAAAAAGCTATCATCAATGTGGAGGACTTGATGATAGATCCAATCGTATTGAAAGGTTTCAGGGACAGTCTCCCCGGAGAGGAAATCCCTAAGAAGAACATAGAGAGAAAGCTTGAGAGCGTATTCGAGAGCTTCGGTTTCGTACCTATAGACACACCTGTGCTGGAATATGAATCGGTGCTTCTGGGTAAAGGAGGAGGAGAGACTGACAAGCAGATCTTCCACTTTGAAGACAACGGCGGGAGAAAGGTCGCAATGCGCTTTGACCTGACAGTCCCGTTCGCACGTTTCCTCGCCCTCCACCATGCGGAGCTTCCACTACCGTTCAAACGCTATCACATTGCGAAGGCATGGAGGGGCGAGAATCCACAGAAAGGCAGATACAGGGAGTTCATCCAGTGTGATTTCGATATCGTAGGGGTGGATAACGCTGAATCAGATTTCGAGATCCTCTCTTTGATGTATGCCTCTTTCCACGCACTCGGAATAGAGAATGTATGCTTCCATGTAGCAAACAGAGCCCTTTTCAATGAGTTTCTGGAGACAATAGGGATATCAGAGAAGAGCATCGACATCCTGAGAACGGTCGACAAGCTGAGAAAGATTGGAAAGGATGAAGTGAGGAATCTCCTTGTCGAGATCACTGGAGATGAGAAAAAAAGCGACATGATAATCTCTTATATCACAAGTGGTGATGGAAAAGACTTCGAAGCTACGCTTGATGCCATAGTCTCCCTGATTGGAAAGGAAACGGAGAGTTCGGAGAGGATGAGGAGGATATTCTCATATCTCAAGGAAAACGGCATCGAGAAATTCTATGTATACGACCCCTCTATCACAAGAGGTCTGGATTATTATACTGGAATAGTATATGAGACATTCCTTACCGATTATGAGGCAATCGGCTCTGTATGCTCGGGAGGAAGATACAACAACCTCGCATCACTCTATACGAAAGAAGTCCTTCCCGGAGTCGGCGCATCCATCGGACTTGACAGGCTTCTTGCGGCACTGACAGAACTCAAGAGCCCTCTCGCAAAAGACACCAAGAGCGCAGATCTCGTAATACTGTATAAGCCGGATGAGGCTGAGAAGGCCATATCGACTGCCTTCAGCCTTAGGATGGAAGGAATAAAGACAGATATCTATCTTCTTCCTCAGAAGAAGGCGAAGGCACAATATGAATACGCTGAAAAGCTGTCGATACCTTTCGCTCTCAGTTTCAAAGATGGTCTTTACGAGCTTAAGAACCTCAAGACCAGGGAGACAAGCGAAGTTGATTCTCTCTCAAGGGTGGCTGAGCTTTGCCGATAGATTTCTACTCCCTACCCGTATATCAGAACAAGGAGGAGATACTCCAGGCCCTGAGAGAGAATCAGGTGATAGTCATCGAAAGCCCGACAGGCAGTGGAAAGACGACACAGCTTCCACTTATCCTGAGAGAGGACGGTTATGACAGGCGCGGAATCATAGGCATCACGCAGCCAAGGCGCATCGCAACCCTTTCCGTCACAGAGTTCATAAAGAAACAGATCGACGACAAGGGCTCATATGCAGCATATAAGATGCGTTTTGCCGACACATCCACCCCTGAGACGAGAATAAAGGTCATGACCGACGGCATCCTGCTGCAGGAGGTAAAAGCAGACCCATTGCTATCGAAATACTCTGTGATAATGGTCGATGAGGCACACGAGAGAAGCCTTAACATCGATTTCATCCTCGGACTGCTGAAGGAAATCATCTCAAAACGCAGTGATTTGAAGATCGTCGTATCTTCGGCGACAATAAATACGAAGGTCTTCAGCTCCTTCTTCTTCGACTCCCCCATAATCTCCATCGACGCAAAGACATTTCCAATTGCCGTCAACTACATGCCGCTGAAGCTGAAGAGGGAAACAGAAGAAGAGTACTATGCGAAAATCGATGAGATAATCTACAAGGATAAGAAGAACAATCCCGGAGATGTACTTGTATTCCTTCCAGGAGAAGCTGAAATCAAAGGCTTGATAGAACACCTCAAATCAGGTCAGCATTCATCCAGGTATCAGATCTACCCTCTTTATGGAAGGCTGAGCAAGGAAGAGCAGGAAAGAGTGTTCACTCCGACAAAGGAAGGGAAGATCAAGGTGGTTGTCGCTACGAACATCGCAGAGACGAGCATAACAATCGATGGCATAACCACTGTCATAGATTCCGGGCTGGCAAAAATAAACTACTACAATCAGAAGGATTTCACATCCGCCCTGATAGAACAACCGATCTCAAGAAGCTCTGCAAACCAGAGGAAGGGAAGAGCTGGAAGGACAAGAGCTGGAGTATGCTACCGTCTTTACAGCGAAGCGGATTACAAGGCGAGGGCAGAATATGCAGAAGAGGAGATCCTGCACTCGGACCTTGCTGAGGTCGCACTGAGGATGAGTGAGCTCGGGATATACAATTACGATTCCTTCCCTTTCATCACACCACCGAAACTGAATGGCTTGAAGAGCGCAGAGGAAACTCTGCTGATCATAAATGCAATCAACAGGGACCACACACTTACAAAGGTGGGCGGGATGATGATAAAATTCCCACTCCTTCCAAGGCTCTCAAGGGTGATTGTCGAATCTATAATGAACTATCCATCCGTCATGGACGAGGTCCTGATTGCCGTCAGCACACTCTCGACAAGACAGGCATACGTCATGCCCATAGGAGAAGAATATGAGGCCAGGAACGCCCACAAGGCATTCCAGAATCCGAAGTATGGTGATTTCATTGGAATGCGTACCATGTTCGACACCTATAAGAGCTTCAAGACAAAAGAAGAGCGGTCTAATTTTGCAAAGGCCTACTTTTTGGACATGCAGACCCTTGATGAGATCCAGAACATACACAGGCAGCTTTCGGAGCAGATCTCCGAGGAGGGGATATTCATCGGACATGGTGGTTCGATAGATGAATACTTTTCATGCCTCATTGCAGGACTCAGGCAGTATGTCGCAATGAAGGAGGACAACTACAGCTACAAGACCATCACAGCCGACAGGATATACATCCACCCGGGCTCTTCGTGGTTCCGTGTCCTTCCTGAATACATCCTTGCAGGGGAGATTGTCAGGACGAGCAAGATGTACGCACGCACTGTCAGCCCCGTACAGAAACAGTGGATCGACCGTGTGGATCCGGCCCTCATCAATGAACTGAGGGGATATGCAAAGAAAGAGAAGAAGGCAGGAAAGGCTGATAAGGCAAGGGAGAAAGAGAGGAAGGAGGAATCAGTACTTCCAAGCCTGAGAAGCATCAATGTCGGAAAGAAGACCTACTTCATCGTACCTCTGAAAGAGATAGGCAATATAAGGAACGTCAACAAGAACATCAAGTTCTATGTCGAAATAGACGGACACCTTTCAAAGAATCCAATCAAGGCTCCACGACTCGGTGATATGAGAATCGTAAAGGACATTCATCTGTTGAAGGGAAAGGATGCCAAGAAGACAGTGGACTACCTCAGCGACAGCGAAGGGCTTGTCAAAATGCTTGAGAGCATGCTTTTCGCACCTGTTGAATACTCTAAGACGAACTACGACATCCTCGGTCTGGTGCTCAGTGGCAATGAGGCGGTGATGGTACCGTTCAAGAGCGTGGTGGAGGCTGCGGAAGAGACCCTTTCAAGCCTGTATGAGATGGTAGAGATGATTCCGAAAAAGAAGAAGGGGATATTCAAGAGGATCTACCCATATATAGAAATGATAGAGGATTTCCTCTGAGGAAAAAATAAATGCCGGGTCATTGCCCGGCATATTTCATCGGATTGGATTATTTTGTAATCAGAGCCTCGAGTGTTGCAACCTGCTCCTCACTCAGTCCCACCTGGGAAGTGAGATAGACTTCAGCAACAGTCTTTACCTGGTCTGATGGGAACGGACGACCGTTTATCGTAGTGAAGAAGTCTGTGATTATCGAGCTGATGGCATCATACTGCTCTGTGCCCTTTTCCACTCCATAGTAGTTCTCATAGCTTCTCATGTAGTCGGCGACGATCTCATCCATGCTTGCTCCTGCAAGAGCCTCGATAAGGGCGCTTACCATTCCCGCCCTATCCTTTCCTTCATTGCAGTGGATAAGTACAGGACCTGTAGGATCGCTAAGAATGAATTCGATTCCTTCCTTAAGCTTTGCCTTGAAATCATCGGTACGGTAGTCAACACCCATATTCAGAAGGACGATATCCCCGTTTTCATAGAGTGTCGCATAATAGGAGTTCGGATCGATTGTCATAAGAAGTGAATCATCACTGTCTGCGAGGTTAACAACCTTTCTGATTCCAACCTCAGCAGCAAGCTCATCTGCATAAGGTGCCCTTGCATCCCCAAGTCCCGGATTGCAGCTGCGGTAGATCATGTTCTCCTGGAGATTGCCGCCGCTGAGTGCCCTGAAGTTTGCAAATACCTCGTCACTCTCATAGTCCTCCCTCACATCGGTCCTCTCAAGGTGCCTCACCTGATACTGAGCAAGATAGCCGCCTTCTTCAAGAAGGGTAAGAGTCATCTCGGTGCCCACACCTGCTCCATATGTGTTTGCGAAGTCTGCATAGGAGAGAGCGACCTCGACATTCTCTCCATCGACCTTTACAAGCGGTGAGCCGTTATCAACATCAGAGTAGCTTGTGACAACAGGGGCAGTGACAGTCTCTCCATTCACATTTATCTCTACGACATCTCCGAGCTCGAACGCCTCAAGCAGCTCTGCAGTAGTCGTATCAAGATATGTATTTCCATATTTCGAAACCTCTACGATTGTTCCGCTGACACCGTCTTCCACTTCTTCAGCAACAGGTGCTGCAGTTTCAGCAGGAGCGACAATCTGAGGAACATCCTCAACCTTTACATCAGTGGATGTACAGGATGAGAAGATCAGAACAAACGACAGTAATAGAATAAAAATCTTTTTCATCAAGTTCTCCTTTATAGCAATATTCTAACATCAAGTCCTGCCATATGAGTAAAAAAAAACACGGGATCAAAAAGAAAAGAAAAGGTGCGGCCAAATCTCCGCACCAGTGAAACAACAAAGCTGCTTATTTCAAGAAAAGACCGCCACGCTGGAAAGCCCTCTTACCGGCAAGGATCCTGTATGCGATTATACAAGCAAGGGTATATGCAAACGTAATCGCCATCATCAGATACATCAGCTCAGGACGGTTCTGGACATAGCTGTATGCAGGCAGGTTTGCACATAGGATGATCGGGATGACCAGGAAGAATACGATACTCGTGGAATACACGTAGTCTGTGGAAGCAGGACTCTCGAACTCCGGATCGACGACACGCAGCAGCGCAAGTCCGGTTGGAAGTGTTCCCGTCGCGGTACCGAATAAAAGCAGCATTCTGAAGAACTGATAGTCCTTGAAAAGCCTGGAGCAGTACCAAGGAAGGATGAAGCAGGTGATGAATATGCCGAGAATTGAAAGAAGAAGTATCGGGAGCCAGTAATGTGCTATTGCGACGATGCTTATCGCGCCAAGGCTTGAAGCGACTGTCAGGTCGACGGCAAGACCGTTTATCCTGTTCATCGTCCCGTTGTCGATCGTGTAGCTGATGTCGAGCTTGCCCATGATCATCTTCACAAGGGATGCCACGAATACGCTGAATATGAAATTGACGCCCCAGAGGCTGTTCATAAGCTCATCGGCGAGAGCTCCGAACGGGGAGAGGACAATGCCTAGAAGTGTAAGAAGCCCCCATGAGAGAAGATAGCAGAAAAGGATGAGTGCGATATGGTATGTAAGGGAGTCGATGCTCTCACTCTCCGTCTTTGAATATGCCGCCTCCCCATTCTTACCTCTTGCAAGGAAGCCGGTTCCTGCACTGCCTTTGATCTTATCTGCGATGGATTTGTCGACCCATCCCTTCTTCAGTCCGATGTTTATAAGGATCACACCACCGACAGAACCGACGAGGAAACCGATTGCGGCCATGCATAGTCCTACGGAAGTGGCCCCCTCGAACCCCATGCTCTCCCATGGAAGGCTCATCGAATAGGCCTGTCCAGGTCCAAGCTCAAAGCCCAGAGGAAGTGTCAATGCGATTGCAGGAAAGAGATCCGGCATTATCGTCTTTGTAAGGATGAATACAAGCAGAAGCGCCAGGAAACACTGCAGACCATATTGGGCGACTATTGATACAGTACCTTCTGCAAGAACACCTTTCCTCTTGTCCCTGCTCTTATCGGAAGTACGGAGCATCGTTGCGATGAACGAGATGTTGAGCAGATGGTAGACAAGATCCCCAAGGAAATCTGCCGTCAGGTTCAGCCTCGGAGCAATGTAGTTGTAGAATATGAGCATGAGAGTGCCCGCAATGATTGAAGAAGGTATGAGAAACTTCTGCAAGAATCCCACCCTTGTTCTCAGCAACGCCCCCACAAGCAGGAAAAGCGATATTATCCCAAGATGGATTATGTACTCGAAATTCATCATTGAAATCATCCTCCAGAAAGAAACAAATATTTAATCTTCAGTTGTCATTACCATGTTTCAGCAACTCAAAATAATAATCCTGATATTTGAGCGTGCTTTCCCTATCCTTGAGACGTATGCGGAAAAGCCTGCCTTTAAGATAGAGTTCTATAGTGTACTTTGCACAGATGATCATGGAGTCGATATCGGCAAAAGGCATGAGATAATCCTCACCTTCCTTTGTCCTTATCTCCATCCTATCCGCATAGCAAAGGAGCTTGAAATCCTTGGAGAGCAACACATTGCGCTTCTTTCCTCCAGTCTGTAAGAGGATTCCATCCCCGACGGGGAAAATCTCTTTTTCCCTCTCTGTCATTGCCAAAGGGACTAGCAGGCGCCTTTCCCTCTCATGATAATCAGCCAACGACAGAGAATCATCACCAGAGACAAGATTGAAATATCCATCGACCTTATATTCCCTGCCGCATTCAGAGCATCTCACAGCATCCCCTTCAGAGTGCATCGTCTCAAAAGAACCACAGCAAGTGCATGCATACATCAGACGCTCTATGCCATCCGCCTGTTTTTTTGCATCATAGTACTCGATACCGTTCTCCTTCTGCCAGAGGGTATTGTCGAAAGTAAGGTTTTCAGAAACGATTTCCACAAGATCTGAAATGCTTGATGCTTTTATCTCATCTGGATAGAGGATCTTCTTGACCGTGAGATAGACCTTACCCTTCCTCTCCGTATGGCTCCATCGAGGTTTTTTGGAAAATCCACCTTCGATGTTTATGAAAACGGTTGGAACTTTGAAAAGACGCACAAGCTTTGCAGTGGCTGTCGTAATGTCCATCATCTTTCCATCCCATGTCCTTGTTCCTTCGGGGAAAAGGCCTACGACATCACCATGCTTGAGGGCATCGGAGATGTTCCTTATCGTCTCGATGTCACTCTTTCCCTGTGCCTTCGGTATCGCCTGGACCCAGTGCCTGAGAAGGAATGAAGGAACCTTCATCTTGAAAAGATAAGCACCCGCGACCCATCTGATATGGATTGGAAATCTCGCAGAGATGAAAAAAGGATCCAATGTATGGACATGGTTTGCAAAAACAACAGCAGGTCCATCTAGATCCCTAAGAGCCTCAAATCCTTTCGTTTCAAGGCCGTAGCGCAACTTAAGATATGTACCGTAGAAAGGTACGAGAAAATATTTCATAGCCGGAGGCATCTTGCTCATCTGTCAATCCCTTTTGAAACAGGTTAGCATGACAGAAAAACCTGCGTCTACAAATAAAGTGTTAATTAAATGAAAAAATATGGCTACCCGAAGGTAGCCGATGCTTCAGTCTATTCTTTTCTCAAGAGCATAGGGCAGAAGCGTATAGAATCCAGAGCAGATCACAAGGTCATCGACCCTGTTGATCTCATTCGGAGCATGTGCCTGAGCCTCATCCCCCGGACCGAATCCTATGGCAGGGATCTTATGGCGGCCTGTGGTTGCCACAAGGTTCGTGCTGAACGTCCACTTATCAACGACAGGGTCCTTCTTATAAAGAGCCTTGTAGTCGCTGATTGCAGCCTGTACGAGTTCATGGCTCTCATCAAGCTTCCATGTCGGGAAATAGAGCTCCTGGGAGTATTCCTTGTTCGTCCAGCCTATCTTCTCATAGTCCGGCATCTCGACGATGATCGAGTCCGGATCGTCCCCTGTCGCCTCAGATACATATTTCCTGACCTGTGAAATTGCGAGCTCTGCATCCTCTCCCCATGTGAGCCTTCTATCGAGGTAAAGCATCGCATAATCGGCTACAGCACACTGTGAAGGTCCCTTCACATCCATCTGGCTGACTGTGATAGTGCCTTTCCCGAGGAAATGGTCATCATCCGGCTGCAGGTCTTCATTCAGCTTCTCGATTGCAAGAGCGGCACGTGCCGCCTTATATGCGGCAGAGACACCACGCTCAGGAGCAGATCCATGGCAGGATATACCTCTGAGGATGACCCTTATCTCCATCCTTCCCCTGTGTCCACGGTAGATTCTGCAGCTGGTAGGCTCTGTGGAGACAATCAGATCCGGTTTGAAGTTCTCCTCCTCGATAAGATACTTCCAGCACATTCCATCACAGTCCTCCTCCATTACGGTGAATGTGAAGTAGACCGTGTATTCGCCACTGTATCCAAGTTCCTTGAGCATCCTGCCTGCTGTGATCATGCTGGCAGCTCCACCTTTCTGGTCGCTGGCCCCTCTGCCGAGGACAAGGCCGTCCTTGATCTCTCCGGAGAACGGGTCGAACTTCCAGTTCTTCATGTTTCCGACTTCTACTGTATCTATGTGGGCATCGAATGCAATCTTCTTCGGACCGTTTCCAACCCTTCCGACAACGGAGCCCAAGCCATCTATATAGACCTCATCGAATCCAGCTTCCTTGCACAGCTCTACAATCAGACGACAGACATCTTCTTCCTTTGAAGAATAGCTCTTCGTCTTTACAAGCTTAGAAAGGTTCTCCGCCGTATAATCACGGTATTTTTCCGCCATCTGGCTGATTTTCTCCGTAATTCCCATAAATTCCTCCTACTTTATCTTGTCTGCTTTTTTCCAAAGCTTCTTTGCACATTCCCTGCTCTTTGCGTAGACCTCTTCTGCATCGATACAGGTGAATCTCTTATCCTTTAGAACTACACGACCGTTTACGATTACAGTATCAACGGCATTGCTGCTCATTCCCCATACAAAATGGGTTGCCGCATTCTTCTTCACAATAGGAGTCGGTGCATCGTAATCAAGAAGGACAAGGTCCGCCTTGTACCCTTCCTTTATACGGCCGAGCTTAAAACGGGAAGAGAACGCACTCTCTACGAGCTTGTTTCCGCGGCTGAGGGCTTCAAGGAATTCAGCAGGCCAGAACGGCCCTCCATCATCCTTATGCTTGAAGAATGCTATCTTCAGCTCCTCGAACATATTCCCGCCACAGCCGTCCGTGCCGATGACAAGACGCTTTATATCCTTCAGATGCTCATTGTACCCGACATGGTTGTTCATATTGCTTCGTGGATTATGAGCAAAGAAACACCCCTTCGCATTTAAAAGCTCTATCTCACTGTCATAGAGATAAAGCCCATGCACAAGGAGGCTCTTATCTGTAAGAAGACCATACTCGTCAAGACGATTTACGATATCCTTGTTGTAATGATGATGGGAGAAGACCTGGTCGTACTTGTCTTCCGCGACATGGATATGAAGCCCTCGCCCCGTCTCCTTCATAGCCCCGGAGAGCATCTCAAGCCCTTCATCAGGGATAGTGAATGGAGCGTGAGCACCTATCATGGCCTCGACTGTCACATCCTCACCCTTCTTTATCCTCTCATCGATCTCATCTGCAAATCGTATGTTCTCACCAACACCTTCCCGGACCTCATCCATTCCGCGGTTCCTGTCTGTGACTTCATAGCATGTGACACCACGGATGCCGACTTGCTCCATGCCTTTCGCAATTACTGACAGCGACCCATCTATGAAGGATGGAGATGCATGGTGGTCGACAACACTTGTAGTTCCTGCTTTGATGGCATCAAGGGAGCAGATCAGAGAAGAATAATATGTGCTCTCCTCATCAAGTGCCCTGTCAAGGCGCCACCACCATTGCCTCAGGACCTCGATGAAATCCCTCTGGGGACCGGCGGAGATCAGCATCCCCCTGGAAAGCCCGGAGTAATAATGATGATGAGCGCATACATTTCCAGGAATCAAGGTCTTTCCGCTTCCATCGATTATTGTCTCCGCTTTTTCTCCAAGGTTCTCCCCGACTTTCTTGATAATACTGTCTTCAATCAGGACATCCATGTTCTCCTTTACAGAGAAAGGAGGTCTGGTTTCGAAAATGCGTACGTTTCTAATCAGGATCCTACTCATAATCACTCCTCAACAGGACCAAGCAGATAATGATAGCTTGTGAAAATCTCATCTATGAGCATCTCGACCTCAGGAGGTAGTCCTTCGACATTGACAAGACCCTCCTTATCGAGTTCTCCGGTAAGAACAACCCCTTCATAGCGGACGATGAGAGCCTCTCCATCATAGAAGAAACCATCATTGGTGCTGTTCTCGAAATCCTCCTTTAGACTGAAGATGGTGAATTTCTTCTTATACGGCCCTCCGCTATAAGGACAGAATGTCTCACAGTTGCCACACTCATTGCAGTATGCATCTATGTGTACGATCTCATACGGGTCTGAGAATGCCTCCCATGCTCTCATGTCTATTGCAACATTCGCCCTGTTCGGACAGACATCGACACACTTGGAGCACATATAGGAGCATTCAAGGCAACGAGATGCCTCCCTCTTGAAGAACTCAGGATCAGAGAGGCTGGGATTGGAAACCGTTATCGTACTCTTCTTTATGAGAAGGTCGTTGAAATACCTGTCCTCTGCAGCTCTCAGCTCCTCATCATCCTCTTCGTCCTCATCATCCTCTTCATCATGATGATGACTACATGAGCACTCCTCCCCCTCTTCATGATGGTGGTGATGTCCACATGAACACTCCTCACCATCCTCATGATGATGAGTGCAGGAGCACTCTTCTTCCTCAGCCACCTCTTCATCTTCGATTATATCTTCATAGACCTTGTCGATGGCCTCTTCAACCGCCTTGCGGGCAGATGCGATGCATTCAACTACAGTACTAGGACCGGAGAGAGCATCTCCGATAAGATAGACCTTCTCCTCTTCACTCTGGTAAGAGAGCTCTTTCAAGGTCTCATCATCGGCCTCTTCTCCGATGGCCTGGATAAGATAGTCACAAGGAATCGTGGCTATCTCCCCTGTCTCCACAGGACGCCTTCTTCCTGATAAATCCTTTTCTCCCAAAGCCATCTTATTGAGGGTAAGGATACCGTCTACAAAGCTTACGGGGTTGTTGAGCCAATTGAAGAGAACACCTTCGGAAAGAGCCTCTTCATATTCCTCCCTATCTGCAGGCATCTCAGAGAAGCTCCTTCTATAGACGATGTTGACAGATTCAACACCTTCCATCCTCTTTGCAGCCCTTGAAGCATCCATTGCAGTGTTTCCTGCGCCGACCACTACGACGTTCTTTCCAAGCTTTACATCATCTCCCCTCTTGACTCTTCTGAGGAAGCTGACTGCACTTTCACGGCTGCCGTTTCCATTTATCTTAAGATTCTTGGACTTCTCTGCTCCGATTGCGACAAAGATGTATTCAAATCCTTCCTTCTTCAGTTCTGTTATGCTCTTTTTAGTGGAGAAATGGAAATCTACGCCGTTCTCCTCAATGAATGCCACATCCTTATCTATGACGGAGGAAGGTATCCTGAATTCAGGAATCGTCGACCTGCAGACACCACCAGCACTCTCATCTTTTTCAAAGACGGATACTTTAAATCCTGCACGGCGGAGGAAGAATGCAGCAGCAAGCCCTGCTGGTCCGGCACCAATCACGGCAGCCTTGACCTCCCCTTCTTCAGGAGACTCCCAGAGTTCCTTCTTATATTCTTCAAAGAAGGAAGAAGCAAGACGCTTCTTAACCTCCCTTATCCTTACAGCTCCTTCATAATCCTTTCTCGTACAGTGGTTCTGGCATTCATGGGAGCATATCCATCCCGTGATGTTCGGAAGTGCGTTATCCAGATATATAAGTGCCAGAGCCTCCGCTCCACGCCCCTCCCCTGCAAGATTCACATAGTCAGGTATCATCTGATGAATCGGGCAGGATTCCACACAAGGTGCGACGAAACAATCAAGCAGAGGCAGTTCCTGACCAAGCTTTATGCTTCCAAACCCCTTGAAATCCTTTGAAGAGAATGCCTTCGGATCCTTTGCCTTTTCTGCAA
>DVIF01000043.1 GCA_018711525.1 Candidatus Ornithospirochaeta stercorigallinarum
ACCGACAAGATTTGAAAATACTTTCTTTGCATTTCTCTCAACAGAGTAGACCTGTCTCTTCTCATCAAACTTTATTATGGATGTATCCCTTTTAAGGCGATGGTATGCTGAATTATCATAATAGGGCAGGCGTGGTGAAATACTGTCTATCATCTCGTCTGTCCATCCATCGTCAAACAGGGAAAGAACGGTTGCAAGATTTCCGGTGTTATCATTCTGCATGCGCTGGAAATAGCGGTCAAATGCAAGGTCGAGAGAATCAGCATATGTTGATTTAGCAAGCTGTTTTTCTTTATTTCCTTCTGTATCGTAATACTGCTTTACGCATAGGTGCAGATGCATCGGAAGTCCATTAGTAATTTTTGCTATATGATTTCTTAGCTCTTCATCATCAATTCCTGCATATTCTAGGTAATCCAGTCTGTCTTCCATCGATAGAAGTCCTATTAAATGTTCATCTGGATTAAGCTTGTCCCAGGCATTATCATCTTTGCTTCTTTTTATTGCAGAGAGGCTAAATCTTCCGGCTATTACCCAGAGTATTCCTTTAACGCCTCCGATAAGTCCTGTCTTCTGCCGTCTTAATAGGATATCGCGCTCTATGAACACAGGATCCTTTGATAGCGGATTAATTAGGAATTCATATGTATCAAGCATTACAACAACAGGTTTCTTCTGCTTTTTTATCCCATCTTCAAGTTCTTTCAAGAATATTGCAGGCATAAAATTTTCCAGATCCTGAACTGATGCATTTTCTATACGGGATTTAAGCTCAAAAAGCTTTCCTCCAGCAAGATCTGATGCAAGGTTCAGAAAATTGATTCCAAATATCTGTTCAGCTTTCTCAGCGATATCAGCAGCTGAACTTACACCAGATGCAATAGCCCCAGGTATTCCGCCCATAAATGGAGATGCTATATTTATCGCACTGATTACTGCACTTTCGCTGATTTTTGAAGAAAGATTATCATCTTCTTTTATCCCATCCAGGGTTCTACTGAGTCTTTTAAGAATCTGTTCTGTTATTTTAAACGGAATGCCAAGCTCACCTGTAAACTCTCTTACAAGTTTTCTTATAAAAAGCCTTTCAACAACATCAGTGTTCTGCATCTGTATAAGAATGCAGTGTGCTTTCTTGTCTCTTTCAAGCAGCTCTCTTTTTATTTTCTGAAGTAGTGTGCTTTTACCAATACCTACTTCTCCATAGTAGTTGATTAGATGAGGGCTTTCATTAAAGGCTTTGTTTTCATATTCATATTCAAGCTCTCTGTAATGTCTCCAGAAGACAGCTCTTTCATTTTCTCTATCTGTGAATATTTCATTTACACTCAGCCTGTTTTTAATGTCTTTTGCATAAGTTTTGTCAGCCATGTTATCTCCTTTGAAAAGCACTTAATTAAAGAATAAGTTATGAATGCAGAATATCAAACTGTTTTTTCTTATGACGAGATAATGCTTATAATCTCAATTGATAATCAACACAAACTCCTTGCTTTTTAGGCCTATAGGTTGATACCAAGTCGTTTGAAGATTTCTGAATCCTCTATTGTCATCTCAGTTAGTTGCTTGAGGCTCGGGTACTCGCAGATCTTAATAGATGTTGTTCTCTTCTTGATGATTTCTTCAGGAGAGTAGTCTTCCTTGAGGCCTGCTTTGTCTATCGCCTTGAGCAGGCGGTAGAAATAAAGAAGAGCGACATGGCTGATGAAGCACTGGGCATCAATCGTCTCATTGTCCTGTGCGTGGAGAGCCTTGCGGACGACATTGTTCTTCATATAGTCAAAGCAGTTCTCAATCTCCCATCGCATATGGTACAGGCGCTTCAATTCCGCCAAGGGAAACTCGTCACGGGAAAGATTCGTCACAAGTGTTTCAAAAGAGCCTACGTCTATTGGGAAACGTACCAGACGATAGGAGAACTGGTAATAAGTGAGCTTCGAATTTCCATCGGCTTTGCATCCTCCTCTCGCCTTGTTGGGAGTCGGAGAGATGAACATTCATGGCTCTGCAATGCCTATCTAGACATCGGTGCATGTGGCTCCTCGGTCAAAAGGATGCTTGAGAAGCTTTCCATGAGGCAGGATGCAATGTCCCCCTTTTGAGGAGTTTCTCCTCTGCAGTCCATGAGTTCATTTTTGATGGAACATCAATCATGTGCACCACCAGTGACAGCTATGCAATCAAAGGGCATAACGGCAATGCAAGATGGCATGACCAGTACAAGCTGCTTTATGTCTTCGACAGGATGAACAGGGTGCCACTCTTCTTCAGAGTGCTTTCCTGCAACCTGATGGACAAGAGGGCCTTCATCGAGACTCTTAGATAATCTGGTACAAGGTGTTGCCGTCTGATGGCAAAGGCAACAGGGTCTTCATCTATCAGGACGACTTCAGAAAGGCCGAGTTCTATTCCCGTTTCACAGAAAAGCAGGAGAAGGAGTATGGGGAAGTGCTGCTTACTGACAAAGATCTGCTTTCCAATAAGAGAAGGGGCCTCTTCGCTTTTGTCAGCAATCTTGATTGTGTGCCGCTTTCATGCATTCCAAGAAAAACATGTCGCCCAGGAAGGGACGGACACGCATTGGAGAAACGCTCTGAGTAGGTGTCCGAGAAGACTATTCATCGGATGCAGTTTTCTGAGCCTGACCACTGCGGCCTGATGGTCCTTCCTTTTGGTAGGAGCGGAAGAAGCGGAGCTACTGACAGGGGAGTGGTATAGGCAATAATCAAATATTGCGGCTTTCCTAATGTTCCGATATGATAAAAAAAGGAAAAAGAGATGAAGAAGACGGTGATGATATTGGTCATGGCTCTTTTGTGTATTCTCTCATCATGTGACGGAGGCTGGTACGCAGGAGACATTGGATCGAACTCGCAGGTGCAGCCTCAGGAGCCCGAAGCGTCAGAATCCACAGAGGACGTTGGAGGATCGGAAACGGAAGATCCTGCGGTTCCGCCTGACGGAGAAGAAGAGACGGAACAGGAAGAAGGAATAGCCGGCGAAGTGGATGAACCTGCCGTCTCAATTAGGGCGCCTCAGGTTACTCTGATGGGCTTCCAAAGGCCGTCCGGAGATGCTGTAGTTGCCATGTCGAAACCGGACAACGTAACGGTGTTCTATACGACAGATGGAAGTGATCCAAGAGAATCTAATGGATACAGGGTGAATTACAACCGCAATGAATATACGCAGCACTACTCTCTCAACCGCATAGCATCAGGCGTCATTGTCAATGCAGGATGTATCATAAATGCGGTCGCATACAAGGATGGAATATATTCCAAAGTCGTGACGTTTGAAGTTCCTACCGAGATAATCATGCGTAATCCGACAATCATTGTAAAAGGTGTCACAGGTGACGGAGCTACCGTCGTATCAATGCATTCCAACGATCCAGAGGCATATATATACTATACGACCGATGGTTCTAATCCATCCCCAGGAAACGGAGATGTGTACTCGTACGATGAATATACGTACATCGTTGACGGCTCCAGCATCGTCGGAGGTATCAAGGTTTGGAGTGGAACTACTGTAAAGGCGATCGCGAAGAACACCTATAACGGCAACGAGTCAGGAGTCTCTGTGCTGACATTAGAATGAAGAGAAGACACACTTGGGATATCCTTTGTCATTAAGTTAGTGGGCCTGCTCTCACAAAATATAAGGATAGGTCTTTTTCTTGCCTTTTCGATTAATGGCGTTGCAGGACATGTCAGTATAAACTGCCCGAATTCATCCCTCTTATCAATTTCATATCTGATTGCATCCCGTAAAATAGTGACTTCCTACCATTTCCAGATAATATTTCTTCATGTTACTATTTTAATATCTTATAAGAAGAAAATCAAATGAATACCGGGTTTTCTGCTTTCTAAGTACCTGATTTTCGGCATTTTGAGTACCTGATTTTCAGATTCATGCAATAAGAAGACCCCTCATGCGAGGGGCTCGGGTCATGCTTCTTTCAGGCTTTCAAGGTATTTCTTTATCACCTTGCCATGGGTGGATGTTGTAACCTTGTCGTAGGTCTTGTTGATCTTACCTTCCGGGTCGATGATGTATGTGCATCTGAGTATGCCCATCGATTTCTTTCCGCAGAATGTCTTTTCTCCCCATGCCTGATAAGTCTCTATCACCTTGTGCTCAGGATCTGAAAGAAGTGTGAAATTAAGGTTCTGGTTCGTGATGAACTTCTTATGTGATGCCGTGCTGTCCTTGCTTATGCCGATTATAACAGCATCAAGTCCGTCGAAGTCTTCCTTCTCGTCTCTCAGTGAGCATGCCTCTTTCGTGCATCCCGGGGTATTGTCTTTCGGATAGAAATATAGGATCACCCATTTGCCTTTATAATCTGACAGCTTCCTTTCAATCCCGTCCTGATCTGGAAGGGTGAATTCCGGTGCCGTTGTTCCAACTTCAAGCATTTTCCTGCCTCCTGTTTTTTCTTCATTCTAACAGAGAGTGCTTCTGGAACCAATAGGTGCTTCCAGAACTATCTGCCATCCTTGAATCTCTCGTCCCAGTCCTTCTCCTTGTCGAACATCTCGCTTTCCATGTCTTCGACTTTCTTCTTAAGCTCCTCATATTCCTTTTTTAGGTCTTCGGTGCTTTTCTCGCTCCATTTTGCATCCTTGTAGTTTCTTTTCCTCTGTGAAAATGATCTTGCCTCGTATGAGGTTATGACATCATCCTCTGTTTGCAGGGGAAGGTAGATTGCAAGCAGCAGATAGATTACAAGACCGGGGAAAACCGATGTGAAGAGTATTATGAGAAAGACGATCAGTCTTGTCTCCTTTATCGGCAGGTCTTTCCATTCTGCAAACCCTGCGACCACTCCGAATATCTCCCTGTTTGGAGAACGTGTCCATCTTCTAGTCATTTTCCTTCTCCGTTTTCTTGTTCTTCTCTTTCATTATGAGGTCGATGTTCTCTATCCTTTTCTCAAGGTCCCTTATTCCTTTTTCAAGGGCTTTCCTCTCTTCTTCCTCATTCAAGTAAGCTGAATAATCCTCTCCCTTCCTCTTACGCCTTTTCATCTCCTTTGTAAATTCCTTGTATGCTTTCCTGGATGAGAATGAGCGGGAATAGGTGCCTGGAGCATAGCCTTTTTCAATCTCTGCTTTCCTGAGGACCGCCTCTATCTTCATCTTCTTTTTCCTCTCATCGAATATGTTTCCCACTATGATGATGGCGATGATGAAAGAAAATACGAGTGCTGCTGTTTCCATTTATTTCCTTGCCCTCTGTTTAAGCTCTTCCAGCTCTTTCTCAATCTCATCATCCCTCTCGAGATCCTTGAATCTCTCTTCTGCGGTTTTCTCGCTCCTGCTTAGGTCGTTCCAGCTCGTCATCCTGTCTATCTTCTCTTCCATCGCATCGAAGTGGGCGTTCATGTTTTTTCCTACCGCATCATTTGCCTTCCTCTCCATTTGAGCACGCTCTTTTTTCTCTTTCAGAATCGAGAGTTTGTTTTTCGCTTCTTTGAGCTTTGTCTCGAGGGTTTCGATTTCCTTTTTCGCCTCGTCGACAGATGATAAGTTCTCCTTGATCTGGGCTATCATGCCATCAAGCTCATTCTGCACGTTTCTTTTTTCCAGCAAAGCTTCCCTTGCTAGATCCTCCCTGCCTTTCTCAAGTGCCAGAAGTGCCCGGTTCTCCCATCTTGAAAGTGTCTTTTCCGCCTCATCCAGCTTTCTTTCCTTTCTTATGCCGTCGGCCATAAGGGCTGCACAGTTGCTCTTAAGCTCTATGAGGGTGTCCTCCATCTCCTGGATCATCAGGCGGAGCATCTTCTCTGGATCTTCAGCTTTGTCCAGGAGGGAATTTATGTTTGAGTTCACAATGTCTTTGAATCTAGAAAATATACCCATTATTATACCTCGGTTATTATAAGCAAATCCCGTGCCAACACATAGCACGGCTCTTATTTCTTTTCCTTGGAAAAAGATATTGATCTTCTTATATTTCCATGCGTACCTTTGCTGATGGTAATATACACCAAGTTGGTTAAATTTACCATAATTTGACTGGCTTTAATGGGTCTGATGAATTAATATTTAGATGTGAATAGTTTGACGGAACATGGAAACATAGGAATAGGGGAGTCTGAGGCGTATCTTGATTTCCAGAGCAGGCTCAGTCGCGTCGCAAAGATCGAGCGCCCTGTAATCATAGTAGGGGAAAGGGGTACAGGTAAGGAGATCAGTGCACGGAGGATACACTATCTGTCTGACAGATGGAAGGGCCCTCTTGTGACCGTGAACTGCGCCGCTCTTCCTTCTTCCCTGATTGAATCGGAGCTGTTCGGCTATGAGAAAGGTGCGTTCACAGGTGCAGTCCAGACATGGAAAGGACGTTTCGAGGAGGCCGAAGGTGGGACGCTTTTCCTCGATGAGATCGGACTTATACCTCTTGAAGTGCAGGAGAAGATTCTAAGGGTCGTCGAGTATGGGACGTTTGAGCGTGTCGGTTCTTCTGTCACACATGAAGTTGACGTAAGGATCGTAGGTGCTACGAATGCGGATCTTCCAGAGCTCTGCAGGAAGGGGCTTTTCAAGGAAGACCTGCTTGACAGGCTCTCCTTTGAAGTCCTGTTTCTCCCTCCTCTGAGAAGGAGGAAGGGAGATGTGATGCTGCTTGCTGATTTCTTTGCCTCTAAAATGGCTTTCGAGTGCGGGCATGATGAGAAGCCCGTATTCACAGATGAGGTTGTCCGGCTGCTGGAGAGCTATCCGTGGCCTGGAAATGTCAGGGAACTGAAGAACGTCGTGGAGAGAGCAGTCTACCAATCGGATTCTAATGTAATAAGTGAAATAAATTTCAATCCATTTGAAAATCCGTATGAGGACAAAACGATAGATACTTCTTCCTCCCTGGGAAGTGCAAGACTCAAAGAATTTGAATATGATTTGAAGGATTATGATAAAGCTCATGAGAACCTGGATATCTCTTATCTCTCAAGGGCGTTGGCTCTGTCTGGAGGGAATCAGAGGATGGCAGCATTGAGCATGAATTTGACCTACGATCAGTTCAGGGGATTGTATAGGAAATATAAAGACAGGTTGAAATAACCGACGGTATAAACACTTAAATATTTACAGTAAAAAAAAAATACAATATTCTATGTACATTACTGGAAAGAGGTGTGTATGAAATTTGTAATTTGTTTCGTGTTCTGTGTCGTATTGCTTCTTGTGCAACTGTCTTCTCTGGCAATTCTGATGATGTTACCATTACTTCCGATCCTGTAGGTGCTTTAGTTGCAATAGATGGCGTCCCAAGAGGTAGGACGCCATTGACTGTGGACTTGGAAAAAGGGAACTCTTATTCCGTGTCTGTTTCCAAAGACGGGTATGAAGCGGGATATGCGACTTTAACGAATAGGGTAGGTGCCGGCTGGGTGATACTCGACATCTTTGCCGATCTTGTTCCCATAGTTGTTGATGCCGTCACAGGTGCCTGGGGTGGGCTTTCTCCCGATACCGTTCATCTGGTGCTTACTCCCATAAGCGAGTAGTAAATTGAAATTATATTCATTAGAAAATCTTCTCCTAGCTTCAATGAGAAGATCAATAATCAGAATATAAACGATAAAAGTACATATATCAC
>DVIF01000044.1 GCA_018711525.1 Candidatus Ornithospirochaeta stercorigallinarum
TATGTATTTTGCAATATCAGTCAAAAGAACCTGTCCGCTATCAACACTGCCTTCAAATTCCCCTTCAAATAAAGAGGATAAGGAGATACGCCCGGAAGACTCCCCCGACTCATAGAGCGACATCGGGCGAAGTTGAATCGATGGAATTCTTCCAGTTCCGCTATGCAATACCCCTTTCTTATCAGGAGTGGAAGAACCTGTGAGGATGAACCGACCTCTCCTGAAATCCTTATCAACCTCTGCCCTTACAGCATCCCAAATGGCTGGGACTTCCTGCCATTCATCTATAAGATGCGGCTCCTCTCCTCTCAAAGCAGCCATTACATCCAAAGATGCAAGCCTTCTGTTGGCAAAAGAATCACTCGGATCGCCGATCATTATTTCACTTTTCGCACATTGCTTTGCCGCCCATGTCTTTCCTGATGCTTTCGGCCCCTCTATGCAAACCGCTTTGAAAAGTGATAGATATTTTTTTATAACAGAATCAATTAATCGGTTTCTATATACTTCTTTCGCCATATTTTGAGTATAAAAGGAAAAATCATATATGTCAAATTTACCATACCGAGTATGGCAAATTTGGTATACTGACTATGGTAAATTTGCCATATTCGTTTCTATTAAAAGAAATTTTTCAAAAGAAAAACATCTGATTCACCCTTAAAAAGTTTACATTCTCAACTGTTCCCATCAGGGAAGAGACAAAGAAGAAAAAGACTTCTTTCATGACTTGATGGCCGACTATGTGAAAGAAGAATTGTATTTTTCAGAAAACAAAACTGTTGTAGACTATATTCTAGGAAGAGAGGAGCAATACAAGATGACAGAGAGACAGGAAAGAATGATTGAAAACGAAAGGAAAGAAGCTGCAAGAGAAGCAGCAAAAAAGGCGGCAAAGAAAGCAAAAATAGAAACGACAAGAGATATCTTGAAGACATTAATCGATAACGGCTTTGACGCATCTGCCATCTCTAAAGCATTGAATCTTTCAAATGCAGATATCAACAAAATAACAAAAAACTTATGTTAAAGGTGGATATATGACAGAGAGACAGGAAAGAATGATTGAAAATGAAAGGAAAGAAGCGGCAAGAGAAGCAGCAGAGAATGCAGCAAAAAGAACAACAAGGGATATAGCAAAAAAGCTGCTGCAAAATGGTGTAGATGTTAATGTAGTATCGGAATCATTGAATCTGTCAGATAGGGATTTAAACAGGCTGGTAAAATGCTTACGGTAAATCCCCAAAACCACAAATAACTTATGATAGTATTTGAGGATATAAATATGGAGCTGTCGTGAATGGCAGCTCCTTTATTTTACCTGAGTGTTCCTGTGAGGACTCCGCTATAGCCTTCGAACATAAGCTCTCCGACAAGGCGCATACGCATTGAAATCCTCTTTTCCTTTATTCCTATTTCAATGGTAAGGCCGCCAAGGCATTCCCCGATGAACTGGACCCATATGGAGAGTGTTCCATCGCTATTGTAAGATGCACTGGAAAGAGCGGGAGATGAGCTTTTCTCTTTAAGCTCTATCAAAGCGTTCTTTCCAAAGGCAAAAGGATAGACCTCCTTATCTCCATTCTTGACTATCGTGAGAGAACCATTGTTTCTGCTGAATGAGAGTGTCGTCTCACCTACCCCGATTGGGTTTTCATCCATCACAAAATGCATGTCGCTTAGATGGCACTCGGCTTTGTTTTCCAGAAAAACGGTACTTCGCTCTTTCGCTTTCACCTCATCTTCCAAATCGATATTCTCAACGACGCCAAGAAGAGTCTTGAGAATAAGAGATGAGTACGCATCATAGATCTGCGTATCTGCGGTGGTTACGAATACGATGTCCTTATCGGGAACTGCTACAGCAAACTGTCCGCCGAGGCCGACAAACGCATACGCACCATCGCCTACACTCCATATCTGATAGCCGTAGCCCATCCTGCGCTCCCTCATGTTGCTCATCGAGGCAAGCGTAGTATCGGAGAGAGGACTTGTGGCATCTTTCAGATAATCCTCATCTATGATGCCCATTCCACCTTCCTTCACAAGATATATTATCTTCAGAAGATCGATCGGCCTCATCATGATGCCAGAGCCCCCCTGGGGATTGCCTACGTTATCAGAGAGGATGTAGGTCTCCTTTGAGATTCCAAGAGGAGAAAAGAGGTTATCCCTCATGAAATCCATGTACTTCATCCCGCTCACCTTCTCCACAATCCTGGATAGGACTGTCGCAGCTCCTGTGTCATAGGAGAAGAATGTATCGGCATCATGGTCCGGGGTGTTTGTAAAGAACGAAGACACCCAGTCATCTGGATAGAGACTTACGTTGTTGCCGTTCCTCACTCCTATCTTGTAACATGTCCTGCTATAAGGGCTCTTCATCATCAGAAGGTTTCTTATGGTGGTGTTCTTTATCCTTTCATCCGTCTTTTCCGTGATATATTCAGGAAAGAGGGAGGAAAGCCTGTCATCAAGGGAGAGCATCCCTTTCTTTAAGAGGATTCCGATTCCAAGGGCGTTGATGCTCTTGGTGACACTGTACATCCTGTGCAGGGTGTCCCTCTCGAATGGATGACAGTAGCACTCTGTTATGAGTTCATCCTTGTATGCGACTAAAAGACTATGCAGGGCGATTCCTTCCCTGTCGAAAAAATCCAAGGCCTCTTCGACCTTTCTGTTTGATGTGTTTCTAGATTTGAATTCCATAATTATAAAAGATAAGGCCAGCACGAGGCTGGCCGCAATAGTTTTTCCTTTAAATCAGTCGGCAACGACAAGATTGTTTGCTCTTGCGTATTCGATGCCTTCCTCATTCCAGGCAGCTCCACCGACACGGTCGAAATCGCTGAGGAACTTCTGCCAGTTCTCAGGTGTAAGTTCTTTTGTGCCGTTGAGGAACTCTGCAATCGACTGCTCATAGAATCTGGATACGTCGGCATTTGGAGTCGGCATCATTCCTGATCCTACTGCATCTGTCCATGGTGTCTGCTCCATTGCTGCAAGGAATCCGGTCGGAGAGATTGTCTTTCCTGAAGTCTTTGCAACATAATCGGGGAACCTTACCCTTGTCTCTTCTGCTGTATTTGTGTAGACAAGGTTTCTCAGCTGTGTATATACCTGGCCCTTCTGTCCTGTGTAAGACATATCTCCAAGTCCTTCTGTTGATGGATCGCCGTTCTCATTAAGGACATAGTTGACACCCTCAACACCATAACCGAGGAGGTAGTATCCTTCATCGGAGCCCATCCATTCGAAGAGCTTTGCGATTGCAGGAAGCTTACCCTGGTCGTATGCCTTCTGGCTTACGGCATAGATCCTGTATGTCTTATCAAGAGCACCTGTGGACTGCTCACCGTTAGGTCCTACAGGAGGATCGATGATGATCCACTCTCCATCTGGGAAGTTGGTGTCGAACGGAGCATAGTTGCTCTCTGCACCGAGGGCTGCCCACTGCTCATACATGCATCCGAATCTTCCCTGCTTCCATGCAGCACGGAAATCATCCTTTCTGTAGGAAAGCCAGTTCGGATCGACTACTCCATCTGCTACAAGCTTTCTGAAATATGCGATGAAATCGTAGAAACCATCCTTGTAGACTGTAAGACCGAGGTCCGATTCATTGAATGACCAGAGCCCGCAGACCCCGAAAGCACCCATGAGCGGCCAGAGCCTTGATCCTGGATATCCCTTGAGTGTGGTGTTGCTCTCAACGAATGCTCCATATCCCCATGTGTCGTCCCTTCCGTTTCCATCAGGGTCGTCATATGTGAATGCATACATCACATCATAGAACTCATCAAGTGTTGTAGGAACTTCAAGTCCGAGATTGTCGAGCCAGTCCTTTCTGATTGCAAGACCCTCGATAGGTGTCGTACTGCTTGGAACAGCCATACCGAAGTTCTCTCCATCGAACATTGTGTGGTTGATGGATGCAGCATCATGATACTTTGCAGTCCTGTTTGGCATCATATCATAGATTTCATCTATAGCTGCTACAAGACCCTGCTTCACAAGGTTCTCAAGAACAGGGCGGCTTACGAAGAAAACGTCTGGAAGATCGTTTGCAGCACCTGCTGCCTGGATTCTCACATCCTGGTCACTGTCATTTGACGGAAGAGCAGTGATTGTCAGTTCGATTCCAAGCTCATCACGGATGATGTCGTATCCTACCCAGTCCTCAGGGATAGGTCCGGCTTCTGTAACAGCCGCACCATACCACATGTTGATAGGAACAAGTCCATCCTCTGTAGTAACAGTCTCTGCTTCTTTTGATCCGCCTGCGAATGCAATGGAGCAAACAGAAAGAGCTATTAAAGATACAAGTAGAAATTTTTTCATTCTTCCTCCCATAAAAGTCTCTTTAATATTAAGACCTTTTGCATGCCTTAAACATGACAGATTTTGACTGATTCAGACATGCCATATGGAAATTTTAGAAGGCAATACACATTTTCTGTCAACAAAAATCTTCATCCGGGATTTCCGACATCGATTATCGCACCTGTGGATGCCGAGGATACAATCGCCGCATATTCCGTAGGTGCGGCTTTGCCAAAGGCTTCCAGCCATTCCTGCGCTCGGCCATCTCCTCTTCTGGAACATCAAGGGAACGGTGTTCCGAGCATCATATCATATTCCTACTTTGAAAGGTCCTCTGCGACCTGTGCGTTCCTCTGCGACCTGTGCGTTCCTCTTCGCCTTGAGTTCCTTGAGATATGTCACGAAGAAATAGAGGCTGACCAGGAATGTCAGTATGTCTGCAAGACTCTGTGCGATTTCAACACCTGTAAGGCCTATGAAATGTGGAAGGATGAGCACTATCGGGATGAAGAAGAACCCCTGGCGGCACATGGCAAGCAGTGTGGCCCTTCCCGCCTGCCCTGTTGACTGCAGGGCCATGTTGGTGACAGTCGTTATGCCTGTAAGTGTGAGTGCGATGCACTGCGCCCTGAGCGTGACGGCCCCTATGGCGATTACTTCAAGGTCGTCGCGGCGGAAGAGCATGATCAGAGGGCGTGCGAAAACGAAACAGATTACGGCAATCGCAACCATGAGGAACGTGCTTATGACACTTGTGAACTTCGTAGCATCATGGACCCTGTCATAGAGCTTGGCACCATAGTTGAATGCGGCAACAGGCTGGAAGCCCTGACCGAGGCCGAGCATGAAGGAAAAGAGGAAGAAAGTGATCCTGTTCGCAATGCTCATAGCGGCAACAGCGGCATCCCCATAGGATGCTGCCATCACATTCAGTGCTATTGTCGCTATGCTTGCAAGCCCCTGCCTGGCAAGGGTCGGAAGTCCCGTGAATACCATGTTCCTGTAATATACGAATCTTGGGGAGACATATTTAAGAGAGAGCTTGAGATTGCTCTTTCCCTTCAAGAACATCACAAGAAGGATTATGAATGATATGAGCTGGGAAAGTGCGGTCGCAATCGCCGCTCCGGCAGTTCCGAGGCCGAAGGTGAAGATGAATATAGGGTCGAGGATTATGTTTAAAATTCCTCCGGTTGTTATTCCAATCATTCCATAGACGGCCTTCCCCTCCGCTCTCAGGTAATTGTTCATGATGAATGAAAGGCACATCACAGGGGCTCCGAAAAGAATGTATCTTGCGTAATCCCTCGCGTAAGGGAGTATCGTCTCAGTAGCCCCAAGAAAACGCATGAGGTCGTCTATGAAGATGGTGCCGAAGACAAGAAGCAGCAACGAGAGGACAAGACCGAGGAAGAAGCCTGAGGATGCATATCTGTTCGCCTCCTCATCATCCTTCGCCCCGAGCTTCCTGGATGCTATGTTGCCGGCTCCCATGCCGATTGTGAAACCTATCGCCTGGATTATGGCCATCAAGGAGAAAACAATCCCCACCGCCCCCGCAGCGCTCGTTCCAAGCTGCGAGACGAAGAATGTGTCGGCCATATTGTATATGCTTGAGACAAGCATTGAAATGATGGTAGGTATGGCAAGCTTGATGACAAGACGCCTCACGGGTGTCTCCGTCATCATCTTATAATGTTCTTCTCTGCTAACCCTTTGCATGATAATCCCTCTTAAAGGGAAATTATAAGATGCAGAGGATGAGATTATCAAGCGAAGAGGGAATCTATCTCCTTCTTATACATCTCAGAGATATCCTTCCTCTTGATTTCCTGCTTCAGCGAAAGCTCCTTTCCGACCTCGAAACTCTTTGTAAGGATTGCAAAACGATTGACCTGCTCGAAGGGCTTGAATCCCCTCTTGGTAGATACATAGGTCTGTATCTCCCTGTTGATCAGAGCCCTCACATCATCTGATGAGGCAAGGCTCTTCCTGTCGATGTATGGGATGTTCATATCCTTGAGGTAGTTCTCAACATTCTTCACGTCTATGACGATGAGTGCAGAGAGGAACTTCCTGTCCTGACCGACGACCACCGCGGTTTCAATATACTCGCTCTCACTGAGGGCCTTCTCTATGGGAACCGGCTCTATGTTCTCTCCTCCGGAGAGTACGATGGTATCCTTCTCCCTTCCCCTTATGGAGAAAAGGCCGCTTTCTGTCATGACGGCAAGGTCCCCGGTGTTTATGAACCCGTCCTTATCAATCACCTCGGCCGTGAGCTCAGGGTTGTTGAAGTATCCCTTCATCACCTGAGGTCCCTTGAAATAGAGGACACCCTTCCTGCCGGGAGGAAGACTCTCCCCCATCTCCCCTACAATCTTGATTTCAGACCCTTTTAAAAGCTCAAGGCATCCACGAACACGGTGTGTAAAATCCTGTGCGGCTATCATAGGGGAGGTCTCGGTAAGGCCATAGCCGTCCATGATTGTAAGCCCCATGGCATCGAAGAACGACTCGACATCCTTGCTGATCGTACCACCGCCGGAGATTCCGAGCACGAAGTTGGGACCGAGCTTTGAAAGCACCTGGGAGAATGCGAGCTTCCTGCCGAGGGCATATAACGGCCTGAGGCAGATATACGGGATGATGCCCCTGATGAAATCGAGTGCTCTGCTTCTCTTCTCATAATCAGGCATACGCCCCTCGACCAGAGCAGATGCCTTGGAGTAGCTCTTGCCGACAGAGAGGAAGAAGTTGAACATCTTCCTTTCAATCGGTTTCTTTGTCTTAAGCGTCTGGTTGACACCCGCCTTGACAGTCTCCCAGATACGTGGAACGGAGCACATGAAATGAGGCTTTACCGTAGCCATATCCACAAGCATTATCTTCCCGATCGGTTTTGAATACGCGATTATGTTGTCATATCGGAGCACAAGATAGTTTATCATGCGTTCGAACGCATGCCAGATCGGAAGGACGGCAAGCCATATCATCTGCGGTTTTATATCAGGGAAGTACTGGATCATGCCATCAAGCTGGAAAAGAATCCCCTTATGGCTGATCATGACACCCTTCGGTTTTCCTGTCGTACCGGATGTGAAGATGATTGTAGCTGTATCATCCCCTTTTCCAAGGGAGATCTCATGCTCTATATCCGAGACTACAGAAGGGTCGTTGAGGAGATCCTGCCCTTCACTCAACAGTTTTTTGTAGTATAGGATTTCCAAGGTGAAAGACGATGCGACCTTATCAGGGTCATCAATACCTCTCTCATCGATTATTATGAGGGTTTTCAGAGAAGGAAGGGACGGCACGAGGGCATCGACCCTCTTTGCCATGTCATAGTTTTCGACGAAGGCGATCGAAGCTTTCGTCTCCTTGAGGATGTACTCTATCTCGTAATCCATCGCATCACGTCCCCTTGGTGTGTCTATCGCCCCAAGGGAGAGGATCGCCATATCTGCGACAAGCCACTCCGCCCTGTTGTCGCTTATGATGGCGATTATCTCATTACGCCTGACCCCGAGCCTCCTCAATGCCGAGGCAAGGGCCCTTATCCTCCTCTGCAGCTCGATATAGGTAACAGGCTTGAATTTGGAAGCCCCATCCCTGCTTAACTGTGCGACATAGTCAGGATTCGCCTTGACATGCTCATCGAACATCTGGACAAGTGTGTCGTACATCTCTTTTTCCCTCCAGCTTTCTCACCATGCGAAATCATCTATCTTCCTGTATGCTTTCCTTACAGCAAGGGAAAGAGGAAGACCGAAGAGAACACCTACAGCAGACTGCACGATGTTCGCAGGCACCTCAGGGAGGGCTGCACCGAAACCGATAAGGAATGCACCGGTAAGAAGGAAATAGCCACCGGCGACAACCACTACCGCGACAAGAGCTGAAAGTATCCTGAGACTAAGGCTATCAGGGTTTTTACGCACAATCAAGGCGATAAGGAGCGCTTCGAGGCCATGGACAGAGAAAGAAACAGGAGCCCATTGCCCGAATCCTCCCAGAAGATCTGAAATCGCAGTTCCCAGTCCTCCTGCGATAAGCCCTGTGAGAGGGCCGAATGTATAGCTTACGAAAGTCACCGCCACATCGCAGAGACTGACATATCCCCCTACGGGAGTCGGAATCCTTATCGCAATTGTGAAAACAGCGACTATCGCCGTTGTAACCGCTATTATGCTCATCCTGATTGCAGGACTCTTACTGTTTTTCATTTCCACCTCCAAAAGATGAATGCAACAGGGATTATGACACTTAAGAGCATTTGTGTAAATATAAAACCATTCATAGGCAGCTCTTTATAAGAGGGGACCTCCTTTCCCGTGAACCCTCTCTCTTCAAGAAGGGATGCATTCTGTGGAATCATCTTCAGCGCAGAGACGATAAGAGAGACAAGAGATGGCATGAGAGTGCCATGCTTCCCTTTCCCGTCGCTTCTGAGGTCGATTGCATCCCTTATTTCCGAATACCTGTACATGAGGGCGGGGATCATGGAAAGCGTCATGGAGATGGTAAGGCTTGCACTGTATGGAATCCTGAAACACCTCAGGGCCCGCACGATGTCCTCAATCCTCTCGGTCTCCAATAGAAGGGAGAATATAAATGATACCCCGATGAACTTTGAAAGTATCTGCAAAGAGGAGTCCATGCCCTCACGGCTTATGAGCATGAATGAGCCCATGCTCACCAGTGGTGTGCCGCTCCTTTGCTGAAGCGGGGTGGAAATGATTATGAAAAACATCAAAAGCGCTATCCGCCTGAGGTTGACAAGGGTCTCCCTGGCCTTGAGTGCTATAAGGGATATGATAAGCGTCATGCCCATCATCACAAAGGAAGAAGGAAGTGAAGTCGATGAGACAAGAGCTATGGTGAAAAGAAGTGTGAATATGATTTTCGCCCTCGCATCCACCCTGTGGTAGAAGCTCTCTCCATAGATGTAAGTGCCCATTCTCATCTGATGAGCCCTCCCTGCATATGGTACGCCTTGCCTTTGAATGCGCTCTTGATCCTCTCATCATGGCTGATCATGAGCACCCCGGCTCCTTTCTCCATGAACAGGGAGAGCATCTTCATCGTATCCTGATAGCTTATTGCACTGTCCACTTCATCAAAAACCACGAACGGACGGTCCAGGATGTAGTATATGGCCGCCTGAAGCATCTTCGCCTTCCCATAGGAGAGCTCCTGGGTATAATCATCGAGTTCAAGAGAGAAAAGGGATGCTGTGCGCTCGACCTCCCTCCTATCCTTAGCGACACTCATAAGCTCATCCTCCACTCGTGGCAGATAAAGCTGATTGAACGGATTCTGGAAAAGATATGAGACACACCTCCGCCTCTCCCTGGCCTTGATGGGGACCGAATCGAAGGAGATGACGCCACCATCAGCATCCACAAGGCCGGTAAGCAGCCGTGCAAAAGTGCTCTTTCCCGCCCCGTTCTCCCCTTCCAGAAGGTATGCCATGCCGCTCTCTATGGTCATCGAGCTGACTCGGAGGGTAAATACGTTATCCTCCTTCATGGCCTTGTGCGTCTGGCTGTAGATGACATTTTCAATGCTCAATGCATGGTGTCTTCCTCCCTCCAGAGGGGATGGAAACGAAAAGAAGACCTCCTTCTTTTCGTATGGGACGAGCTTTTTGTCCCTTATCTCATACACCTCTTCAAAGAAACCATCATACTCCTTCAGATAATGAGAGCCGAGGGTGAGCACATACTCCTTTTCCCTCATTATCGAAAGAAGTCTTTTCCTCCAGGAAGAAGAGAGGTCGTCAAAGGCCTCGTCATAGATGAAAAGCCTGGGAGCAACCGCATCCAGGGCGGCAAGATTAAGCCTCCTTTTCTCCCCTCCTGAGAGCTCGGAGGTATCTGCATCGTGGTATCTGACTAGATCATAGCGCTCAAGAAGGGATGAGAGCTCTTTTTCTATTACATCCCTTCCAAGCATCCGCTGCTCCAGAGGGAATGCCACCTCATCTGATACCGTAGGGAAAAGAACTGCCTCATCCACATTCTGGATGCTGCGTGCCACATAGCTCCTTCGCTCAGGAACACCCAGGGAGAGAAGGTCCAGTGAGTCGTATGAAAATGAGCCCTCGACATTCATTGAATAGAATCTGGTCCCTACTCCGCAAAGGGCTTTTGCAAGGCTTGTCTTCCCACAGCCGGGATCGGAGAGGATGAGGACGGGCCTCTTTCTCTCCATAGTCAGACAAAGGGAAGAAAAAAGCTTTTCCTCCCCTTCATACCCAACAGATAGATTCTCTATCCTGATCATTTTTTCCTGACTTGAGGAAGCTTTGCGTACTCCTCCCTTATGAGGGTCTCGACATGGTCTGAAAGGTTCTTGAGCTCCTCTTCATCAAGCGCTGCAGTATCTATCGGCTCAAGGATGCTCACATAGACTGGAATCCTTTTGAATGTATATGCATCCTCGAAAAGCGAACGCGTGTTCTGTATCGCTACAGGAACAATAACAGCCTTCGCCTTTGTCGCCATCTTCAAAGCCCCCGGCTTGAAAGCGGCAATCTCACCTGTCTTGCTTCTTGTGCCCTC
Organism: Candidatus Ornithospirochaeta stercorigallinarum; assembly: GCA_018711525.1. GTDB lineage: Bacteria > Spirochaetota > Spirochaetia > Sphaerochaetales > Sphaerochaetaceae > Ornithospirochaeta > Ornithospirochaeta stercorigallinarum. The sequence continues at coordinate 10,890 of DVIF01000044.1, forward strand.
GGGATAGATTGCCATGCTAAGCCCGGAATTGAGGTTCTCCACACCCTTCAGGATTGCCTTCAGGGACTGCCTCATATCCTTTCTGTCGATATAGACGCATCCGAGCTCCTTCATTATGACATTCAATCCGATCACCTTTCTCAGCTCTATCTTCGCTATGATGCCTCCCCAGAGTCCTGCACCGAAAAGAGCGGGGATGTCCATCATCGACTGATGGTTTGCGACATAGCAGATCTTCGTTCCCTTTGCAGGAAGATTCTCACGTCCCTTGACGATGAACTTCGCTCCGAATGTGACCCAGATCCACCAGATTGTGATTGAAAGCCAGAAATAAAGCCAGGCCCTGCCGGCCTTCTTAAGCCTTAGCAGGAAGAAGACCTCTGAGAGCATCGCGAGAATCACGGTCGGAACGAAAACCGGAATACAGAAGATAAGAGATACGATTATTTTGAGTTTCTTCATACGCTGCTCCCCTTTTTATAAAGACGTGAATATATTCCGCCCTTCTCCATGAGACTCCTATGGTCCCCGACCTCGCCGAGAACCCCGTCATCGATTACAAAGATTATATCACTATCTATTACAGTTGATAAGCGATGTGCGATTACGATGGTTGTCCTTCCTGCGCTGAGTTTCATGAAAGACTCTTCGATCAGGGCCTCGCTCTCCGTATCGAGGCTGCTTGTGGCCTCATCGAATACGATGATCGGGGGATTCTTCAAGAAGCACCTGGCTATGCTGAGCCTCTGCTTCTGTCCCCCCGAGAGTCTTGTGCCACGCTCCCCGACTTCTGTATCAAGCCCCTGGGGAAGGCTTTTCACGAACTCAAGAAGGTTGGCCTTGTCCAGGGCGATGTAGAGCTCCTCGTCCGTGGCATCGCTCTTTCCGTATCTGAGATTCTCCCTGATTGATGCATCGAATAGAAAGACATCCTGGCGGACAAACCCGATTGCATCATGCAGACTCTTTTGAGTGACTTTCGAGATATCCATCCCGTCGATCGTTATCTTTCCTCCATCGAGCTCATAGAACCGAGCAAGAAGGCTTGCAATCGTACTCTTTCCAGCTCCCGACTCCCCGACAAGAGCCACATGCTTTCCTCCCGGGATTGTAAGAGAGAGGTTGTTTATCGTCTTCTTCTCCCCCTCGTGTGTGTAGGAGAATGTCACATCCTCATATCTTATCTCCCCTCTCTCCACCTTCAAAGGAACGGCATCGGGCTCGTCCTTTATCTCAGGCTCGGTCTCCATGACCTCGACAAAACGCTCGAAAGAGGCAACCCCCTGCGAGAACTGCTCTGTGAAGTTTATAAGACGGTCTATGGGTGGAAGGACCACGGAGACGAAAAGGATGAAGGAGACAAGATCGGATACGGTGACAGTACCGAGGCTTATGAGAACGACCCCTCCGACAACTGTTATGAAATAGTACATCTCCCGCATGAAGCTTATCCCGCTCTGATAGGCCGCCATGACGGCATAGTACTTCTCCCTTGTCTTCTTCAGCCGGCTGTTGGATTTATCGAACTTCTTCTCCTGGAATTCCTCCTGGCTGTATCCCTTCACTTCCCTGATGCCCTGTATGGAGTTCTCAACATCGACTGCGATGTCGGCAACAGTACGGCGCACCGCCCTGTTCTTCTTTTTCAGCCTTCCGTTGTAGATGATGCCGTAGATGAGCATTATGGGAAGAGGAATAAGGGTCACAAGTGCAAGAGGGACCGAGAAAGAGAACATCGCAACATATGCCGCGACAATGGTCAGTATTGAAATCAGGAAGTCCTCCGGGCAGTGATGGGCGACCTCTGCGATATTGAAAAGGTCGTTCGTGATACGGCTCATCAGCGTCCCGGTCTTGGTCTTGTCGTAATAGGAGAAAGAGAGTACCTGCAGATGGGAGAAGATATCCCTCCTCATGTCGTTCTCGATCCAGACCCCGAGGATATGCCCCCACTTGATCCTTATCCATGTGCATGCCATCTGCACAAGATATACCAGCAGCATGACAAGGAATATGATAAGCATCATCCTGTACTCGGAAGACGGGATGACGCTGTTGAGAAGATATCTTGTCAGGGATGGGAAGACCACCGAAAGCAGGGATGCTATGGCTGCCGCCCCCATATCGAGTGCAAACAGCTTCTTATAAGGCTTGTAATAGGATGCAAAAAGCTTTAGAAGTCTCACTTTCCGAACATCCTCTTTATAAATGCGATAAAGCCGCTCTTCTTCTCTTCCACCTTTATCGTGTTGAGATTGACCTTGTGGACATTCTTTCCTGCAATCTCCTTCTTAAGGGGATCTTCCGTCCTCTTCTTGACCTGCTTCTCCGCATTAGGAGCGCTTTTTCTCGTCTTAGGAGCACTCCTGTGCTTATCACGAGGACGCTCTGCAGGCTTTCTATTCGGCCTCTTGTTCTGGATGCTTCCCGCCTTAGCCTTCTTGATCTTCATCCCCTTGCTCTTATCCTCAACCTCCTCAAGGCCGCATTCATCGGGCCAGAGTACTGGTATTTTCATATGGATGAACTCCTCAATCGGCTCAAGTCCATAGATATATGTCTCATCGGCAAGGGTGACTGCCTTTCCGCTTTTGCCTGCACGTGCGGTCCTTCCGATACGGTGTACATAATTCTCATAATCCTCGGGGATGTCATAATTGACGACAAGCTCAAGGTCATCTATCTGAAGGCCGCGTGCGGCGACATCGGTAGCGACAAGAATCGTAATCCTTCCGTCCTTGAAGTCATCAAGCGTCTTAAGCCTCTTGCTCTGCACCATGTCCCCCATCAGATACGCAGCCTTGTATCCGTTGAGCTTGAGACGCATCGCGGCTTCCACAGCCGCATCCTTCGTGTTTGTGAAGATGATCGTGCTCTGAGGGTCAAGCTTCTTGAGAATTGAAAGAAGCAGAGGGAACTTCTCCTCCCTTGTGATATGGAAAAGCTCCTGTGTGATCTCCTTGACAGTGACCTCTTCCGGACGGACCTCAATCTCCTCCGGCTCATTCATGAAGGCCCATGCAAGGTTGCGCACCTTCATAGAGAGTGTCGCAGAGAAAAGCATCGTCTGCCGCTCCTCCCTTCTCCTCATCCTTGAGAACATCTTCTCGATATCCGGATAGAATCCCATATCGAACATCCTGTCGGCCTCGTCAAGAACGACGATGTCGAAGGATTTGAAATCCATCTTCCCGCTTTTAAGGAAATCGAGGAGCCTGCCCGGAGTTCCTACCGCAAGGTTTATCCCCTCCTTCATCTCTTCCAGCTGCTTTGTATATCCGACACCACCATAGAAGCAACCTATCTGGTAGCCCTCGATTGAAGAAGAGAAAGACCTCGCATCCTCCTCGATCTGCACTGCAAGCTCCCTTGTAGGAGCTACGACAAGGGCTTTGCTGCTTCTGTCTTTGAGATAACGCTCGAAAATAGTAAGCAGGAAGACAAGGGTCTTACCGCTCCCGGTCTTCGACTGGACCATTACATCCCTGCCGCTCAAAGATACAGGGAGGACCCTCTCCTGCACTTCGGTGGCGCTTTCAAATCCATGGCTCTCTATCCCGTCAAGGGACTCTTTCGATAGTCCTAATTCTTTAAAATCCATAAATATTCCCTAACACATTAAAATTCAAATCAAACAACCTAAGTTAATGGATTTACACACTCAATGTCTATTCCCATTTACCGACATAGTCTGAAAAGCGCAGCACCATCGTATTCATCCTCCGGCTCACACTCACTCCGTTTATACTGCGTATAGGCATCGCCTTCATGCTCGTCGATGATATGAAGAGAGAATCGTAATCGTAGACATCCTTCACATATACCGGTTCATATACGACTTCGACATTCATCACCCTCGCGGCCTCCATGACTCCTATCCTGGTGACCCCCAGAAGGACATCCCTATCCGGCGCCGTATAGAGCCTGTTGCCTTTAAGTGCATAGAAGTTGCTTCTCGTACCTTCCGTGATATATCCATGTCTGTTGACCAGAAGGGCTTCGAAAGCCCCCTTCTCCTCGGCATCTTCAAGAGCAAGGTATGATAGGAGGAGATTGCTTGTCTTGTAATTGGGAAGGAACCTCTCCCCTTCATAAAGCGTACAATCCACCCCTTCCATATAATAGGAGTCGGGGTAGCTCCTGGTCTTATCATGGGTGATGAACAATATGTTCTCATTGCCGACAAGAAGGATGCGGAACGTCTCGTTCACAAGACTGTCGGCCTCCTTGAGCAGATCAAGCCACGATGAGATCTCCATATCTGTATATCTCAGGTTTATCCTTATGCCCCTTGCGGACTCCCTCAGCCTGTATAGATGCTCATCGAGGTGCACGAACTCCCCGTTTTTGAGCTTGAGGGCCTCATAGACGGAGTATGCGTACTGCATGCTGCGCAGCGTCACAGGAAGGCTCGCCTCCTCCTCCGCTATCAGGACACCATCCCTTATTGCGTGTTTCATTTCCATTTCTCCAAAGCAAATATAATACAAACAGTGATTTACATGCAATAAGGCATCGATATGGGAATAATTAACTATGCAGCCTATTATGTTGCAAATAGTTAACTCTGAATATATGAATGATCTGCCGAAATACCCGATAATACATCAGAGAAAAAAACACTTTTCAGGAAAAAAGGAAAAAGCTTATGATTTATAACAGGACAACATATGACGAATTCCCAGCAAGGAGGGCTTCATGAAACCCGCTTTTTTATATGTCAATGCAGGAAAAGGACACTACATACCGGCAAAGGCGATGTATGATGCATATCTGGATGAATATGGAGAGCCTGCAATACTTGCCAATCTTTTCGATATAATCTCATCCAAGTTCATTCAGAAAACGATACAGGACAACTGGAGGCACTCCCTCAAGCACACCTCATCACAGCCATACACATACAAAATGATAGACAATCCTTTGAACCGCATCCTCCTGAGGCTGATAATCAACAGCAGCAAGCACACCAGGGCACTGAAGGACTGGCTGGATAAGGAAAAACCCGACCTCATCATCTCCACCCACTTCATGGGAGGTCTGATCCTTCCCAATGCCATAGCCAGACTAGGATATGACATCCCTGTGTTCCAGTACGCAGCCGACTGTGTAGCGACACCGAAGACAGGAGTAAACAACAAGCTCAAATACATGTATCTCGCAACAGAGAGGGGAGTTGAGAATGCAGTCAAATCAGGTATGGAGAGGGACAAGGTCAAACTCTGCCCATTCCCTCTGCAGTACAGAATCGAGAACTCCCCGAGGCTAAGCAAGGAAGAAGCAAGGAGGAAGCTAGGACTGGAGGATATCTTCACAGTCGCATTCTCGATGGGAGGAGAAGGGATAAGCAGGCTCGGCATCCTTGAAGAGGTGGATAAAAGGAATCTCAGGATCCAGTTCATACTCCTTGGGAATATCGGGGAAAGCACCAGGGCAGAGCTTGATGGCATCATGGGCAATATAAGGAACATCAGGATCATAACACCGGGCTTTGTAAGCAATGTGAATGAATATCTGGAGGCATCGGACATGACGATGGGCAAGGCAGGTGCGAACAGCGTGATGGAATCCATATACCTCAAGCGGTTCACACTCGTCTCAGACCAGCTCTACCCCTTCGAAGGCTCCAAGCCTCTGCTTGAGGAGCATGGGATAGGAAAGGTGGAGAACAACATAAGAAAACAGGCAGACATCATAGAGAACCTCTATAACAACCCGGGAATGGTAACTGATGAGAATTTTGAGAACACAGGCATAACATTCTCTTCAAGAGCCTTCATCAAGATGCTCCTTGAGGATTATCAGAAATAAGATTCCTCACTTCTCCTATGGAAAAACAGCCGCTTTTGTGGTAAAAGAAGACAGCTTTCCCCCTCATATGGGGAGAGGCAAGGAGAAAACATATGGTAAAGGTACCGGAAAACCCTTTAAAAAACCGGAAGGGAGACTTCAGCCCCCTTTTAGTCGTATCATCCCTTCTGGTCATGCTCTACATTACATCGAATGTAATGGCAATCAAAATCATAAGCATCGGCTCCCTGTCGCTTTTTGATGCAGGAACGATAACATTTCCATTTGCCTACATGCTTGGTGATGTGCTTGCGGAGATATGGGGCTACAAGATTGCAAAGAAAGCAATCTACATCACTTTTTTATGCAATGTGGCTTTCATAGCATTCACATCCATCGGGATCATCCTCCCCTATCCGGAGTACATGCAAAAAACGCAGGAGGCATACACCCTTGTATTCTCATACGTCCCGAGGATTGTATTCTCATCCCTTGTCGCATTCCTCTCGGGGGAGCTGGTGAATGCAAAGGTGCTGGTGAAGATCAAGGAGAGGCAGAAAAGCGAGAAGCATCTCTTCATCAGGACGATAGGCTCTTCCCTTGTCGGATATCTCTTCGACACGGTTCTTTTCGTCATCCTTGCATTTGCAGGCACAGTCCCTGCCGGGGACATCATCTCCATGATAGTCGTGCAGTATTTTACAAAGGCGGTCATTGAAGCCGCCTTCGGCACCCCGCTTGCATATCTCTGCTGTGCATACCTGAGGAGGAACTATGCTTAGATACTCCCTGATAGAAAAAGGGATGAAAAGGGAGTTCCTGCTCCTGCAGGGAACGGGATGCAGGTGGAGAAAGTGCACATTCTGTGATTACCATACGGATGTATCAGAAGACCCGTACGCTGTAAACAAGGATGTACTTTCACTTGTAAGCGGCAGATACGGCGTACTTGATATAATAAATTCAGGCTCCTGCATCGAATTCGACAAAAACACAATCGCACTCATCCAAAAGACCGTAGAAAAGAAGAACATCCGCACCCTCTGGTTCGAGGCGCACTGGATGTACAGAAAGCATCTGAAGGATTTTGCATCCCTCTTTCCCGGGGTGGATGTGAAATTCCGCGTCGGAGTCGAGTCCTTCAACGGGAAGCTCAGGGAGAGCTGGAATAAAGGCATACCGGAGAGCGTGGGCGCAGAGGAGATCGCATCATATTTCAACGGATGCTGCCTCCTTGTCGGAGTCAAAGGAGAGACAAAGCAAGACATCCTTGACGATATCTTCCTTGCAGATAAGTATTTCGAATACTTCTCGGTAAACCTCTTCTGCCCCAACAGCACAGGAGAGGAGACAGATGAGGAGCTCTCTTATTTCGTAAAGACCGAGATAAGGAAAAAGCTTGAAAGCAATTCAAAAGCAGAGCTTCTGATTGAAAACACCGACCTCGGAGTCGGCTGAGACCCCCCTCTCCGGGCTTGGAAATATTATGATTATTTAACTTGGCTGGAAATTGACAGGAGTAATTCTTAAATGTTAGTCTTACTAAAGCTGTTTTTCCAGCTATAACAATTTGTAAAGGACAATATAAAATGAGTTCAGAGGACAATAAGACAATAACGTTCGATAAACCCAAAAAGCCGCATAACAAGAAATCTATCGGCTGGATTATCGGAGTTGTGGTGCTGATCCTTATCTCCATCACATTCATCCTCCCCACTACCGCTCTCGCAGGAAACCATGAGATAGTCTTCGGTTCAATCAGGGGAAAGGATGTATCATTGACAGACCAGTATTTCCAGACACAGGCATCGATGGCATCTGCACAGTATGGTGCCGACGCAAACACCCTTCAGGGCTCCTATACGATCTGGAACCAGGCATTCCTTTCAACAATCGCAAACATCGGACTGAGCGAGATGGCAAAGGATGCAGGCATAAAGACGACGGACAGCTACATAGACAGGGCTATCGTGAACTCCGGTTTCTACGGCTCTGACAACGGCACGTTCGACCCTGAGATCTATGAAAACGCATCGAGCTACGACAAGAGCACATTCCGTGCATACATTGAAGATAGCGTTCCAGCCTCGCTGGTGGCATCAGACATCTCAAGAGTACACTCCTCAAATGCAGAGATGGAACTTGTACAGGAGATAAGCGCCCATGGAAAGGCATTCGACTACGTCGTACTTGATTCAAGCCTCTACCCAGAGGAGGATGTGATTGCATATGCAACATCAAATCCTGATTCCTTCATGCAGATTTCATTCACTTCAGTAACTTCTGCAACAGAGGATGAGGCATCATCCCTCCTTGCATCGATTGCAAATGGAGAGACGACAATCGAAGAAGCTGCAGAGGCAAGTGCCTCCACCACAGACGGTGCAAGGGAGAACATATTCTATTTCACTCTTGAGGACGAACTTGTAAACGCAGAGGATGCATCCCTGGTATTCGCAACTGCAGAGGGAGAGACCACAGAGCCCCTCCAGAGCCTCGAAGGCTATACGATCTATAAGATCAGCGTGGCATCACATATGCCGACAGATCCTACAGAAGAGGAATTCGACGAGGCCAGAAACTATATAGCAATCAGCGATGCGGAGATGATGAATGCATATCTCGATGAGAGAAGTGCGGAATTCGCAGCACGCATCGATGCAGGAGAGGATTTCTTTTCTGTCGCAGAGGAGATGGGCATTGATGTCACAACAGTCTCCCCGACAACTGCAAACCCATCTGGATACCCGCTCTTCTCATCATTCCAGATGACAGACCCTGCTGCAAATCTTCTCAATGCAACATATTTCAATTCAGACTACCTCTCCCAGCTCTACCAGAGCGAGGAAGGAACTGTGCTTCCTGCACAGACCCTCTCATCAGGAGCAAGGCTGATAACAAGGGTCGGAGAGGAGAGCGTGGACAACGCATCATCCTCATACATCTCCACGATGTATACATATCTCAAGCCTCAGATGGCTATGGTCGACCTTCAGGAGTCGATCTTCAGGGATCCGACATTTGAAGATGATTTCGCTTCCGTATTCTTCACTCAGATCCTGGGAAGCTCGATTTAAAATAAAATACAATATGTCTTAAGCAATACATCTTAGGGAGGCCCGTAAAGCCTCCCTTCTTTCTTTTTCCACCTTTTAATCCTATACTGTCTGATATGGAAAAAGAGATTGTGGAAAAGACCGACCTGCTGGACGAGGAAAGGCATATAACCATTGAGGGATGGGCGCGATACCCATATTGGAGATACGAGAGGAAGAAGCTTAACGCATCTGCACTGAGGATAAAGGAGTGGGACTACTACCAGATACTCAATAAAAATGAGAAGTATTTCATAAACCTCACCTTCTCAGACCTCGGACTCTTTTCCATGATATCCATCTCATATGTGGACTACAGGAGAGCAGACTATGCGATGACATCCGCCCTGAAGTTCTTCACGAAGAACAGGATGGGACTCGCAGAAAGCCCTGAAGACGACTACGCCGCAACATATGCCGATGAGAACATCACACTCTCTATAATAAAGAAAGGTGCAAAGCGCCAGATAATAGCCAACTGCCCCAGGATGAGGCTGCCTGACGGCAGGACGGGTCTTCTTGTGGATGCCGTCATATATGATGAGATGAAGGAGAGCATGAACATCGCCACAAGCTGGAAGGAAGACAGGAGGCGGTTCTATTACAATGAGAAAAGAGGCCCGATGAGAGCAGAAGGGAGCATCATGATGGATATGGAGCGCTCCTCATTGGATGGCTGCCTCGCCCTTCTGGACTGGGGAAGAGGATTATGGCTGCGCTCTTCGACCTGGCTGTGGAGCGCTGTAATGGGAGAGCATGATGGGAAGCTTTTCATGCTGAACCTGGGCTATGGATTCACCGACAGAAGCCCTGCAAGTGAGAACTGCATAATCTATGACGGAAGGGTGCATAAGATAGAAGAGGTCGAGATCACAATCCCCGAGGACTATGAGAAAGAAAAATGGAGAGTCAAAGACAGAAAAGGAAGACTATACCTTGAAATGCTTCCTCTTATAAACAGGAAGGACCATCAGGACTACAAACTGATTATATCAAAACAGGACCAGGTGTTCGGGTATATCAACGGGTATTTCATCCTCGATGAGGGAGAGAGGATCGATATAAAGGAAGAGATGGGCTTCATAGAGAAAGTGTACAACAAATGGTAGCCCCACCCTATTGCTAAATATAGAGGAAAATCCTAAATTTCTCCTTTAGGAGGCTTATTAATGATTACAAGAGAACAGGCTGAAGAACTTTTCAGGAAATACAATAAAAGCGAGAGCCTATACCATCACGCACTCTCGGTAGAGGCTGTGATGAGGGAATTTGCAAAAAAACTGGGAGAGGATGAGGAATACTGGGGGATTGTAGGATTCCTTCATGACATAGACTGGGAGATGTATCCAGAGGAGCACTGCAGGAAGGCTCCAGAGCTTTTAAAGGAGATAGACACCCCCGATGACATGATCCACGCAATCTGCTCACATGGATATGGACTGGTTACGGATATCAAGCCGGAGAGGGAGATGGAGAAGATCCTTTTTGCAGTGGACGAGCTTACCGGACTGGTGAATGCCACAGCCCTCATGCGCCCAACGAAGATCGAAGGAATGGAAGTAAAGAGCGTGAAGAAGAAATGGAAGGACAAGAGATTCGCAGCCGGAGTGAACCGTGAAGTCATAGAGCAAGGCTCCGAGATGGCTGGAATCGAGATTTCAGAGCTCATCCAGACCACCATTGATGCGATGACGAAAATAGCACCTCAGATCGGTCTTGCATAATACAGTTTCTACAACTCCTTGTAATAAAAAGAGAAACAAATTATAAAATCCGGAAGTTTGTATATAAAACATTATTTTTGTATACAAACTTTAATTTTGTATAAAATTTTTCTTTACAACTCGTGTTTTCAGAGTTATGCTATAGATATGGCAGGACAAAGAGATACGGCACAGTACATCTTCGATACTCTGAAAGAGGAGATCCTCACCCTCGAGCTCAAGCCGGCCGAGGAGATAACAGAAGCGGACCTCTGCAAGAGATTTGATGCATCCCGCACCCCTGTCCGTACAGCCATACAACGCCTTTCAGATATCGACCTGGTGGAGATTGCACCCTATCAGTATACAAGGGTGAGCCTCATAGATTTCTCCGCAGCACGCCAGATGATATTCATGCGCATAGTCATGGAAAGCAGGATACTCTCGGATTTCATAGATAAGGCGAATGACTTTTTAATCGAAGATCTGGAACATATAATCAGAAAACAGGATATACTGTTAAAGGGCAGATTCCTCGCTGAAGACTTCTACAAGCTCGATGCGGCATTCCATTCCCTCTTCTTCAAGGAGATGGACAGTCTGGAGATATGGCGTCTGATGCAGGAAAGCGTCCACTACACAAGGCTTAGGATGCTCGACATCGTTGAAGTGAGGGATTTCCTCACAATCGTTGAAGAGCATAAGAAGATTCTCTCGATGGTAAGGAAAAAGGATAAGAAGGACATCCCCGCCCTATTGGAAGTCCACTTCAACGGAGGGCTTGAGAGAATCAGGGAAAGAAGCGGTGGAAAGTACGAAAAATATTTTAAAAATTATAGACAAGGAGAAGTTTAATCATGGATATCCGCTATTCAACAGGAAAAGAGCCATTCAAGAGAATGACTACAGACGAGCTCAGGGATGAGTTCCTCGTAACAGGAATCTTCAAGGCAGATGATGTATCCTGTGTATACTCACACATCGACAGGATCGTTGTAATGGGATGCATGCCTGTAAAGGAAGAGGTGAAGGCAGACAAGGGAATCGACGTCTGGAAGAACTTCGGAGCTCATTCACTTCTTGAGAGAAGAGAGATGGGTGTCATCAACATTGGAGAAGAGGGTTCTATCAAGGTCGATGGAACAGAGTACAAGATGGGTCACTTCGACTGCATCTACATCCCGATGGGCACAAAGGAAGTAGCATTCAAGAGCAAGGACGGAGCAAAGCCTGCAAAGTTCTACATCGTAACAGTTCCAGCCCACAAGCCATGCCCGCTCAAGCACATTCCATTTGAGAATGCAATCCACAAGCATCTCGGAGCCCAGGCGACAAGCAACGAGAGGACGATCAACCAGTACATCCATCCGGACGTACTCGAGACCTGCCAGCTCTCAATGGGACTGACTCACCTTGAGGAAGGATCGGTATGGAACACAATGCCTGTGCACACACATGAGAGAAGAATGGAAGTCTACTTCTACTTCGACATTCCAAACGACAATGTAGTATTCCACTTCATGGGTGAGCCTAACGAGACAAGGCACATCGTAATGCACAACGATGAGGCTGTAATCAATCCCAGCTGGTCAATCCATGCAGGATGCGGTACTTCAAACTACACATTCATCTGGGCTATGTGCGGTGAGAACAGGGCTTATGACGATCAGGATTGGATCGATACAAACGATTTAAGATAAAAATCAGGGAGGAAAAGTATTATGGACATGAAAGATTTCTCACTAGAGGGAAAAGTAGCATGGGTTACAGGAGCCAGCTACGGAATCGGATTCGCTATCGCATCTGCATTCGCAGCAGCAGGAGCTAAGATCGTATTCAACGATATCAAGCAGGAGCTCGTAGACAAGGGAATTGCAGCCTACAAGGAAGAGGGAATCGAGGCAGCAGGTTATGTATGCGACGTTACCAACGAAGAGCAGGTACAGGCTACAACACAGGCCATCCTCGACAAGTTCGGCAAGATCGACATCCTCGTAAACAACGCAGGTATCATCAAGAGAATCCCGATGCTCGAGATGAAGGCATCTGAGTTCAGGCAGGTCATCGACGTAGACCTCAACGCTCCATTCATCGTATCAAAGGCAGTCATTCCTTCAATGATCAAGAACGGTCATGGAAAGATCATCAACATCTGCTCCATGATGAGTGAGCTCGGAAGAGAGACTGTAAGTGCATACGCAGCTGCAAAGGGTGGTCTCAAGATGCTTACAAGGAACATCGCATCCGAGTACGGCGAGTACAACATCCAGTGCAACGGCATTGGACCTGGATATATCGAGACTCCTCAGACAGCACCTCTGAGAGTTCCTGGGAATCCGTTCAATGAGTTCATCCTCGCAAAGACACCTGCACACAGATGGGGAAAGACATCCGACCTTCAGGGACCGGCGGTATTCCTCGCATCTGATGCTTCAAACTTCGTAAACGGACACATCCTCTATGTTGATGGCGGTATCCTTGCCTACATCGGCAAGCAGCCTCAGTAAGAGAAGGAACAAGCAAAGTTCAGGCTCTCAGTGCATCAGCGCTGGGAGCTTTTTCTTTTATTTGGCTCATATATACTCCACCGTTTCCAACAATCCCCTGATATTCACATCTCCACATACGTAAGACAAAGTGAAGGTAATATATTATAATTGGAGCAATAGATAGGATTGTGAACATGGTGAAGTATCTGCTGAAGCACAAAAACGACATAGGAGCTGAAGTCTTGTTTAATGAAGAGAAAGGCTCTTTGGAAGAAGTACTTTCAATTCAAAATGAAACATTCATACCCATATGTTCACAAAACGGCCACTCCGACAATCTCAAGATGTGGTGGCACAACAGAGCTGTTCCACGCTCCAGAAGTGACATCAGGCATTTGCTGGATAAGGAAAAAGTCCAGACGACACAAAGTCTTCTTCTAAACAACCTTGGACTCAGCATGACGGATGCCTTCTGGGTATGCCCTCTCGGACATGATATAAAATGGGAGGATGTTTCCTTCCAGCTTAATCCTCCCAATGAAAAAGGAATTGAAATAACAAGAGGCAGGATAAGTTCTGAACTGTATGGAATCTCACACCAATGGCATCAACTGGAGGAGAACTGAAGAAAACATGGACTGTTATCAATGGACAGCTTGAATTGGTAAAAGGCAATGTTTCAGGATACTATTTCCAGCAGTCGTTGAACGAAGTCCTTGCAACGATGATTCATAAGGCACAGGGATATGATAATTTTGTTCCATATCGCCTTGTCAATTTCAAGGATGGCTCCGTAGGATGTGCGAGCCCTTGCTTCACAAATGAGCACAAGGAACTGATTCCCGCATGGGAAATGTTCTACAAACACAATGGAGAATCATTCGAAGGTTCCCTTCTCGATGCATACGCAACATATGCAGAGAGAGATGGTTATGATAAGAAAAAAGTCAGGGATCATCTCGATTATATGTTTACAGTCGACTTCATCATGTCGAATACTGACAGGCACTCCAGCAACTATGGTCTTCTCAGGAACAGTGACACACTTGAGCCGATAGGCCCTGCCCCCATATTCGATAGCGGAAACAGCATGTTTCACCTTGGTGGAGGGATAGGCAGTTTCCATGACCTTTTCCACATAACGGTATCAAGTTTGTATGACACTGATGGAGAGATAATGGACAAGGTTGGAAACCCAGCCCTGGTCGATATCTCAAAGCTACCATCAAAGAATGACATTGTCTCTCTCTTTGAGAAAGACCCTGTTGTAGCACCTTCCGCTGAAAGGCTTTACAGCTACATGGAATTCAAGGGCAATATCGTAAGAGCTAGACAGAATGGACTCACAATGAAACAGATTGAAGATGGAATATCTTTATATCTGGATAAAGATGAAAGAAAAGGTGACCGTACCACCTAAGCAAGCTTAGGGGCTTCCCGGGTGCATCCCGGTTCTTTTTCCTCGTTCACGGAAACCATGCTTCTTATGCAGGTGCAAACCCTGCTTTCGTCCACAGAGGGTTTCTCCGGAGGC
>DVIF01000003.1 GCA_018711525.1 Candidatus Ornithospirochaeta stercorigallinarum
GGCGACGAAAGCGAAACAGGTACAGTCCCGTATAAAGCAGCTTGAGAAGATGGATGAGCTTGAACTGGGAGAAAAAAGCAAAAGCATATCATTTACTTTTCCACAGGCGCCAAGAAGCGGGGATGATGTCCTTATCATTGAAAACCTTCATAAGGCGTATGGGGATAATGTCATATACGATGACTTCTCAATGACCATCAACAGAGGAGAGCGTGTTGCCATAACAGGAAGGAACGGCAGCGGTAAATCAACACTGCTCAGGATGCTCTCAGGTGTTGATACAGCCTATAGCGGAACGATAAGGTACGGTTCTAATGTTAAAATCGGATACTACGCCCAGGACAGCAGCGAATCCATCAATCCTGGGAATACAGTCCTTGAAGAGATTGAAAGCATCGCAGACACCCGTGATATCCCAAAAGTCAGGAACATGCTGGGCTCATTCCTTTTTTCTGGAGACGATGTCGCAAAGAAATGCTCCGTACTTTCAGGAGGAGAGAAATCACGCCTTGCTCTTCTCAAGATACTCATGCATCCTGCGAACCTCCTTATTCTCGATGAGCCCACCAACCACCTCGATATCGGAACAAAGGAGATACTGCTCAATGCTGTAAGGAATTTCGAAGGTACTGTTGTCTTTGTAAGCCATGACAAGCACTTCATTTCCCACCTAGCAACAAGAATCCTGTATCTCAATGGAAAAGAGAGGGAGGAATACATAGGCAACTGGGACTATTTCAACTACAAGCTGAAAGAGAAGGAAGCCCAGTTCCTCAGCGCTAAAGAGGAGAAGAAGATTGATTCAAAGCCTGCTGTGAAAACAGATTACGAGGCTGACAAGGCAAGGAAGAACAGAAGGAAGAAACTTGAAAGGGAACTATCAGAGATAGAGAATCAGATCCTGGTACTCGAAAAGGAGATAAGAGCTCTTGAAGAGGAGAGCATGAAAATCGAGATATATTCCGACAGCATCAAGATAACAAAAGTCATGGAAGAGAAGAAAAACAAGGAGAAAGATAAGGAAAGAGTCGAAGAGCGCTGGCTTGAGATTACAGAGGAGCTTGAGAATGGACAGGATAATTGAACCTGATGATGCCCAGCTCATATTCTCCCGTCTTCTTCCTGAATTGGTTCTTGCCAGCAAAAGTGAGAACAGGAGAGCCCTGATTGAATGTGGAGGTTCCATCGTCCATCAGATCCCGACAGATGCAGAGGAGTTTAGAGCGGGGAACACCACAAAAGAGGTGGTGCTCAATATTGCCAAAAGCAAAATGGAAGCATATCTATCATCCGATAAGAAGATTGAAAGCCTACCCGCTTTAACTGCAGACACCATGGTTCTTTTTGATGGAGAACTTATCGGGAAGGCTTCAAATGAGGGTGATGCAAAGAAAGCAATCAGGAGATTCAGCGGAAAAAAGCAGATTGTGATCTCCGCTTCCCTTCTCTACCTTCCCCGAATCGGCATAAGGAAGATCATCGACACGGCTTCTGTCATATTCAAGACTTTAAGCGATAAGGAAATAGATGAATATATCGCGACCGGAGACTGGATTGAAGCTGCAGGATCGTACCGTCTTCAGAGAAACGGATGGAGCATCGTAGAAAGGATAGATGGCGACTGGACAACTGTTGTAGGCCTCCCTATGAGAAAACTAATTAAAACCATAGAAAATTCTTTATAAACGAATGTGTTAATGATATTTTTTTAAACGTTTTGCTGTGGAAAATTATATGATT
The DNA here is from genome assembly GCA_018711525.1 of Candidatus Ornithospirochaeta stercorigallinarum. Lineage (GTDB taxonomy): Bacteria > Spirochaetota > Spirochaetia > Sphaerochaetales > Sphaerochaetaceae > Ornithospirochaeta > Ornithospirochaeta stercorigallinarum. Next base: position 1,741 of record DVIF01000003.1, read on the forward strand.
TTAAATAAAATAAATATCAATTTAATATTGAAACAATATTATTTCATATTATTACCTATATGAACATAATGAAAAAAAATAAAAATCTATTGAATAACTTAATGAAAACACATCTCTACTGAATATTCATATATCGTTTCTACATTAATTCCTTGTAATGTTCCTTTCCCAGAGTGAGAATCTTGTTGATATGGTCGTCACACAAGCGGTAGTAGGAGTTCTTTCCGTCCTTGCGGAACTTGACGAGTCTGCTCTGGCGCAGGACTTTCAGCTGCTGGGAGATTGCAGACTGGCTCATATTGAGCATCTCAGCAATTGTAGAGACGGAGACTTCATTCTCCTCGACAAGATAAAAAAGGATTTTCAATCTTGTAGGATCCCCGAACACCTTGAAGAAATCTGCAAGGTCTATGATTACTTCCTCACTGACGTTTTCTTTTTCCATAAAAAGAAATATACATTAAATATAAAAAAAATGTAATGATTTCACCTTTTTTTCTTTTGTGGTAATATCTGGTTATGGAAGAAAGAATTGGTTTTATCGGACTCGGAGTCATGGGCAGGAGCATGGCCCACCTGCTTCTTGCAAAATTCAAGAACTTGAACATCTATTCAAGGACAAAGGAAAAGGCCCTGCCTCTTATTGAGGAAGGAGCTACGTGGTATGCATCAGCAAAAGAAGTTGCAGAAAACTCAGATGTCGTCTTCACAATCGTAGGATATCCGAAGGATGTACGTGAAGTGTATGAAAGCATGATGAGTGTCGATGTGAAGGGAAAGCTCTTCGTGGACATGACGACCACAGAACCCAGTCTTGAAAAGGAGATTGGAAAAGCACTCGGCGAAAAAGGCGCCTCATTCATTGATGCTCCTGTCTCAGGAGGGGATAAGGGAGCGAGGGAAGGAACGCTTTCAATCATGTGCGGAGGAGAGAAGGAAGATGTTGATCGTGCGATGAAATACTTCCTCGTAATGGGAAAGACCATAGAGCACCTCGGACCTGTGGGAAGCGGACAGCATACGAAGATGGCAAATCAGATTCTAATCTCAGGAACCATGATCGGACTTTGTGAAAGCCTTGTCTATGCAAAAAAAGCAGGTCTGGACCTGATGCAGGTGATATCAACACTATCAAAGGGTGCTGCAGGATGCTGGAGTCTGGACAATTACGGGCCTAGGATCGTCAATGGCGATTTCAACCCCGGCTTCATGGTCAAGCACTTTGTAAAAGACATGAAGATTGCAATCGATGAAAGCAGGAAGATGGGTCTGTGCCTCAAGGGACTTGATCTTGTGGAAAGACTATATGAGGAAATGGAAAAAGAGGGGGAAGGCAACCTAGGTACTCACGCTCTGTATAATGCAATAGGAAGGCTCTGAGGAGGAGATTTATGGGAGAGGAGAAAGCAAGACTCATCCTGCCTGACGGCAGGGAGGAAGGCCTGCCTGTAATGACGGATACGATGGGTGCGAAATCCATCGATATCACAGCTCTTAGAAGCTCCACAGGTTACATAACTTATGATCCGGGATTCGTAAACACCGGTTCCTGCATGTCGAAGATCTGCTATATCGATGGGGAGAAGGGAATACTCCGCTATCGAGGCTATGATATCGAAGACCTTGTCGATAACTGCGACTTCATCGAGGTCGCATACCTCTTGGTAAAGGGACAGCTCCCTACACTTGCGGAACGTGTGAACTATCAGAATCTGCTGAACAAACACTCGCTTCTGCACGTCAACATGAGGGACTTTTTCAAGGCATATCCACATGACGGACACCCGATGGCCATTCTGGCTGCGATGGTGGCGAGCCTCTCCGCGTTCTACCCCGAACTCGAAGAGAACGATATAGAAGAGAACATCGACCTCACCGTCACTCGACTGCTTTCAAAGATGAGGACGATTGCGGCTTTCGAATACAGGCAGATGAACGGCCTCGATTTCGTCGAGCCTCAGTACAACTTCTCTTATTGTGCGAACTTCCTTAATATGATGTTCTATTCATCTGTGAACAACTATGTTCCAGATCCACTTCATGTAAAAGCACTCAATCAGCTTCTGATACTCCATGCGGACCATGAGCAGAACTGCTCTACCAGTGCCGTCAGACTTGTCGGAAGCAGTGAGGCAAACCTCTATGCTGCAGTTGCCGCAGGTTGCTGTGCGCTATGGGGAAGTAAGCATGGTGGAGCGAACCAGGCGGTCATGGATATGCTCAACAAGATAATGAAAGATGGAATCAGCACAGATGAGGTCATAAGAAGAGCAAAAGACAAGAACGACAGCTTCCGCCTTTCAGGTTTCGGGCACAGGGTATATAAGACATTCGATCCGAGGGCGAAGATTGCAAAGCGCATCTGCAAGGAAGTCTTGAGTCAGGAGCAGAGCTCCGACCCATTGCTGGAGATAGCACAGGAGATTGAGGAGAAAGCGACACATGATGATTATTTCATCGAACGCAATCTCTATCCGAATGTCGACTTCTACACTGGAATAACATTCCATGCAATGGGGATACCCGTTTCGATGTTCACCGTCCTATTCGCACTTGGACGTCTTCCAGGATGGATTGCACATTATCTGGAATGGAGGCACGATCCATATCAGAAGATTGGAAGGCCAAGACAGGTATACATAGGTCCGGAACTCAGGAAAGTCGTTCCCATCGGACAGAGGTAAGGAAAAGGCCTTGCATTTCTGCAAGGTCTGTTTCATTTAAATAAAAGAAATTATCTGGTCAGTAAACTCTTTTGTACCGATACACTTCGCCCTATGCCCTTCTTTCACAATCAGGTCATGGAAATCCTTTGTAACACGCTTTGTGGCGATTGCCTTTTCTACAGCATCCTTAAGAAGGATGGAGGCCTCACCCCATCCCATGTATTCGAGCATCATAACAGCAGAAAGAATCAGGGAAAGAGGGTTTGCCATGTCCTTTCCTGCAATGTCAGGGGCGGTACCATGGGTCGCCTCGAATACGGCACACCCGGTCTCATAGTTTATGTTGGCCCCAGGAGCAATACCTATTCCACCTACCTCTGCCGCTAGTGCATCGGAAATATAGTCCCCATTCAGATTCAATGTGGCGATGACATCATATTCCTCTGGTTTTAGAAGTATGTTCTGCAGGAATGCATCACAGATCACATCCTTTATCTCAATCCTTCCTCCATTAGAAAGAGGAATGAAGGTCTTTCCATCCTCCAGGAATGAATGATATTCTTCCTTTGCCAGTTGATACCCCCACTCCCTGAAGCCACCTTCAGTGAACTTCATGATATTACCCTTGTGTACGAATGTAACACTTCTCCTGTTGTTCTTGATTGCGTAGTCTATCGCAGCACGGATAAGCCTCTTAGAACCATCCGGACTGACCGGTTTGATACCAATCGCACTTGTCTGAGGGAATCTAATCCTCGTCACCCCCATATCGTGCTGAAGGAAGGAGATTACCTTTTTGACATCGTCGGTTCCACTCCTCCACTCTATTCCTGCATAGATATCCTCTGTATTCTCCCTGAATACGACCATATCGACATTCTCAGGATGTCTTACAGGGCTTGGAACTCCTTGATAATACTTCACAGGGCGCAGACATACATATAAGTCCAGCTGTTGCCTGAGTGTGACATTCAGACTTCTTGCACCCTTTCCAACGGGAGTCATCAGGGGTCCTTTTATGGCGATAAGATTGTCTTTTATGCAGCTGATGGTTTTCTCCGGAAGATTTGTCCCGACTTCCCTGAACGCCTTATCCCCTGCTAAAAGCTCCTGCCATTCAATCCTCTTCTTCGAATTGTAAGCCTTTGTCACTGACGCATTCACAGCCCTAATCATAGATGCTGTGATCTCCTGTCCTACTCCATCCCCTTCAATATACAATACTGTAGGGTTGCTTGGAACCTTCAAAGTTCCGTTCTCCATTTTAATCTTCGCCATAATCAGTCCCTGAGAAGATTCAGTTTTCCTCCCTTGATAAGCATCTTCTTCTGTTCATCAGATGCAAAAAGGTTAAGTTTTATTTTTATGTTCTTTGTTTTATCAAATAAGGTGAAAACACCTTTTTCAATCGAATCGATGACATCATCAAGCTCAAGCTCATCATCCTGGCTGATGAGGTCGTAATCCTCCTCCATTTCAAAAAGAAGAGGAAGGATGCCGAAGTTGCAGAGATTCGCCTGATGAATCCTCTCAATAGATTTCGCAATCACAGCCTTAAGCCCGAGATACTGCGGACATATTGCCGCATGCTCCCTGCTCGACCCCTGTCCATAGGAGGAGCCCGCTATCACGAATACGGCTTTCCCCTCATCTCTTAAAGCACTTGCTCTTTTTGCAAAAGACGAATCGACGTTTTCAAAGACGAAAGCTGAATATGCGGGGATGTTTGAACGGTATTTCAGACGTGCTCCTGCCGGCATGATATGGTCTGTCGTGATCTTATCTCCGACTTTCAACGTTGCAGTGCCTTCCAATGTGTTTCCAATAGGATCGGACTTCGGAGGCTGCCCAATATTCGGACCTCTCTTGATCTCGACACCAGAGGAATCTGCTGGAGGGAAGATCAACATATCGTCATTTGTATAGAAATGCTCAGGAAGCTCTATCTTATCATACGGGACTCTCAGAAGAGGGTTTTCAAGCCTCCCGCTTATGGCAGATAGGGCTGCAGTCTCAGGAGAGACAAGGTAGACCTTCGCACTCTTGGTTCCACTTCTTCCTTCAAAGTTCCTGTTGTTCGTCCTCAGGGATATGCTATCTGTCCCAGGACTCTGGTGATTGCCTATGCAGAAACCGCAGGCGCTCTCAAGAATCCTGGCTCCTGCTTTTATGAAAGTGGTAAGTGTGCCATCCTGGCTTATCATCTCAAGGACCTCCCTTGAGCCTGGGGCAATCCCCAGCGAAACAGTAGGTGCTACGGTCTTGCCATCCAGGATCCTTGCGACTTTCTTCAAATCGAGATAGCTGCTGTTCGTACAGCTTCCAATCAGGACCTGATTGACAGGCATCCCTTCAAGCTCGCTGACTTTCGATATGTTCCCAGGGCTGTGAGGGGTTGCAATCAGCGGCTCGAGCGAAGAAAGGTCAATCTCATACACTTCATCATATACGGCATCCAGATCCGCTTTAATCTCCTTGAACCCAGCCTCTCTGCCATGTGCCTTTAAAAACTCGTAGGTCCTCATATCCGAGGGGAAGATTGAGAAAGTGACACCGCACTCAGCGCCCATGTTGCAGATTGTAGCCCGCTCTGGAACACTCAGAGTCTCCACACCATCACCGAAATACTCGAAAACGGAATTTACATTGCCTTTGACGCCGAATCGCTCCAGGACCTTGAGAATCACATCTTTTGCACTTACCCCGGGTCGTAGCGCCCCTTCAAGCTTTATCCCTACGACCTTTGGACATATCAAAGAGAAAGGGAGCCCTGCCATGGCAAGGGCGACATCAAGTCCTCCTGCCCCGATTGCGACCTCTCCGAGCCCTCCCTGCGTAGGAGTATGGCTGTCCGAACCGATAAGGGTCTTTCCCGGAAGGGCGAAACACTCAAGCTGGACCTGATGGCAGATACCATTTCCTGCACGTGAATATATGACACCCTTCTTGGCCGCCACAGTCCTCAGGTATTCATGGTCATCGAAGTTCTCAAAGCCGACCTGAACCGTATTGTGGTCTACATAGCTGACTGCCAGCTCGTTCTTCACCCTATCCATTCCCATCGACTCGAATTCAAGGTACGCCATCGTCCCTGTAGCATCCTGTGTCAATGTCTGGTCTATTTTGATTGAAATCGGATTTCCCTTCACAAGCTCACCTTTTACAAGATGATCCTTAAGAATCTTGTAGCAAATAGTAAGGCCCATTCATGTTCTCCTAAAAACAATATTATTCTACCCTATTTCACGATTCATTTAAAGGCTGAGACCTTTTTTTGAGAGAAATGCGGCAACAGCAATCTCAATGAGAAGGAAAAAGAGAATCAGAAGAGATAACATATGAAGAATCGCATTAAATGAAATGCATTCATATATGATTCCCCCTAGAGAAGAACCTAGGACCATGCCTACATTCAGCAGGACCTCATGGATTATCATACGTTTCTCCCTCTCTGGCGCCCCACTTGCCCCATGGAAGATACTCATCTCGTACAAAAGAGAGAAGAGAATGCCGAAGAGGGCGAAAAATAGCGCTAGAGAGGCAAATGATGTCAATTGGGAAAAGACGAGGAACAGGAAGGAGAGAAACAGCTGGGATAGAAGCACTATGGTCTTACTGAACTGCCAGAATCCAACTTTGGAGAACACAATGAATGAGGCGCAGGCGGAAAGCCCTCTGAAAAGCAGAAGGACTCCGGACTTCGTCTCATCGAAGCCTAGGACATCAAGAGCATAAAGAGGGAATATGTTTATGATCAGGGCATAGCATGCGTAATTGAGGAAGTTGCCGCACCAGCTGAAATACCTCAAAGCAGTCGAGCGATCCAAAGATGCATTTCCATCCTCTACTTCCCTCTTACCCGTATCATCGCCCTTCCCGTTCAGAAGAAGAAGGACGAAAAAGATTGAAATGAAGACAAAAGAGCCTAGAGCAATCGGGAAGGAGTGGGAGACGGCGACAAGGAATCCGCCTATCATTGTCGAAAGCCCGGCACCGAAGGACCATGAGAAATTGAAGCTGTTCGTCGCCTTTGCCAAACCTCCAGCCTCCTCTCCTTCTGTAATCCAGTCCTCGATATTCGGCCAGAGGAAACTCATCGCAACACCATAAAGAGCAAGAAGTATGAAAGATGCGGGAACGCTTGATACGAAAAGAATCATGATATTCGATACAGCCATTCCAAAGAAAGCTATGAAAGCCTTCTGCATCCTTGAGAGGATTTTAAACAGGGATGAAAAGATGATGCAGGAGATGAAATACGTGACAGTATATACACTTGAGGCAATTCCTATCAGAGAAGAGGAGAGGCAGTATTTCCATCTCAGGTAATAAAGCATGGCGAAATTGATCATGCAGATTGAAAGCTGTGCCAGAAAAGATGAAGCACAGAGTATCAGGGTCTTCCTTTTCATCAGAGAAAAGATTATGACATAAGAGCTGCAACTTCAAGGCGTAACCTGCATTGAAAGAAAAGATAGGAAACGATATTATCTAGCATATGGGAAAAAACATATTTGCCAACACCCCGCTTATGGCTGCAGTAATCGCATGTGTCCTTGCACAGCTTCTGAAACCCGTATTCGCAATACTTTCGGGGCATAAGTTCAGCTATCATCAGCTGCTCTCTACTGGAGGGATGCCTTCCAGCCATACATCCGCGGTCATTTCCCTTACATCATCCATCGGTGTGATATACGGGGTTGAGAATGTTGCATTCGCCATCTCATTCGTTTTTTCTATAATCGTGATGCATGATGCGATGAATATAAGGATGGAGGCGGGGAAACAGGCGAAAGTCATAAACGAATGGTCGGAGATCCTGAGTAAGATGCATAAAGACGGACCATTTGAACCTACAAACCTCAAGACACTCTTAGGACACTCGTTCGCTCAGGTGCTCGGAGGGATAATCCTGGGCCTGATAGTCGGGCTGTCCTCAGCCTATTTTGTTTAACATGAAGAAAAAAGAAAGAATCTCATTCGATGACTTCTACTTTGACATCTACAAAGATAGATGGCAGGGCTTGAAAGAAAGCTTTGGGAAAGAAAAAGAGAACGTCAACCTCTCAGAAGAGCTCAGACATCCATATTTCCTGGATCCTGCATCAAAGATGGTGGCATCACTTCTTCCTGTGAAAAAGGGAGACAGGGTCTTGGATATGTGTGCCGCCCCCGGAGGAAAGACACTTTCCATCGCACTCCGCCTCTCAGGGGAGGGAGAACTGGTTTCAAACGACAGGAGCCCGGAGAGAAGGAAGAGGCTCAAGAGTGTGCTCGACGAATGCCTCAGTGAAAAGGATAGAAGCATCATAAGCATAAAAGGTTATGATGCATCTTCTTGGTGTCTTTATGAGAAGGAGGCATATGACGAAGTGCTTCTCGACGCACCCTGCTCGAGCGAACGCCATGTGTATCTGGATGCAAAGCATCTTTCCATATGGTCCCCTTCACGACCTAAGAGACTTGCAAAAGAGCAGTATGCCCTTCTTTCCTCTGCGTTGATTGTCGTAAAGAAAGGAGGATGCATACTCTACTCCACATGCTCCATAAACCCTGAAGAGGATGAAGGAGTCGTCTCAAGACTATTTAAGAAACATGGGACCGAAGTCGAGGAAATACCATTCGATCTTCCATTCTCCGAACCTCTGGAGCATGGGGCGATAATACTGCCGGACAGGGCGGACGGACTTGGACCGATGTATGCATGCCTGCTGAGGAAAAAGAAATGACGGATATAGCAATAGAAAGAGTCGATTCCTACGATAAGGAAATAATCAGGAATGCATTGACCAGGATGTTTGAGAATACTTCCTTTCCCGATGTAAGGGGAAAGAAGCTCTTGATAAAACCAAACATCCTCTCCGATGCTCCGAAGGAAAAGGCGATTACCACAAATCCTGTGGTGGTTGAAGCCCTTATAGAGATAGTGAAGGAAAGAGGAGCCTCATCAATCCTTGTAGGAGACTCTCCTGGGCTGCAGAGCCCTTCATTCAATGCAAGGACCTCGGGAATCAAAGATGTCATAGATAGAACCGGTGCTAAGTTTGAGGATTTCACAAAAAACAACAGGACACATACCGTCTACAAGAAGATCAAAGTTCCCATGGCAAAGGCCATAGATGATGTCGATATCGTAATAAGCGTGGCGAAATTCAAGACCCATCAGCTCATGATGCAGACAGGAGCTGTGAAGAACATGTTCGGCCTTGTCCCTGGCCTTAACAAAAGTCCACTGCACCTGAAATGTCCAGGCATCGATGAATTTGCACGTCTGATCGTCTCCATATTCAAGGAGAGCCATACCGATTATGCGATTATCGATGGCATAATTGGAATGGAAGGTGCCGGACCGGCAAATGGAGAGCCGAGGAAGGTCGGGCTTCTCATATCATCAGAAGATGCATTTGCCGCTGATTATGCAGAGGCTGTCATCATGGGCTATGACAAAAAAGACATGCCGATATTCCTCGAAGGTGAAAGAGAGAATCTTACTAATCCTGATGAATACAGATACCCGCTATTAAAAGCAGAAGAGCTGGTCCTTAATAATTTCAAGAAAATAGAATCGAAGAGGAAATCACTTTTCTCTGCACTGATCCTTCCATTCTTCTCAAGGCATTTTGCAATAAAAAGAGCAAAGAGAAGAAGCGCTCCTGAATTCAAGGACAATTGTGTAAAATGCTGCCGCTGCATTGAAATATGTCCAGCGAAGGCACTTGTGATGGGAGAAAAACATCCTAATATTAATACAAATGCATGCATAAGATGCTACTGCTGCCATGAAATGTGCCCTGTAGATGCGATTAAGGTTTTACAATAGAAAGAATTAAGTTCCAATGCAGTGTTGAAAAACTTGTAAGAATCTCGTTTTTATACGCAAATTGCACACGTATTTTTTTTATTGTACTCATCACAAAACCTTCAATCTTTTCAACAAGACCGAGCTATACCAGAACTTCATCAAAGAAATACCTAGCTAGCATCAGCTATTATTTTTAAATTTATATTTGCCATTGAAATCCCCAATAGCAGAGATTTGAATTAAAACAAAAACATACAAATAAAAGCAAGAATAGCAATTGCAACTATACCAAAACCTATTAAAGTTCCTATGGTCCAGCCTTTAAGCATACTCTCGAAGAATTTATTTAAATCCATGTTTTTAATTTTATATTCGAAATCTTCTACCTGTCAAATCACCCTCGGATGATAGAACCCGTCCAGAGGGTCCAAGAGCTCCACCACCTCAACAACAAGCTTGTTAGGGTTCATGCCCCATGGACTCTGTTTTGAGTCTTACTTCCCTATCCTTATCCCCACTTGGTGAATAAGAGGCCATGTACCCCTCCGAGAGCAGGGAACACACGGCTTTAATCTATTTTTCCGCTATCCATCAGGAATGCCGCATTGACGATTTCCATCGCAGCCTTCGGAACAAGGTTGAATGTTCCTGGACTGTTCAGGACAGTCTCTGCAGATACACCATCTTACCAGCCATCCACATAATACGATTGAACTTTTGTTACAAATACTTCGAACAAGTCTGTATCCGTAAGCTCCTTGACACCCCTGATTTTCGTCTGTACCTTCTCCGCGGTAGGTACATTGAAAATCACATCGACATTGACATCATGTATGACAGGCACCATATGCAGGCGCAGTTTGGAAAGGATGTGCCCGATGTCGTAAGACTTGAGAAGGCATAAGATGGAAGCCTCGGTCTTGAAGAAAGAGCGGTCAGGAGCGAGGTTGGAAAGAAACGTAGGTTCTACTCGGATGTGAATCGTACCAGATGGATTATTCTTGCAGGAAAAGGCAACAGTGTTCAGGAGCAGTGGAATTGCCTCTCTCTTCAGATTCGCAGAGCTTAAGAAGAAGAGAATTGATGGTCTTATAGCGCATTCCTCACATCCAATCTCCACAGGAAATCTTGAAGGCATCAACAACAGGATTAAGATTGACAAGTGAATTACCTATGAATACAG
>DVIF01000045.1 GCA_018711525.1 Candidatus Ornithospirochaeta stercorigallinarum
CTGATCGGCGGCTTTCAGTGCCTCGGTCACGCCTTCCCGGCGCATCAGGGCAGTCTCGATGATGTCCAGCCGGGTTTTGCAGGCAGCGTCGATCTCTGCCAAATGGGGAAAGAGTTTTTCCGTGAGCAGCAGGATACTGTAAAGGGCCGGACGGTGGTCTTTCAGATAGACACGGCGCATCCGGCCATATTTGCCGATGTGGTACTCCCTTGTGTCTGACAATACGAGATTGGGAATCAGATAATCCCCATATTGGGTGTAGGTCAGTTTCATAACGGCCTCCTTTGTGGGAATGTGTGGAGTTGACAGTTACGGTCAGGTGCAGGGCATCCCTCCTTCATCACAACTGTCTTTTCATTCGCCACAAATGAGCCGCAGTCATGATGTAATTTTCGGTGGTGTAATCCACCCTTTATAAATTACATCATGATTATTCTTATTGATGAAATTCCTTCTGTATGAAGAGGGGCTGATCTTCATCACCGACCTGAAGACATCCTTGAAATAGGCCGGATCGGAGAACCCTGCCCTATCGGAGGCTTCCGATACCCTGCCTCCTTTTCTGAGGACGTCTGCAGCAATGGATATCCTTGCCGAGCGTATGAAATCAGAGAGCTTCATTCCCGTCTTCTTATGGAACAGGGAAGAGAAATACGTACTGCTCATACCCACCTCGGAGGCTATGCTTTCAAGAGAGAGCCCTCCTTCGATGTTTTTCTTTATGAATGCGGTGGCTTTCTTTACGACATCATCCTCCTCTTCCTCCTTGAGTTTGTAGGAGCGGAAGGCATGGGAGAGTATTTCCATGGCTATTGCCTGACACATCAGACCCGACATCTCATCAGCATTCTCCGCCTCCCTCTGCAAAAGTGAGAAACTATATTCAAGGTCCGGAAGGTTCTCGGAAAGGAAGAAAGGGGGAAGGATGGAAGCCACACTCTCAAACCATTCTTGCGGAATCGATGCAAAGTAACGGGTATGCATGCTCTCTCCTGAAAAGGATGTCTTATGAAGCAGTCCGGGCTTGATGAAGACGAAACCTTTCGCATGGACTGTGAAAACCGTATCCTGTATGAAATACCTTCTCTCTCCTGAGACAAGATAATACATCTCATAAAATGCATGGCTATGCAGGTCCGGCATTTGATTGAATGCATTCCTCTTCCTGAATGTACAACTGAAATCTTCCATTATGAAATGTATGTTATCATAATTTTTCAGCAGTTTCTCTGAAATTCATAGGAAATTCTCTTTTAAATAATGAAAAATTTAAGCTATAACTCTGGCTATGATTTCTATATCAGCAAAAGATGAACATTTCAGAGAGGAAGTACAGAAGGGCTCGATCTGGAAAGTGGTTTTCAAAGTCTGTCTTCCCCTGGCCCTGTATTCATGGATAAGCCAACTCTTCATGGTCCTCGACACCCTCATGGCAAGTGGAATCTCAGCCGAGGCTGTCTCGACGGTCGTATACATGGTTCAGCTTCAGCATATAGTACGGGCCATAGGAAGCGGGTTAAGTGTCGGAGGCGGCATAATGATCGCACACGCCTACGGCAAAGGGGATGCGGAGAGGATAAAAACCATCCTCTCTACAACCATCATGCTGTGCCTGATACTGTCAGTACTTATCCTCCTCATACTTCCATTCACCCCTGCGATACTGCGCATCACCGGGACTCCCGAAGTGTTCATCTCCCTTGGCTCCACGTACTTCTCGGTAACCCTGATAGGGATAGTCATAGAGTTCTTCAATACAATCTATATCTCCAACGAAAGATGCAGGGGCAACAGCAGGAAGATCCTCTTTCTCAATCTTGCCACAGTCGCCGTGAAGCTCGGGCTGACTGCATTCTTCGTATATGTCATGAAAGGGGATATCGTATCGATTGCAGCAGCCTCACTCATTAGTTATTTCGTTATCTTCTCCTATGCAATCTCTTCGTTCCTGAAAAAGGATGATGCCTTCTCCTACTCCACCAGATATGTGCACTTCTCAGGACTTCTATCTTCAATCCTGAAGCTTTCAGTACCTTCGATGGTGGAGAAGATAGCATTCGCATCTGGAAAGGCCATGGTCAACAAGATGGCATCAGGCTACGGCACGGAGATCGTAGGGGCTGCAGGTATCTCCAACAACATGTCCGGACTTCTGACGGGGATACATATCGGATTCGAGGATGGAGGTTCTTCCCTTGAGGGACAGCTTTACGGAAGCTACAACATAGAGAGGATGGTAAAGGTATACAGGCACATACAGCTTGTAGTATTCATGATAGGACTGGTCGGATTCTTCATCATGAAAATCCTGACAGATCCCATTGCACGAGTATTCTCCATTTCCCGTGGGGGATACGACCCTGTGTTCCATCAGAACATCTGTGAGCTTTTCCATTATGAACTTCTCGGATGCATACTGCTTTCATTTGCATACTCGAGCTTTGCTCTCCTATTGGGGCTGGGAAGGACGAAAACGATCCTTGCAGTCAACTTCGCAAGAATCTTCATCTTCCGCCTGCCTGTGATATACTTCTTCCAGAATTTCACATCCATGGGATTCGAAGCTGTAGGCTACACAATGGCAATAAGCAACTCCCTTGTCGGAATACTTGCATTCATAGCGGGAGAGACTGTCATAGCAACAGAGAAAAAGAAAGCTGCAAAAAGAGCGGAAAAAAGATATACTTGATGTCATGCTGTATTTCTACCTTGCCATATTCCTTCTAATAGGAGGTGTGATAACCTCCATGTCGGATACCGCTCAGAACATACTCATTATAATACTGGGAATCATATTCCTTCCCGTATATCCTGTTTTCTGGCTTATCGACAGGTTTCTTTTCGGCTGAGAGGCGCTTTTCATTTGACGGGGAAAGGAAAAGTAAATATCATTCTCCTCTTGTGATAAAAGCATTTGTTAAAAACGAGATCGTATTTGTAATAGCACTTATTGCCGCCGTAGCTACGGCATTCTTCAATCCCCCCTCCTTAGGCTGGATTGATGCCATAGATTTCAGGACCCTTGCACTGCTCTTTTCCCTGATGGGGATATCCGAGGGACTTAAGGGTTCTGCATTCTTCTCATCTGTCGCTGCGACAATAGAAAGGAAGGCGGGAAATACAAAAAGGCTCTCCCTCCTGCTGGTAATTATCGTGTTCATCTCCTCGATGTTCTTCACAAACGATGTATCCCTCCTGATATTCGTGCCGTTTTCAATGATGCTCCTGGATATGGCTCAAGTCGATGAGGAGCATGTCATGAGGATTGTGGTACTTGAGACGATAAGCGCGAACCTGGGTTCGATGACGACTCCTGTGGGAAACCCTCAGAACCTCTATATCTGCTCATTCTTCAATGTGGATGCCATCCCGTTCTTCAGGACAATCCTCCCCTATTCCATCATCTCCGCCGTCCTGATCGCCATCCTTTCCCTTCTCCTTCTTAGAGAGAAGAACAATATAGAGGAAGTCAGGGAAAGCACAGAAACCATCAATGTCGGAAAAACCACAATATATCTGGGGCTTCTTTTGGTTGCACTTCTTTCAGTATTCAGGATCATCGACTGGAAGGTGCTGTTCTTCCTGGAGCTCGCCATCCTTATCATCATGGACAGGAAAGTCCTCATACACATAGATTACATACTGCTCCTGACATTCGTATGTTTCTTCATATTCAGTGAGAACATGGGAAAGATTGAAACAGTGAGGAATCTACTCACAGCACCCATGACAAGCCATCCTGTCGCCACAAGCGCACTTGTATCGCAGGTCATAAGCAACGTACCGGCAGCCATCCTGCTCTCTCCATTCTCTTCATCATTCGAAGGAGTGCTCGTAGGAACAGACATCGGAGGACTTGGAACCCCGATTGCATCACTTGCATCGCTGATTTCATTGAAGTTCTATTATAAGAGAAAAGGAAGCAGGAAAGGCCGGTATATGGCCATATTCCTTTTATGGAATTTCGTACTTCTTGGAATCCTCGCTTTGGTTTCTTTGGTTTTCTGATTAAAAAAAGGCCTCGATTTGAGGCCTTGTTCAGAATCAATCAAAGTGTTGCAAGGAACCATGAGACGGTTGCTGCCGTAGTCTCCTCCAGAGCTGAGGTATCTCCTGAGAACACGTTGAATGTATGGTCGCAGTCCTCGACCCAGTAGATCGGGGCCTTCGGGGAGTTGACCAGTGCTTTCTGGATCTCGATTGCAGTCTCTGGTACAACTGATGTGTCTTCCGTCCCCTGTATGATCATATAAGGAACCTTCACATTGGCAGCCTCTTCATGATAATCGATTCCCATTGCACACTCATAGTATGCAGGGGACTGCTTCAGAGGCTCTCTCCAATCGTATGTGACTTCATAGTAGCCGTTCTGGAGTGCGATCTCATACTCGTCTTTCTCATCCTTCTGCTCAAATGCTCCAGCCCATGTGAGAGCCGATTTGAATACATCATTCCTTGATGCAGTAAGAAGGGTAAGACGTCCACCCTGACTCCAGCCCATGATGCCGACACGCTCGGTATCGACAGCAGACACATTTTCCAGGTATTCATAACATGTGACGGCATCCTCGATTCCCTTATCATACGTGAAATCGATATAGTCCTCACTTGAATCTCCGTTTCCGATGTAGTCATAGCGGATTGTGGCAATACCGGCCTTTGCCATCTCAGGGGCTGTGTAATCATATGCATTTCCAGCCTCATGACGTGTGGAACCGTTTCCATGAAGCATTACGACAGCAGGGAATGTCTCACCGTCCGTGCCGACAGGAACTGTAATGGTCGCAGGAATCTGATGGTCTCCTGCATCGATCATGATATCCTCCTCCGTGTAGTCATAGACATACTCAGATGCAAATACTGCACCAGAGGAGAGGATGGCAAGCGCTAAAAGAGCAACTAATACTTTTTTCATTCTCAACTCCTTATATAAGATAATCTAATTATAATGAACATAAGATTTTAGTAAAGATAAAACTATCCAATGCTCCAGCTTATTGCGTCAGCCGTCCTCGCAACAACATTCTTATAATGGTTACCCTTGTTGAGGATGAAACAGGTCTCGATGCCCTTATTTCTGAAGTACTCCTCCATCGCCCTCGTATCATCCTCCGCTCTTCTCAGATAAGGATTCGTGGTATGGCTCTCTCTGTCACCTATCGAAAAGTATATCTTTTCGGGATTTGCTTTCAACTCATTGGAAAAAACGAATTCCTTGAAATGAGGGAACCACAGGGAGCCTGATGCAGAGACGGCTCTTGAGAAAAGATCCGTCCTGTAGAGTGAATAGATGGAGAAAAGCCCAGCAAGGGAATAGCCCGCGATAACACGCCCACCTGTATGCCCTATCCTTGCTTCCACCTGGGGAACTATCTCTTTCCCAAGGACATCCAGATAATCATCGGCGCCGCCCAAAAACGGCTCGGCTTTATCTGCAAGTGCAGGATGAGACCAGGGAACCATATCCCTGTTCCACTCCAGACTGCTGATCACAACAAGGGAAAACGGCTTTTGACAGATTCTCCTCAGTTCCGAGTATATGGCTTTTCCATCTTTTGCATAGGAATTGAGATATACGACAGGAGAATCAGGCTCCTTTGCCCTGAATATCTCGACAGTCTTTCCTGAAATACATAGTTCCAACATCCTAGATATACCTGCCGGTTATGCTTTCCTTCTCCGCCTTTATCATATCAGGGGTCCCAGCAGCGACTATCCGCCCTCCGTCATTACCCCCTCCCGGTCCCATGTCGATAATGTAGTCTGCACTTCTTATCACATCAAGGTCATGCTCGATGACAATGACTGTCGCACCGAAATCTATGAGCGTCTGGAAGACTTTAAGCAGGCTCCGGACGTCAAGAGGATGGAGACCTATCGTAGGTTCATCGAATATGAAAACCGAATCGCTCTGACGTCTGCCCATCTCACTTGCAAGCTTAAGACGCTGCGCCTCTCCACCTGAAAGGCTCGGAGTCTCTTCCCCGAGTGTAAGATAACCAAGTCCAAGGTCCTGAAGCGTCTTGAGCCTCTGGTATATCACCTTCCAGCCTTTCATGTGTTTCACTGCTGTATTCACATCCATTGCCATCAATTCGGAAATCGAGAAGGAGGCGCCATCACACTCCACCTTGACCTCGTCTGCGTCCTTGGAATACCTCGAGCCACGGCACTCCGGGCATGGGATGTCGACATCTGGAAGGAACTGCACATCAAGACTGATCACTCCCGTTCCATCACAGACGGGACATCTCAGGCGTCCGGTGTTGTAGGAGAAATCACCCGCCTTGTACCCTTTCTCCTTGGCCTTTTCAGTCTTTGCATAGACCTTCCTCAGCTCATCATGGACATTCGCATAAGTGGCGACTGTGGAACGCACATTGATCCCGATAGGAGTCGCATCTATCAGCTTCACCTGTCTTATGCCAGCCGCTTCGATTGCTTTCACATGTCCAGGGAGCTTTTCTCCTTCACATAATGCCTTCAAGGCCGGAGCGAGGCTTTCAAGTACAAGAGTAGTCTTTCCCGAACCTGAGACACCTGTTATTACGGAAAGCCTGCCTTTGGGAATCTCCACATCCAAAGGCTTGACGGTATGGATGCTATCTGTCGAAAGTCTAATCGTACCGTAATCAAAAAGGGCACCGTAACTGCATCTTGTCCTGACATCGGCATCAGAGGTACTGGAAAGGAAAGGCCCTATGCAGGAGGTATCATTCTTTTTTATCTCTTCGACAGTTCCTTCTGCTATCACATAGCCTCCGGATGCTCCAGCTTCCGGCCCCATCTCTATGATCCAGTCGGATTCGGAGAGAATCTGGGTATCATGATCTACCAGGACAACAGAGTTTCCATCACCGACAAGGTCATGCATCACCCCCTTAAGCCCTTCTATATTTGATGGATGGAGCCCTATTGAAGGCTCATCGAGGACATAGAGGACACCTGTGGTACGATTTCTCACAGCACGTGCAAGCTGCATCCTCTGACGCTCACCGGTTGAGAGAGTGGAAGACGCCCTGTCAAGGGTAAGATACCCAAGCCCAAGATCAATCAGCCTTCTCGCAGTGGATAAAAAAGAATCTGTGATGCTTTCCGCCATCGGTCTCATCTGGGGAGGAAGTGAAGCGGGAACCCCTTTCACCCATGTTATCAGATCACTGAGAGTCATCTCACATGCCTTATCCAGGGATATACCCCTGAGCAATGGATATCTCGCCTTCTCGGACAATCTTGTCCCGTGGCAGGAAGGGCATACCTCCTCCTTGAGGAACTTCTCCACCCTCTTCATACCCTGTTCATCCTTTACTTTCTTCAGTGCATTCTCCACCGTATATACGGCATTGAAATATGTGAAATCGAGCTCTCCCGCCTGATTTGAGCTCTTCGCCTTATAGAATATATGCTTCTTCTCCGCAGGACCGTCGAATACAATCCATCTCTCCTTTTCAGTAAGTTCTGAAAACGGAACATTTGTTCTGACGCCCATCGCTCTGCAGACATCAACCATGAGCGACCACATAAGGGAATTCCAAGGAGCGACAGCTCCCTCCTCGATGGTCAAGGACTCATCGGGTACAAGCTTAGTCCTATCGACGGTACGGACAATCCCTGTCCCATCGCACTCAGGGCAGGCCCCTTCACTGTTGAATGCAAGTTCCTCCGCACTCGGAGCGTCAAATACCGTGCCGCAGACAGGACATGTCAGACTCTTTCCTGCCGCGACATCAAGAACAGGTTCATGATAGTGTCCATTCGGACATCTATGAAAAGCAAGACGAGAATACATGAGACGCAGGGAATTAAGAAGCTCACTTCCTGTGCCGAAGGTGCTCCTTATGCCGGGGACTCCGGGACGTTGACGAAGGGCAAGAGCGGCAGGGATATAGAGAACTTCATCCACGACAGCCTTCTCCGCCTGAGTCATCCTTCTTCTTGTATATGTCGAGAGCGCCTCAAGGTACCTTCTTGAGCCTTCAGAATAAAGCACACCCAATGCAAGGGAAGACTTACCAGAGCCCGATACTCCGGCGATTCCCACAATCTTATTCAGGGGAATATCTACATCTATGTTCTTTAGATTATGGACTTTTGCACCACGTACAAGGATCTTATCTGCCATGATGGAAATTATATTCCAAAGGAAAGAGCGCGAGAAGTAGAAAAGATTAGTATTAAAATTATGTAAAATTTTCAAAATTATCGCTGATTTATGCTAATGTAATTCATATTGTAAATGCTAATATAATAAATCGTGTCAGTGTTCAGTCCTCAGCCATCATATGAAGAGCAAAAAACTAATAGGCGATGAATTAGATAATATTGACACCCTAATCACCCTTCATCTGCGTAAGCTGGAGTTGTTGTTAAAAATATGAAGGAAGCACTATTAGAAAAGATGTTTGTATAGTTTTAAGAAGGAGTTTATAGTTAATAAAGAGGTTTTTATGGATTTAAATTTCAATTCTCTAGTTGTAAACCAAGAAAACAATCAATTAGAAGCAAAGAGCGCTCAAACAAGTTTGCCCAGCTCCATTTGGGAGACATATTCTGCATTTGCAAACACAAATGGAGGTCAGATTCTATTAGGTGTCTCTGAAGATAAAGCACAAAAAATTGAAAGTAACAGGAATTGATAATCCGGAAAAACAGAAGAAAGCATTCTGGGATACCATAAACAATCCAAACAAAGTTTCAAACAATCTTTTGAATGATAATGATTTTAACGAAATAGTGTTGGAAGACGGAAAAACTGTTTTTCTTATTCATGTACCAAAGGCTAGATTGGAACTTCGTCCTGTTTATATCAATAACGATCTCTATAAAGGTTCCTTTAAAAGAAATCACGAAGGAGACTACCATTGTACAAAAGAAGAAATATCCTCAATGATGAGGGATGCCTATATCCATTCTTATGACAGCAAGATATTGGAGCAATATGACTTATCTTGTCTTAATGCAGAGTCTGTTAAAACATACAAAAGATACCATGAGGTATATAGACCAAATCATCCATGGCTCAAATTAGATAATGATAGTTACCTTACTATGATTGGAGCAGCCGCTATATCAAAAGACACTGGAAAAGCTCACCCTACTCTAGCTGGAATATTAATGTTCTCTGAAGAACCGACAATAACAAGAATCAGTAGTGATTATTTCCTTGATTACAGAGAAAACCTGGATCCTGAACATATAAGATGGACAGATAGGATACAGTCGAGCTCTGGAGAATGGTCTGGAAACGTCTTCGATTTCTTAATGTCTGTAAGTAGAAAAATAGTTGCAGATTTCAAAGTACCATTCAAATTAAACGGCATGGTCAGAGTTGATAACACACCGCTGCATGATGCAGCAAGAGAAGCATTGGTCAACTGCTTGGCAAATGCCGACTATTTTGGACGATGCGGAATAGTAATCAAGAAAAATAGAGATTCTATTGTATATGAAAACCCTGGCTCTATAAGGGTTGGGAAAAACCAGATGATGCAAGGTGGAATATCAGATCCAAGGAATAAAACAATCATGAAAATGTTCAATCTCCTTGGTTTTGGAGAAAAAGCAGGCAGTGGATTTCCTCTTATTAAGCAAGCATGTATAGAATCAGGATTACCTGTCCCAACGATAGAAGAGAATATTGAATTTGACAGAACAATTGTAATTATCAAATTAGGAAGTGATATCGATAAAAAGATATCGACAAGCGGCAATTCAAGCGGCAATTCAAGCGGCAATTCAAGCGGCAATGAAAAGTATCAAAACGAAATGATAAGGAAAGAGAACATAATAAAATACATATCGAAAAAAGGAGAAACAACAACAAAAGATATTGCTAGTATTTTAGGTCTAAGCCAAGTAAGAGTTCGATATATTCTAAATAAGTTATGCGAAGAAGGCATAATCATTCCTATTGGCTCTGATAAGAACCGAAGATATAAACTTAAATGAAAAAACGCTTTCGTACTCTATCTTCATTACCTGAAAAGAATCAAGCTTGAGATCAGAGTAAGCATCAGTTTGCAAAGGTATTTTCATTCAAATCATTAGCGGTGGTCAAACATGATATAAAACTACCGCAGATAACTCCTATGCTTGCATAGGGGCTGAATGCGGGGATTATCAGTTTTTCATATAGCAAAGCTATATGAATTCTCAATTCCATGGTATAATACACATATGCAGAAGGCGTACCGTTACAGACTTTATCCCACAGACGAGCAGACCCAGATGATGACCCGCATCATAGGCTGCTGCCGCTTCACCTATAACCGCCTTCTGGAATACTGCTCA
>DVIF01000007.1 GCA_018711525.1 Candidatus Ornithospirochaeta stercorigallinarum
CCATTCGATGAGAACTACTGTCTCATCAGATTCTCCACACAGAAAGCTATACTATGGATTGATGGCAAGCATTCTGTCATCACATTCTGAATCTGTTGCTTTCATCCCATCGGCAAGCCAATGGGTTTTTCGCAACACTTTTATAACTTGGATTTGTCATGCGTACAATCACTTTAAATTGGTTCTTATCAAAAACTGTTCCGCCCTGGAGATTATTTAATAAAAGTTCTTTTTTCATATCTACAACCTCCTTATAATATCGGCAAATTTTCATTATTTTGCCGAAATACTAATTCATAATGTATTCACAACATTCCCATACATTGACGAGTAGTTCCATGTAAATTATCATATAGATAGTAAAGCGCCACCGATGAACGGTAGCTTTCACTTTTTTGTTTAGACGAGCCGTCCTTACTTTTGGTGTTAGCTAGGACGGTTTATCTATTTCTCTTCGATGTCATCAGCTCTAGAATCTTTAAAAGAATCATAAGAACAAAATAAACTTCTTGATCCATAAACATCACCTCCCTTCTCCATTTGGCCAGAATGGATTGGAGAGACGACGCTTTCCAATCCAACCGACTAGTACAGTATGAACATGGAAAGCTACCGCCCACCTTTCATGGTAGCGCTGGAAAAATAATAACTTCATTCTTTTCTGAAAACAAACTTGAATGTAAGTGAACGAAAACAAGTTGTATAATTACATACAACACAATTAAATACTTTGTATAATAACTATGTCGGCATTGCTACTTTGAAGAAATCAACAGGAATTTTAATCCTTATTTCATTTCTTTGATTGCCCAAAATAATAAATGCTCTTATCATCAGAATTATACTATGGCAATGATAAGGAGCAGTGAAAAATGAAAAAGATTATCTGTGCTTTGCTTGTATTGTTGACTGTGACTTTCACAGCTTCAGCTGCAACTGATGTCGCCCTCTCATTCGGAGCTTCTGCAAACAGCTTTGAACTTACATTAGACACAACAAAAGAAAACAACATGTTTAATGCAGAAGTATCTTTAAATGCAGAAGCCGATGTAATCCTCAACAGAGGAAATGGATTCTATGTAGATCTTGGAGTCCAGAAGACAAGTAACATCTGGATTGGTGGTGGTTATGCATATACCACACCTGTCGGGAGCTTCGATATGATGCTAACTGTAGGACCACACTTCCTCATTGAAAGTGGAAGAACAACTTTTGGTGTTGACTGCAAGACGATGTTCATGGCGTACTTCTCAGGTGTTGATGGAATGTTCGCCAGTTTCGGAGCCAAGATCAACATGGACTTTGTAGAGTTTGGAGGTAATCAGCCAGCTGACGGATATTTTAAGATGGCACTCATTCTTCCGGAAATCGCAATCGGCTACAAGTTCTAAATCCACTCAAACGGCCTTATCGGATAGCTCTCGCTGAGACGGGTGAAAAGCTTCTCGCTATCATCAGGAAGTCTTACATCCTCATCCTTGAGGCCGTATGTTTTTATCACATTACGTCCGAAAAGATCTAAAAGACGTTCTTTGTCCACACCATCTTCCTTCAGTTTATGGTAAAGCAGAAGCATTCCTGAAAAACACGGGATGCCGCTTGCACCCTTTTCTTTATCCTCAAGGGTGTGAGGTGCATGGTCGCTCTCAACATTGTCTATCGTACCGTTTTTGAGAGACTCGTAGATGAAGGCCCTGTCCTCCTCACTTCTGAGCGGAGGATTCATCTTAAGCCCTCTTTTCCCATCCCTTGCATCATCAAGAGTAAGAAGTGCATGATGAGGGGTTGCACCCATGCTTATGGAGAGCCCCTCCTCTTTTGCTTTCATTACCTCTAGAACAGCATCCTTTGTCGATATATGGCAGATATGCAGATGCCCGGGGAACTTCTCTTCCTTTACAAGCCTTATTATATCCCTGACGGACTCGATCTCACTCTCCCTCGGCCTTGCCGATGAATGTGAGGAGTAATCATCGGGGTCTTCCAGCTTCATATTGTTAAGGCTCTCTTTCTCTGCATGTACGGCAAGCACTCCTTTGTAGTCAGCCTCCGAGAGCGTCCTTATCACATTTCGCTGCTCCTCGTAATCCACAATCCCCATGTTCCCCGTGCTATGGGAGAGGAACATCTTGAGTGCGACAACGAGGGGAAAGAGCTCTGAATGAAGAAGGACCATCGCCTTTATCTGCTCAGGATCCTTTGTAAGCCCCGCATATACAGAGTAGGACATCTTGAGTTTCCTTGCCTCCCCTGTGCCAAGTGCAAGACGGTCCAGGATCGTCTCCCTCTCTACTAATGGGGGATTGGTGTTCGGCATATCGAAAACCCTTTCAATGCCTGCCATCTTTGCAACTTTAAGCCCGTGGGCGACAGTCTCCTTCTCTTTCTGCGCCCAATCCCTAAGGTGTACATGCGGGTCTATCATAACTACTAGACCTCCAGATTGTTCTCAAGTATGTAGCTGTATGGGAGGAACGTGCCTTCCTTGCATGTAAGCTTCTCTCCGCAGACACATTCACCGCAGAGTCCTACACCACACATCGTGTTCTTCTCAAGGCTTATAAGGATCCTTTCGGGATCAAGACCGAAGGAAAGAAGAATCTCTGCAGCTTTCCTCATCATCACCGATGGTCCCACGATATATGCGGCTGTGTCCCCATCCACATCTTCTTTTTTCAGGCTGTCGAGGACACGTCCGGGCTTTCCATCATCTGCAATCACAGTGTATGAGCCGTATTTCTCCAGCTCATCCTGCATCAGACCCTTCTGCCCTTCCTCCAGGGATGGGACACCTACCCTGATATCCATCTTCGTGTTCTCTTTTCCCAGCTTCTCTGCAAGAAGATTGAGGACAACCGTTCCCGTTCCTCCTCCGATGAGCAGAGCCTTATCGGTCTTTGGATTTTCTATCGGTTTTCCAGAGAGACCTCTTGTGTAGATCACATCTCCCTTTTCAAGACGGCTTACCGCCTCTGTGAAAGGACCGCGGATCTTGATGATGAAAGTAAGAGGATTGTTCTTTGCGACAGAGAACGGCCTCTCCCCCGCTTCCGAGAAGAAGAGGAAGCAGAACTCCCCTGCCTGGCAGTCGCTCTTTCCATCGAGAGTCAGGATGATCGTATCTGGAGAATACATGGTCTTGTCGATAATGACATGTTTCTCATACTCGAGGGGTTTATGGTCATTGCCAAGATATCCGGAGACATCCTTTCCACTCTTGACGGCGTTGAAATACGCCTCGTAATCAGACATCTCAACTCGGGCGATCGCAGATCCTATTCCGACACTGTCCGCACCTGCGCTGAGCATATCAAAGGCATCTTCTGCTGTACTGACGCCACCCATGCCGAGGATTATCGGGTCATCTCCGATTGCATTCCTTATCTCTCTTATGCACTCAACGGCACGCTGCTTGACCCATTCTCCACTGGCACCACCTTTTCCTCCAATTTTGTTGAAAAGAATGGGTTTGCCATCTATGTAGTACTCCTTGGGACCTACTGTGTTTATCGCGGCAATGCCGTCCGCTCCGCTTCGGGTCGCAATCCTTGCAATAGCCCCGATATCTTCAACATTGGGTGTGAGCTTTGCTATCAGGAGGCTCTTTCGCTCAGGATATGCCTCATTTATCCCCTTTATGTACGCCCTTACAAGCTCCGGGTCGCTTCCAATGGATGCTCCATAACCCTTTGCGGCATGGGGACATGAGAGATTGAGCTCAATCATATCTGCAACAGGGTCGAATTTCTTCACCAGTGTTATGAAGTCCTCGATGCTGTTTGCAGATACAGAGACATTGAGAATTGCCCTAAGCCCCTCCCTCCTGAGCTCCTCAAGCTCAGGATATGCCTTCTCCATACCGGGATTCCTAAGCCCTACGGAGTTTCCAAAATCCCCGAGACGAGGACTTGTGATGACAGGCATCTTGTTTCCTTCGTTGGGAACAACCTGGAAACTCTTCGTCGTTATGATATCTACCGATGGCACTTTCCTGTCGAAAAGCCTTATGAGTTCGCTTTTTGTAGTTGCAACCCCCGAGACAGTGGCTAGAAGCACCTTTCCTTTCTTATGATTCAAATGGAGAAGGTCGTAGGCCTTGTTCATTATAAAGCAGCCTCCTTCAAAAGAGCCTTTATGCTTTCTGTGCACATATCAAGCCAATCAGATGGTGCGTCCCCCTTCTTCCAAGGATGTGTAAGTCCGCTGGAGGAGTTTATCCTTGCAAGCTTCTTATTGTACCCCGTCTCGTTCATGACACTGATCACATCGCTTGCACTTCCACCCTGGCTGCCGACCCCCGGGATGAGCATAGGTATGCCTTTTCCTGCAAAATACTTTGCGATATCAGCAAACTCCCTCATGTTCGTCGCTCCGACAACAGCTCCGATTCCCTTATGCTCCTCGGCCCAGATGGCGATCATATGGCTCACTGCGATATATAGAGGATAGACATCGTGTTCATCGACGGAATCGATTACAGTCCTGTTCTGCAGCTCCGCTCCTCCGGGATTGCTTGTGCGGTTGAGGATATACATCCCCTTGTTCTCATATGCGAAAGGAAGCACGCTGTCGCTTCCCATGTACGGGGAGACCGTCACTGCATCCGCCTGCCATGCATCGAATGCCTCTTTTGCATAGTTTCCACTGCTTCTTGCGATATCTCCACGCTTGCTGTCCAATATCACAGGAGAGGAAGGGAAATACCTTTCAAGGAGATCCATGACAGCTGAGAGCGCCTTCGAGCCGGAGTAATCCCCGCTCCTCGGTCTGTCGAGAGCCGAATAGTAGCCGAGGTTCGGTTTGAAGGCGGCAGGACAAAGCTTCTCATCGGCCATCTTCGAAAAAAGGGTCTCGAAATACTTTGTTATGCGTTCACTCGTATCGAGTTCCTTGAATGGGAGGACGCCGACTATCGGGTCAAGACCCATGCAGACGATGTTCCCGCATCTTTCAGCACTTTCAATCAATATCTCGTTATAGCTCATCTTCACTCCTTGGGAAATCCTCTTTTCTCACCCCAGCCGAACGGGTCCTTCCTCCACTCCCTGAGGGCATCTGCCTCACTTGTGTTGATATACCCCGTCTCCTCTGCGATCCTGACCATCAGGTCATACGAGAGTATCGTGTGATAGCAGCAGGAAGGCTGGAGTGCGGCAAATGCATCGTAGCTTGCCTGCAGGCCGTATGTGAAGATTCCAAGACATGTATCACAGATTCCGCCGGCACCCCTGATGGCCTCTACGGCCTTTATGGAAGAGGATCCGGTACTGATGAGGTCCTCAATCAAGAGAACGGATGCCCCATCATAGCTTCCATCCTTTCCAAGTCCTTCAATCTGATGCCCCAGTCCATGGTCCTTGTTGGAGCTCCTGACATAGCTCAGACTCTTGTTGAGGCGGTCTGCAAGGCTCGTGGCGTGCGGGATTCCCGCCGTTGCCGTTCCTGCTATGTTATCGACTTTGAGTGCGAGGGACTCGACCATATCAGAGAAAGCATCACAGATAAGAGCTCTGTATCTGCTTGATGAGAGGAACTGCCTGTTGTCATTGTAGATAGGCATCCTGTAGCCGCTGGCCCATCTGAACGGGTCGTTGACGCTGAGCCTTATGGCTCCAAGTTCAAGTGCAGCCTTTGCAAGCTGGCTTCCGTAGTAATTCTGTATATCATTTAGAGTTTTCATAACTTTTTCCATTATACCATAGATTATCTTTTGTTCCAAATTTCCTTGAACGAGTGGACCTTGCCGCAATATGCACAGCAATAGCCTCCATCATTCGTCCTGTAGAACTTCGCAGCGACTCCTTCCTTGTTCACAGGATTCGAAATACACGCCTCGTTCTTGCATGACATGTCCTCGAAATTATAGATGCGCGGGGGCATATGGGTCCTGAACTTCTTGGCGACCTTCCCATCCTTGATGATGTTGAGTGTGCAGTGCGGTGCGATTGCCGCAAGCCTCTTGAGCTCCTTTCTGGAGAGGTCCATGACATCAGGACGGAAGATGATGCCCTTGTACTTTCCATCGCTGCCCTGGCTGATCCACTCTCCTCCACGTGCGTTATCCAGTCCGATTACAGAGGAGATCAGACGGATATGCTTCCTTATCTCCTCAGGGCTGTCCCCTTTGCAGATATGGTCGATTACGATTCCATTCTTTATCGGACGCACACCCTCCGAGATGTTCTTCTCCTTGACCTTGTTCTCGCTCTGGACCTCTACGATGTACTCCTCGCTCCTGTAGTCCTTCTCAATCGCGCTCTGGCCTGAGAAATCCTCTCCGATCCTTCCTGCAATGAGCGACAGGAGTATCATGCGGCAGTACATTCCGTTGATCGCCTGCTCCTCCCAGCCGTTGAGTTCAGTCTTGTCTAAGAATGTAGGGATCGTAGGATGCTCCTTATGGCGGGGAAGCGGATGATAGAACTTCGTATTCTCCTTGAGATGCGGCATGAACTCCTTTTTGAATGTTATGGCCTCTCTGAGCTCCGCCTCCTTCTTGAGGATGCGTTCACCCATCCTCTCAAGCTGAGGACGTGTGAAGTACCAGATCGTCGCGATATCGCCGTTATCAAGATAGTTCTCGATTGAAGGATAGATGTTCACCTTGAAACCGTTTTCCTTCATGATCTCGATGTAGTTCTCAGGCATCATCAGCTCATCCGGTGCGATAAGGTCCACAGTGACCTTATTGAAGATCTTAAGTCCGTTGGCCTTGGAGTGCACGGTACGCCCATGATAGAGGTCTCCTACGAGGGCAAGATGGATCTCGGAGAAATCCATGTCAAGACGCTCAAGGAAAGAGAACTCATCGAGCAGCTCCTGGGTGGGATGCTCATGCTTTCCATCCCCTGCGTTTATGAATGCCGGCTTATATGGAAGGTGATTGCGCTCCGCATATTCGCTCGTCTCCTCACTGAGCCATTTCGTAAGCCCCTCGACCTTGCTTCGCACAATGAATATCCTGTTCGAGTATCCACTGAGCATGTTGAATGTATCAGCATAGCTTTCACCCTTGTTGATGCTTGATGAGTCGCATAAGAGCTCAGATACCTTCGCATGATGGAACTTGGCGGCATTCCTGAAGCTCTCCTTGGTCCTTGTGCTGTCCTCAAGGAACACCTCGTAGATACCGAAATCAGGGTCGTTGATCCTGAAAGAATCCATCTTCTCCTCATCTCCAGCTAGAATCGCCTTCTTAAGCTCAGCTGTCTTCTTGAAGAAATACCTTCTCTCATCTATTGAGAAATCTTCGATTACGCAGAGACTCCTGCCTTTAAACACGTTTGCCATCTCGCCTCCAAAAAAAAACGGCTCATGAAACAGAGCCGCGAAACTTCAAAAATCCAAGGAAACAGAGGTGCCTGGGATGCATGAGAAAATTGAATTCACACCACTATAATACACCGTCTTCTCCATATCTTTTGAGAGGATAATACAAATTAAAACTCTCGTCTACTCTTTTTTACCTTTTGCGTTGTCATCATTCTCGACAGCACTCAGATAATCCTCAATCGTCTTGAGGACCTCCTTCGTTTTGAATGAATCATCCGTTTTTTCAGCCTTCTTTTGCTGAGGAAAACCCTCGGGGAAGGAAAGAGGTGCCAGAGGCCACGACTTGGCATCCTCCCTATGACTTCGCATCTTCAGCTGTCTGCGATAGATCTTCGCATACTGGCTCTTCTTCCGGACATATGCGCCCCTGATTTCTTCTCTCTCCTTCTTCGTACTCTTATAAAGACCGTACCCATAGGAGCCCTTGGATACGACCGATGTATCAGAAAGGGCAAGGCCGTTGAGACACACTCCTACGATGTTAGCACCGCTTTCTTTGAGGTCATGGACCATGATAGAAAGTTCATCGCTTGTCGATATCCCCGCTCTGGTGACTATGAGTATCTCAGGGGCTATACGTGCAATTGTAAGAAGCTCGGATGCATATGAAAGCGGTGGGGCATCGAAGAAGATGTAATCATAATGACCCTGAACACTCTTTACGAAATTCTCGAGGAAAGAGGTCTGGATCACAATCGACGGGACGATGACAGGCTTCCCGACTCCGATGATATTGAGATTCGGAAGCTCGCTGAACGGGGTTCTTATCACCTTGTCCGCACTCACATCCCCATTAAGCACATCCACTATGCCCTTCTCTGCATGCTTGACTTCGAAGACACGCTCAACTGCGGGCATCCTGAGGTCCATATCCACGATGAGGATCCTCTTGCCGTTGAGGGCAAGGGCATATGCGATGTTTGCAACCGTCGTGGACTTTCCATCGTTCTTTCCCGGGGAGCAGAATGTGATGAGATTGGAGCTCAGACGCTTTCCGTAAATCATGGAGGAAGCTATCTGCTTATAACGCTCGGAGAGGAACGACATCGGATTGAGGCTGAGTGCGATGCCGCGCTTTTTCTTCGCACTCTCCTTCTTCGGCTTCACAAGAGGAATCCAGCCGAGGACAGGGACATCCCCGTCAAGTGCATTCTCAAGGTCGGAACGTGTAAGAATCCTCTTGTCCATGAGACTCAGGATCACTGCAATCGCGCCTCCGATGAATATTCCGATGAATCCTCCGATCAAAAGGGTCTTGGCCTTTGACGGACTTACAGGATCGATGGGCGTAATGGCTGAATCTATCCTTGTGACATTATCTGTTATGCTTGCCTCTAAAAGCGAGGTCTCGCTCTGCGCCTGCCTCAGGTAGAGCACGAGCTGCTGATAGATCTCTACATTGCTCTCAAGCTCTATCCTCTGCCTCTCCAGGTCAGGAACCTTCTCAAGGGCGATGTCTATCTCGGAGAGCATGTCATCAACAACTAGGATCTGCCTTTCCCCAAGGGCAAGCTGCAGATAATACTGAACATAGCTGAGGGCATCGGAGGGACTGAGTATGTCGACAAGGGAGGAAGCAAGATAGTTCTCAAGATCCGTCTGCGTGCTCTCCATCATCTGAGTGAGTGCGAAGTATCTCGACTGCTGTGAAGCACTCAATACAGTGACCTGGGAGTTGGATGTGCTTGCGAGGATATCGTAAAGAACCGACTCCCCATACCATGTTATGATGTCATCCGTCCCTTCTATCACAACCTCATCGGTCCCGAACGCCTCTCTTCTTTCCTTAAGAGCAGGATACGAGGCCTCAAATGTCGAAAGGTATCTCTCAGCCTCGCCTACCTCATGCCTGAGAGGCTCCTTGACCATCGTAAGATAGCTCATCTGATGAAGCAGGATCTGGTTCTCGGCACTCAGCTGTAAAAGGTCGTTGTCACGCTGGAAATCACTGAGCTCCCTGGTGGCATTCCTCAACGCCTCCTCCACATTGGGGATCTCAGATGTGATGAATGCAAGCTGATTGCTCGCACTGTTGCGTGTTATACCGGTGAGGACCTCCGAATAGCTCTCGGCGAGAGCATTGCAGAAATCGCGTGCGAAAACGGGATCTGTGTTCTGTACTGTGATTTTCAGATATGAGGTATCTGAAACGGACTCGACCGTCACCGAATTCCTGAGCCCCTCATAGCTGAGCGGACTCTCCAAATCAGAATACCTGATTCCATCCGCGGTCGTGTACCTACTCAAGTCAAGCTTTCTTATTGCATTCTCATAAGTGCTTCTGCTGTTGAGGATCTCAAGTTCTGTTGCGATATCGCTTGAACTGGAAAAGCCCGCCTCAAAAAGGGATGAGATGCTTGTGTCGCTGAGGGGCTCCACCATCATCGATGCGCTTGCCTCATAGATCGGTGTGGTGTTCAACAGATAGAAGACAGTCGCAGCTACACATACTATGAAAGAGATGATTATGATCCATAGCCTCGAAAGGACATCCTTGAAAAGCTTGATCAAATCTATTTCCATATCATCGTTCTTAATGTTCTCACTCATGCTTATCCTCAAATATTAGGCCACGTAGCGACATTGGCACTGATGGTAATGATGGATGCAATCAATCCAACCACACTTGTAACGATTCCTATGACAGCCACGGTACTTGCAAGTTGTGTAGACAGATTATCTCGCTCCACACTGATAACAGTCTCAGGCGCAAGAGGGGAAGAAAAATCGAGCTCTGTGCCGTCCTTGCCTGTTATTGTGACGGACTTCTCTCCTTTGCTGTCCGCACTGTAGCCGCCGGCGAGATTGATATAATAATCCGCACTACGACCTGGAACATAGCCATATACGCCCGGGCGCTCCACCCCTCCTACGACAGAGACGAGCATCTGATTGAACGGGATGTAGAACCTGTCGGAGCTCTCAAGGGTCATCGAACCGCTTTCGGCACCGTTATAAAGGATTTCATTGAAATCAAGCATGATGGTCTTTCCATCCCGCACAAGATATGCAGCTGAGAGATTCGAGGAGTCGATGAAGTACGCAGAAAGTGCAGAGAGCATGTCATAGACCGTCTCCCCTTCGACAAAGCGGTAGTAATATGTCTCGCTCTTATCCCCCTGTATCATGCTGTTTGATGATGAAGAGCGGAGGGCGCCTTCTATCGATACAGACCCGAGGCTGTCGGTGACGGGCTCGACATAGATCACATCCCCATCCTGAAGAGTGTAATCCTCGCTGGAGGGAACACTTATCGTCTCATAATATCCATTGCCGCGGGAGCGCTGGATTATGACACAGCCGGAGGCATACGGGTCAAGTCCTGCACCGTAGTCGTTTATCAGGGCTGAAAGGTTCTCCCCTTCCAGCAGTTGATAGGTACCCCCGTCGTTTATCGCACCGGAGACTGTCACAGCCCTCTCCCTTTTATGCAGTGTGATCGTATCCCCTGGATGGAGACGGGGATTGTTCTCCTTGTCCCCCTTCCTCATCCCAAGATACGGGTCATAGGTCCTCACACTTCCATCCTCCCCTGTGATCGTGACAAGACGGCTTGATGCTGTCGCAGATCCGTAGTAGAGGACATCGGAAAGGAATGAATTACCATTTACCCTGATGCTCCTTGAGGAGGTGACCTCCCCGTTTATGTTAACATGGAAGAGCCCGAGGCTCTGGATGGAGACTATCGGGTTGGAATATCTGTTGTATTGTGTCAGCAGAGCCTCTATCTCGGCCCTTACATCCTGGAACGTCCTTCCCTTCGTCTCTACCGTCGCAATGCTTGAGATGCGGATCTCACCTCCATAAGGGATTGTTATATGAAGGGTCACAGGAGCATTTCCGGTCCTCTCCATATATGTGACTGAGATAGTGTCTCCAGGGACGAGCACATATCCGGGATCTGAAATAGCAACCAGCCTGTCGAGCTGAAGCTGCGCCGATACCGTGTCTGTGTCAGTAGAAAGAATCAATGATTTCTCATCAAGTCCAAGCTGCTTGTATAGGGAATCAGGTGTGCTCTGCATCTGATATGAGAGGCTCTGGACCTTAGGACTTACAACGACCTCCGCCGCACCAAGTGAAAGGAGGGCGGCGGAAAGCATCAAACAAACTGTAGAAATGTATTTTAATCCCTGTTTCATATTTTCCTATCCAGCCGAAACGACTGCCATAATTCTAGAGGCATTACGTGATTGTTTCAATCGCTGAAAGGCCGATATGGACTAGAGAACAGCAATAACCTCGACTTCCACCATCACATCCTTAGGCAACTTCTGCACTGCGACAGCACTGCGGGCAGGAAGGACGGAGGATGAGGAAAAGAATGAAGCATAGACCTCGTTCACTGCGGCAAAGTCATCCATGCTCTTTAGAAACACAGTTGCCTTTACAACCTTCGTCTCATCCGTGCCGGCCTCTGCAAGCACAGCCTTGATGTTCTTGAACACCTGCTCTGCCTGAGCCTTCACATCACCTTCGACAATATTGCCCGTAACAGGATTGATTGGAATCTGTCCTGAGCAGTAAAGCATTCCGTTCACTTTCACAGCCTGACTGTAAGGCCCGATGGCGGCAGGCGCATTCTTCGTCTCAACTTTTTCAATCATAGCTATAACTCCTTTATACTTTTCAAGTAGTTCTTCCGGCTTATCTATATATTCCAGGCCATCATAACCTGATGGGAATCCAAAACCCCAGGAGACCGCGAGGAAACCAACCCCTGCCTTCCCCGCTCCGCTCTCATCACTCTCGCTGTCCCCGATAAGGACAGCTTCTGATGGTGAGAGGGAGAGATCGCTAAGACAAAGGGCTACTATATCCCCTTTACCCAGTGTCTCTGCCTCATCAGAGCCATGTATCACATCGATATAAGGAGCGAAAAGGGAGGATGCTATCATCCTCTTTGCCGCCCCTTCGTTCTTAAGCGTCGAGATGCCTATGAGATATCCTCTCCTTCTCAGCTCCTTAACAACATCCACAAGGCCGCTGTAATACTCATAGACGTTCAATCCCGTCTCAGGATAGAAGCTCTTATAGATCCTTGCCGCCTCGAAGGCCTCTTTGCCGCTCAGCCCATAGACCTTGTTGAATCCGACATGCAGGGGAGGCCCTACGAACTGTGCATATTTCACATAATCCCGGCAGGGCTTTATGCCGAGGCTGATGGCACTTTTGTCCGCCGTCCTGAAGATCCCCTTCGAGGTATCAAGCAGGGTGCCGTCCAGATCAAAGAGCAGAGCCCTGACCATCGATCGCCTCCTTTGTAATTTCCATAAGTCCCTTAGCTGTCGCAAGTACATCTACAAAGCCATCATGCTCATCTATCTCAATCTCCGCACCCGCCTCCTTAGCAATCAAGAGTCCTGCTGCGACATCATATATGTGCAGAAATCTTTCATAGTAGCATGAGACACGCCCGGATGCGAGGTAGGAAAGACTGATTGCCGCAGAACCAAGCGAGCGCATATCGGAGTAGACGTCGTAAAGCCTCCTCATGGATGCCATATAAGAGTCAAGATGATCATGCATCCTGTGTGGAGGAACAAGGATTGCAAGTCCTTTTTTCCTATCTATCCTGCTGACCTCAATCCTCCTTCCGTTGAGGAACGCCCCCTCTGCCTTCTTCGCAGAAAAAAGCTCATTCTGCTCAGGAACGCCTACAAGACCAAAGACTGTCTTTCCTCCTTCCATATATGCTATTGAAACTGTATAGAACGGGAAACCGTTCATATAATCGACAGTTCCATCTATGGGGTCTACGACCCAGAGGGATGAAGAGGTTCCGCTGATGCCGTACTCCTCACCAAGGATCTCATCAGAGGGGAACGCCTGTGCCAGCCTATCCCTGATGATCCTCTCTGCCGCCCTGTCATCATCGGTGACATAGTCGTTGACACCTTTTTCCTTTATGGAGAAGCCCCTCCTTCTCTTCTGCAGAAGAAAAGAGGAGACTTCATCTATCATATCGAGGGCGAATGAATAGCGGTCCGTCATCTGCCCTTCCTCGCAATCAAGGCATCCCCTATGTTAGTGACTATCTTCCAGTCGGATGAAGAGAACGAAGACCTCGTTATCTTGATCATCTTCGCAGATTCCACCACATAATCACTGTTTATGTACAACAGTAGTGCATTCCATCTGCTCTTACCTTTGGAGTACATGACCGCACCTGCATTGTTCATAAGCTCCTGAAGGCGCAAATCGTCATATATCATACCCTTGGACAGAAGCAGCGACATGTCATATTCAAAGACAGAGAACATCTTATCCTTGCCGTCAAGCTGCTGCCTCTCCCAGCTGTCATGTATCACCTTGTCGAAATACTCAAGGACGCTCTCATCCTCTTTTTCAAGGAATTCATAGAGGCTCTCGGCATCCCCTTCAACCTTCCTTGCTATATCCCTTATGATTCTCGAATATTTCGGACTCTCGAGGAAATCCCCGTCTTCTGAAGAGCCGTCATCATATTCAAGGACTATCTTCCCTTCCCCCTGCTCAGAGAATCCGGCACCGGCATCCACATTCCCATCTTTGTGGACGATCTCATCAAGTTCAGGGAGCTCCTCTTCATCGTCCTCCTGCTCATCTTCTTCAACTACAAGGTCCTGGTATTCATCGGGCTCAGAGTACTCAGGGGCCACAGCATCATCGGAAGAATCATCATCAGAGACCTCATCCTCCATAAGGGAGAAGTCGAGGATGCCTGAGACAGTCCTCTCATCCTTCTTCTCCTGTATTGTCTCATTTTCCACTCCATCCTCAGCATCGTCTTCCTTGACTGGAGGAACCTCTTCCTCATCCAGCTCCTTTATCACATTGGGCTTCTCTTCTTCCTCTTCAAGCTCAACCGTAGCTACGGTTGAGCT
>DVIF01000046.1 GCA_018711525.1 Candidatus Ornithospirochaeta stercorigallinarum
GCAGCAGCCGATGATGCGGGTCATCATCTGAGTCTGCTCGTCTGTGGGGTAAAGTCTGTAACGGTACGCCTTCTGCATATGTGTATTATACCATGGAATTGAGAATTCATATAGCTTTGCTATATGAAAAACTGATAATCCCCGCATTCAGCCCCTATGCGAGCATAGGAGTTATCTGCGGTAGTTTTATATCTAAAAAATAATTCGAAAGCCACCCTTCGCTCACAGGGACATACTGCTCCTGAATGGTACCGGATTCCTCTATTACATGTTTAGTTAAGCTTAGTGTATTCTTCATCAGAAACAGGCTCTAGCCATTCGTTTCTTGTGTTCTCTCCTGGGACCTCAACTGCAATGTGTGAAAACCAGCTGTCTTTAGCAGCTCCATGCCAGTGCTTCACTTCCCTTTTGATTGTGATGACATCTCCGGGATGAAGCTCTACAGCATTCTTCCCCACTTCCTGATACCATCCTCTGCCGGAAGTACAGAGAAGAATCTGCCCTCCCCCTTTGTCAGAATGATGTATGTGCCAGTTGTTGCGGCATCCGGGCTCGAATGTTACATTCGCCATGAATACAGTCTCCTTGGGATCTGTAAGAGGCTTGAGATATGACGCTCCGGTGAAATACTGAGCATAGGCATCGTTTGATTCCCCAAGGCCGAACATGCCGCCATCTTTTCCTTCATCATCCTTGTAGACTTCAAGAGCAACGCGGAATGCCGCCCATGCATTGGGCCATCCTGCATAGAATGCAACATGCGTGAGGATCTCGCCCATCTCTGCCTTCGTCACCCCATTCTTCTTCGCAGTCTGCATATGATAGTTGAAGGAAGAATCAATAAGACCTTTCGATACAAGGACTGTCACTGTGAGTATCGACCTCATTTTGAGAGAAAGCAGCCCTTCCCTCGACCATATTTCTCCGAAAAGAATATCATCATTGAGATGAGCGAACTCATCTGCAAATCCTGTTAGGGCATCTCGTCCCGCTGTCTGCTTAACCATATATTGCCTCCATAGTTTTCAATCTGCGTTTATAATCTAAAACCACATGATTGTTATGTCTAATACTTCTTTTTCATAATTAAAAATGCTTTCAGGTAATTTATAATCATGATAGAATCCTTCGTATGGAACTCAGAGTACTAAGATACTTCCTGACAATCGCAGAGGAAGAGAACATTACAAGGGCCGCGGACATACTCCATGTTACGCAGCCGACACTCTCAAGACAGATAATGCAGCTTGAGGACGAACTGGGAACAAAACTCTTCAAGCGGAGCAAATACTGCATAAAGCTTACAGAGGATGGACTTTTCTTGAAGCGACGTGCAGAGGAGATTCTTTCCCTTGCTGAGAATACCGCAGAGGCTATTGGAAACAAGGACAAGGATATCGTGGGCGAAATCACAATCGGGTGCACAGAGACGCACAGCATGGACGCGCTTGCATCGAAGATGGCAGAGTTCCGAAAACTTCATAAAGGGGTGAGCTACAACATCTACACGACCAATGCAGATGGAATCAAGGAGAACATCGAGAAAGGTGTATTTGAACTTGGACTTGTTACTGAGCCTGTTGATACCTCCCGCTTTGAGACACTTCATCTTCAAGGCAAAGAGAGATGGGGTGCCCTCGTCAGGGAGGATGATCCTATTGCAAAGAAGGAGTTTGTCTATCCTGATGACGTGAAAAACAGGCCTCTCATTCTTCCTGTACGTTCGGAAGTAAGATACATCCTCGAAGGATGGTTCGGTGCATCCTTTCAGGATCTTGATATTACAGCAAGATATAATCTTGGCAGGAATGTGGCGGTCATGGTTCAGAATGGTCTTGGAACTGGAATCTGCTTTGACCTTTTCTCAAGCTATGATGGCCTTCGCTTTATTCCGATGATTCCCCCCTTGATGACAGGAAGTGCTGTGTGCTGGAAAAAGAATCAGCTCTTCTCGACTGTAACACGAAGCTTCATAGAGTTCCTTAAAAATGCAGATAGAGCATTTTAAAACCAAAGAATCCAGGAAGGAAAAGCTATCAGGAAGACACTAACACTATGACAAAAGGACTAGAAAAAGCTATGCAGCAATCAATTCAAACTTTTATGCAATATGAGACAGAATCCAGTTGAGGAAACCATGCGGTTGGTAGTAATATCTAAAGCAATTGGACAAAGACGTCTATCTTTTTCGGATAGGCGTCTTTTTCTTTTTTTGGAGGGAATGATGGATAGAAAGTACATCTTTGTTACTGGTGGTGTCGTATCTGGACTTGGTAAGGGAGTAAGTGCGGCAAGTCTTGGACTTCTATTGAAGCAGAGGGGTTTGAAAGTGGCGGCCCAGAAGCTCGATCCGTATCTCAATGTGGACCCAGGGACAATGAGCCCCTATCAGCATGGAGAGGTCTTTGTGACCGAAGATGGAGCAGAGACCGACCTTGACCTCGGACACTATGAGAGATTCATCGATGAGAATCTCAACAAAAGGTCGAACCTTACAAGCGGCAAGGTATTCTGGAACATCCTGACAAGGGAAAGACGCGGTGAGTATCTCGGCAAGACAGTTCAGATCATCCCCCACGTAACAGATGAGATCAAGGCTGCGATATATTCACTCGGAGAGATGACAGGTGCTGATGTGGTAATCACCGAAATCGGCGGCACGATCGGAGACATAGAAAGCCAACCCTTTCTTGAAGCTGCCCGCCAGCTCCGTGCGGAGGTAGGAGCAGTCAACTCGATGTTCATCCATGTCGTCCTTGTCCCCTACCTTGCATGCAGCGGGGAATTCAAGACGAAACCGAGCCAGCACTCGGTGCATGAACTCCAGGGGATGGGTATAATGCCGGACTGCATCATCGCCCGGTCCGACACAACCCTTGATGACGACATCATCTCCAAGATCTCCCTATTCTGTAATGTCGAGAGGCGTGCTGTAATCGGCAACGAGAACATCTCCCCCATCTATGCCCTTCCACTTCTTCTTCATGAGCGTGGTTTTGATGACTACGTCATCTCAAGACTCTCTTTAAAATGTAGTGAATGCAGTCTCGAATCATGGAGTAACGCAGTGGAGCGCATGAGGAGGGAAAAAGAAAGGAAAGTCAAAATCGCGATATGCGGCAAATATGTCAAGCTCCACGATGCCTACCTTTCAATAAACGAGGCCCTTTATCATGCGGCAAGCTTCAACAATGCAGAACTTGAACTGTCGTTCATCGATGCAGAGGATGTGGAGAGAAAAGGAGCGGAGGAACTTCTAGAAGATGCTGACGGCATCCTTGTCCCAGGAGGCTTCGGGGAAAGAGGTGTCGAGGGTATGATCCAGGCATCACGATATGCCAGGGAGCATGACAAACCCTACTTTGGAATCTGTCTGGGGATGCAGGTTGCAGTAATCGAGGCGGCACGCTCCCTCTCTGCACTTGAGAGGGCAAACTCAAGGGAGTTCGATCCTGATGGGGATGAATGCGTAATAGATCTGATGGATGAGCAGCGGAACATCACAGCCAAGGGGGGAACGATGAGACTTGGCTCATATCCATGCAGGATAGTACCTGGAACATTGCTTCATAAGCTCTATGGAGGGGATATGGTCAGCGAGAGGCACAGGCATCGCTATGAGGTATCTCCTCTATTCAGGGAAAAAATAGCTGAAAGCGGTATTCTCTTCAGTGGTGTAAGTCCCGATGGTAAACTTGTCGAGGCCATGGAGAATCCATCATGCACCTTTTTCATCGGCGTGCAGTCCCATCCCGAGTTCAAAAGCCGCCCGAACAGGGTCCATCCCCTCTTCGATGGATTCATAAAAGCAGCTCTGCTATGACAGGAAAGAATGCAGATGTGCATTTGCCTGCACACCTGCATCATCTCTTATTCCCCGCTCTTACCGTAGTTTGAGAGCACTCGTGCGGAAGGATCTGAGACACGGCAGCCGGGCCAGCTGCTGTTAGGCATCCAGAATCCAGGTATCATCCTGTACTGTCCGGGATAAAAACTCTCGAAAATCTCCCTGTATAGAAGAGATTCAGGAGTAAACGGTCTTCCTTCTTCAGGATATCTGCTGTATTCCGCTTCAAGGTCCTTTCCTTCATAATACCTTTCAGCATAGGCCTTTAGCTCATCGACCATGCTATGCCCTACTGCATCGCTGAATGCGGCCTTCTCCCTCCAGAGGATATCATCAGGGAGCCAACCACCCTTCTCAAATGCCTTCCTTAAAAGGTACTTGCCATGTCCATAGCGGTTCATCTTCATCTCAGGGTCGATTGAAAGGACATAGGATGCGAAATCCAAATCACCGAATGGAACCCTTGCTTCGATGCTGTTGTCTGCAATACATCTGTCCGCCCTGAGCACATCATATGCATAAAGTTCATGGACGCGCTTCTGACTTTCTTTTTCAAAAGCTTCTGCATCCGGTGCGAAATCGGTGTATTTGTATCCGAAAAGCTCATCAGAGACCTCTCCTGTAAGAAGTACCCTTACATCGGTATGCTCATGTATGTATCTGCATAAGAGATACATCCCCATGCTTGCGCGGATGGTTGTGATATCATATGTCGCCAAGGCGTTTATGACCTCGGGCAGGGCTTTGATCACATCTTCTGCACTCATGGTCACATTCGTATGGATGGCGTTAAGGAAAGAAGCCGTATGCTCTGCGTATTTCGAATCAATCGGGTCCTTCTCCATCCCGATTGAGAACGTACGTATCGGACGCTCAAGTATCCTGGTTGCGATAGAGCATACAAGCGAGCTGTCGAGGCCGCCTGAGAGTAGGAATGCAACCGGTGTATCGGCATCAAGCCTTTTCTCAACCGCTTTTATCAGCTTCTTTCGTATGTTGCCCGTGATCTCCTCAAGACTGCCGTATGTATATCCCCTCACTTCCGATATATCCCTGTAGCAGATGAAACGACCGTTTTCATAGTAATGCCCCGGAGGGAAAGGGATCACATCACGGCAGAACGGTGTAAGAAGGCATGCCTCACTTGCAAAGGCGATCTTTTCATCCCTGTCGTAGCCGTAGAAGAGAGGCCTTATTCCTATTGGATCCCGTGCGGCGACCAGTCCTTTATCCTTATCGTATATGACTGTCGCATACTCAGCATCAAGAATGGGGAACATCTTCTCCCCGTATTTCTCATAAAGATAGAGCACAGTCTCGCAATCAGAATCGGAACGGAAGGAATACCCCTCTTTCTCAAGAGCCCTGCGTATGCTCCTGAAACCGTATATCTCACCGTTTGTAACGCTGTACATCCCCTTGTATTCGAACGGCTGCATACCACGATTATCGACTCCCATTATTGAAAGCCTCTGGAATGCCAGGACAAAGCCGTTTTCAAGTCTGAGGACATCCTCCGAATCCGGTCCCCTCCTCCTTGTCCGCTCTAAGATCGCTCTAATTTGTGGAAGGCCGATTGCACTTCCACTATATGCAAATACCGTACACATATAACACCTCAGACTGCAGCATATAGCTGACTGTAGGATTTTGATTCATCTGCCTCAATGGCAATGAAATCCCCTTCAAGACATCGTTCGACAGGCAGAGAGAAGACAGATGCGAAATCAGAGACGATCGGCCGTATTATGCTCTCCATCTCAGACCTTCCTACTGCTCGTCTTATAAGCTTGTCAGAGAGATTCAGAGGCTCCTTGTCCGTCCTGAGGTAGATCGTCCCGGCGTACATTCCGTTTCCACAGAAATAACCTGTGATGCTCTTTCCCTCATAGCCGAGGCCAAGGACTATGATCGTCCCTCCTGCCAGATACTCGCCCAGGAAGGATCCTGCTCTTCCTCCGATTACAAGAATGCTCTTTTTATCCTCATACGCCTTCATATGGACACCTGCCCTGTATCCGGCATCGCCAAGCACATATACCCTGCCTCCACGCATGCCGTATGCAAGTGCGTCCCCTGCCGAACCTTTTATGGCAAGAAGTCCTGCATTCATCGTGTCCGCCGCGGCATCCTGGGCATTACCATCGACATATATCGTCGCACCATCAAGATAGGATGCAAGGGCATTGCCGGGAGTACCTTCGATATGAAGAACCCCCTCCTTGCTGCCGCAGCCTATATACCGCTCACCGAGGCATCCTTTCAAAGTAATCTCCTCCCCTTCATGCCTTCTTATCTCATCCAATCCATCTTTTCTGATATCAAACACCTTCATCTCATTCTCCTGCATATCCTATTCCAAGTATCTCAAGCTCTTTCGAATTGAGGCCTACCCCTTTGAGAGCCATGCGGTTGCCTCTCAGGGCCTCTATGCTGTTTATCCCCATTCCACCCATGATCTCCTTTATCTCGCGTGTCCATGCATTCACAAGGTTTATAAGACGCTCTGCACCTTTTTCCGGGTCAAGTCTTCCTGTGAGCTCCGGGTCCTGGGTCGCAAGCCCCCATGCACATCTGCCTGTATGGCAGGAGGCGCATATATGGCAGCCAAGTGCGCAAAGGGCCGCAGTACCTATGGAAACGGCATCTGAGCCGAGCGCTATCGCCTTGACTACATCGGATGAGTTCCTTATTCCTCCTGACGCGATGATGCTCACCCTGTCCCTTATCCTCTCCTCCCTAAGCCTCTGATCGACGGTAGCGATTGCAAGCTCAATCGGTATGCCGACATTGTCGCGGATACGTTTCGGAGCCGCTCCCGTCCCTCCTCGGTAGCCGTCGATTGCTATTATGTCTGCACCGCTCCGGGCGATTCCCGAAGCAATAGGAGCGATATTATGGACAGCGGCGACTTTGACGATCACCGGCCTCTTATACTCTGTCGCTTCCTTTATCGACATGACAAGCTGTGCCAGGTCCTCAATCGAGTAGATGTCATGATGCGGTGCAGGGCTTATCGCATCCAATCCCTCAGGGACCATCCTCGTCTTCGAAACATCCCCTATGATCTTTTTTCCTGTAAGGTGCCCTCCGATTCCCGGTTTCGCACCCTGTCCGATCTTTATCTCGATGGCAGATGCGGTGTTCAGATATGTCGCATGCACTCCGAACCGGCCCGATGCAACCTGCACGATGGTATTCTCCTTATAGGGATAGAGACTTTCATGAAGGCCACCCTCCCCTGTGTTCCAGTATGTGCCGAGCCTCTCGGAGGCAATGGCAAGCGCCCTATGCACGTTCAGGCTGATCGCACCGTAGCTCATTGCAGAGAAGAGTATCGGGGTCTTTAGTTCAAGGTGTGGTGGAAGATTATCCATGATCCGCCCTTCCTTCGTCCTCTCCACACACCCGGGCCTTGCTCCGATGAACACAGATGTCTCCATAGGCTCCCTCAATGGGTCGATCGAGGGATTTGTCACCTGGCTTGCATTGAGAAGCATCTTGTCGAAGTAGATGGGTACATTCTCCCCTGATGCACCCATCGAGGAGAGAAGGACTCCACCGGTATCGGCCTGTAGGAGTATCTCGTCTATATCGTCTTGCTTGAATACGGAATTACCCCTGTATCTGTTTTCATATTCAGTTATGTATATCGCACCTCTGGGACAGAGGGAGACACAGCGCTGGCAGTCAGTGCATTTTTCATGATGGAAGACCAGGGCATTGTCTTTTCCGACTGTTATCGCACCGAAAGAGCACTCCTTTGCGCATCTGAGACACAAGATGCAGAGATCATCCTTTCTGATTCTATATCTTCTGAACATCTTTGCCCTCCTTATCCAGTGTCACTATCACAGCCTCACCGCCACGCGGGGCCCAGATTCTTTCCGGATTCTCCTCTATGACGCGTATCGCCGCCTCCTCCGAGCTGAAATAAACAGTGTCCCCTTTTTCAGCTGCTACAAGGCTTCTGAGCTTAAGCCTGTCATTCAATGCCATCATCCCGCCGCTAAAGCCGACAAGTATCGAAAAGGGACCTGTGATGAGAAATGATGAGAACATCTTCCTCAGGTATGTAAGCCTCTTTTTCTCCTCATCATCCTTGATGGATATGGTGGTCCAGAACGGTGCTGCAATGACTGAAGAGCATTCGAGGAGAGAGAGGCCCTGCTTTCTTGTAAGATAGTCGAGAATGTAAGTGATGACCTCGGTATCCGTAAGGAGATTGCATGAATAGCCGTACATCTCCACGGCCCTCCGGTTCGCATCATATGATGATATCTCACCGTTATGTACGACACTCAGCTCAAGCAGAGAGAACGGATGAGACCCCGCCCACCATCCGGGAGTGTTTGTCGGATAGCGTCCATGTGCCGTCCATGAGTATCCTTCATACTCATCTATGCGGTAGAAATCGGCGACATCCTCAGGATAGCCGACAGCTTTGAACACTCCCATGTCCTTTCCACATGAGACGACATAGGCCCCGTCTATCGAGTCGTTTATCCGGATCATCGCCCTCGAGGTGTATTCCTCCTCATCGAGCTGACTGTCATGCAGCACATGGGGAAGAGGTGTGATGAAATACCTCCAGATCAGCGGTGCATCCTTTATCCTTGCACTCTGCCGCACTGGAATCTTTGAAAGGTTTATTATATCGAAGCGCCTATCGAGGAACCTCTCTGCATCCTCTCTCGCACTTTGCGAGTCATAGAATATGTGCAGGGCGAAATAATCCCTGTACTGGGGATATATTCCATAGGCGGCAAAGCCTCCGCCGAGACCGTTGGACCTGTTGTGCATCACACTGATGCTCTTCTTTATCGCATCCCCTGTAATCCTTCTTCCATCACGGCAGAATATACCGCTGATCGCACATCCCGAACTGATTCTTATCTCCCCTTCCTTCCTCATACATCACCTCAGAAAAAGAAAAAAGGACGCACTAAGATCTCTCTTAGAACGTCCTTGTTCCTGTGATACTTTTACGATACATCGATTATGCTTGTCAATCGCATGAATGAATAAAATCCGAATAAAAATACAAGCAAATGAATACAACCCACTTGACTTTCTATCTCGAGATTACATAATATTCAACCAAGAACAGCAAGGGCGCTGCAGAGTACTATCTGCGGCGCTTTTTCTGTTTTCCGGAGGGGCTTTATGGATTTAGAGGACATCAAGGAATTATTTGCGGAGTTTGAAATCAAATTCGTCAGACTTGCCTTCTGCGACATCTCAGGAAGAGAGAAGAACATCGCAATCATGGCCTCGGAACTTGAGCATGCCATCAAGCATGGCATCTCGTTCGATGCTTCCGCAATAAAGGGATTTCTCAACATAGACGATTCCGACCTGCTGCTCTTTCCAGACCTGGATACCTTCTCCGTCCTCCCTTGGAGGCCGTCGGAGAGGGCCGTTGCAAGGTTCTACTGCTTCATAACCTATCCTGACGGCAGGCCGTTCGAAGGGGACGGAAGATACCTACTGAGTCAGATTGAGAAGAAAAGCAGCCTCTCAGGCTATTCCTTCCTTGTCGGACCTGAGTGCGAGTTCTATCTCTTTGAGAATGATGAGAAAGGTTTTCCGACCCTCAATCCATTGGATGAGGCTGGTTATTTCGATATATCCCCGCTCGACAGAGGGGAGAACGTCAGGAGGGAGATCTGTTTCGCACTTGAGGAGATGGGAATTAAACCTGAGCGCAGCCATCATGAGCATGGGCCGGGACAGAATGAGATCGATTTCCGCTGCTCATCCCCATTGAAGGCAGCGGACGATTTCATGAC
This sequence comes from Candidatus Ornithospirochaeta stercorigallinarum, assembly GCA_018711525.1. Taxonomy (GTDB): domain Bacteria; phylum Spirochaetota; class Spirochaetia; order Sphaerochaetales; family Sphaerochaetaceae; genus Ornithospirochaeta; species Ornithospirochaeta stercorigallinarum. The sequence continues at coordinate 9,640 of DVIF01000046.1, forward strand.
ATTCAAGACAGCATGCAAGGCGATTGCCCAGCAGCACGGGCTCTTCGCATCATTTCTTCCGAAGCCTTTTGAGAATGAGAGCGGCAATGGATTGCATATAAACCTCTCCCTCTATGAAGAGGAGAAGAACCTCTTTGAAAAAGGAGACCCTAAGGCATTCTCATTCATGTCCGGCATAATGAGGAGGATGAGGGAGGTCACATCCTTTGCAAACCCAATAGTATCGTCTTATGAGCGTCTTGGACAGTTTGAAGCACCTTCAAGCATATCCTGGAGCCATCACAACAGGTCCACCCTTGTCAGAATCCCATATGCCCAAGGCAATGACTCTCGGATGGAAGTAAGGAGCCCCGACCCTGCTGCAAATCCATATCTGCTCATCTCCCTGCTCCTCTCAGCCGGTTTTGAAGGGGTTGCAGACAGCCTCAAGCCGGATAAGGAGGCGGAGGGGGATATGATTTCATCCAATGAATCTGAGCATCTTCCAGCAACCCTTGCCGAAGCCCTTGAAGAGACGGAAAGAAGCAGCTTCGTCTCCTCTGTCATACCTGAAAAGATTATCAAGGGATATCTTGAAGAGAAAAAGAGGGAGGTGGAGGAGTATGAAAAGAGCGGCAGAAGACATGAATACCTCATCAAGCGGTACTTCAGGTTCGTATAGGGTGTCATCATGGAAATGGTACTCATAATCGCCGAACGTACCAGATGCGATGAGATAAAGCGGCTTTTCCCACCAGGAATGTGTGCGTTCGTCAGGGCTGAGAGTGAAACCGAGGCAAGGAGGAAAACCCTTGATTTCAACTTCTCCCTTGTCGTCGTGGACCTGATGCTCGGCATAAGTGCATCTAAAGACATCTCCATATTTGCATCCATGCAGGATGTAGATACGATCCTGCTCGTACCGGAGGATCTTCATACGCACTTTGCATCGCTGATGCTGAAATACGGAGTGTATGTCTCCGTATTCAGCAGAGAGAGCTTAAGAGCGGTATTCGGTGCAATCTGCGTTTCCAGGGAGAAGATACGCAAGGCTGAAGAGAAGAACAAAAAGCTCCTTCTACGGCTGAAGAACGAAAAGCTGATCACAGAAGCGAAATGCCTGCTCTCTTCAAAAAAAGGGCTCAGCGAATCAGAAGCCCACAGCTACATAGAAAGAAAAGCGATGAACTGCCGTATAAGCCTTACAGATGCGGCAATGAGCATTATCAATCAATTATCATAGGAGGAACAATATGAACGTACCGGAGATGTTTGGTTCCATGGTCTTCAATGACCATGTAATGAGGGAAATGCTTCCGAAAAAGGTATATTTATCTCTAAGAAATACCATGAATGAAGGAAAAGCACTGGAAGATGATGTTGCAGACATAGTGGCATCTGCAATGAAGGAATGGGCTGTCGGAAAAGGAGCAACACACTTCACACACTGGTTCCAGCCTATGACGGGTATAACAGCGGAAAAGCATGACAGCTTCCTGACTGTCGACAAAGAAGGCTCTGTGATAATGGATTTCTCAGGAAAGGAACTCACAAAAGGAGAGCCTGATGCATCAAGCTTCCCATCAGGGGGCTTGAGGGCGACATTCGAGGCCAGAGGTTACACCGCATGGGACCCGACCAGTTATGCATTCATAAAGGACGATACACTCTGCATCCCCACCGCCTTCTGCTCCTACACAGGACAGATACTCGATAAGAAGACCCCACTGCTGAGAAGCATGGATGCCATCAGTGCAGAAGCGGTAAGGGCTCTCGAACTCTTTGGAAAGCATGTCAAAAGAGTCCATGCGACAATCGGAGCTGAGCAGGAGTATTTCCTCATAGACAAGAGCGACTATGCGAAGCGAATCGACCTGAGGCTCACAGGAAGAACCCTCATCGGCGCCCCTGCAGCGAAAGGCCAGGAGATGGAGGACCATTACTTCGGTTCAATCAGACCAAGGGTGAAGGCGTTCATGGCGGACCTCGATGAAGAGCTATGGAAACTGGGAATCACAGCAAAGACCGAGCACAATGAGGTCGCACCATGCCAGCATGAGATGGCCCCTATATATGACAACGCAAACAAAGCCACCGATGCCAACCAGCTTACGATGGAGATGATGAAGAAGGTTGCAGAGCGTCATGGTTTCGCATGTCTTTTGCATGAGAAGCCGTTCGAGGGGATAAACGGATCTGGAAAGCACAACAACTGGGCGCTGAGCACAGATGAGGGGGAGAATCTTCTCGACCCTGGAAAGACACCAAAGGACAATGCACAGTTCCTTTTGTTCCTCACCGCGATAATAAAAGCAGTCGACGAATACCAGGACCTGCTCCGCATAAGTGTTGCAAGTGCTGGAAACGACCACAGGCTCGGTGCGAACGAGGCACCTCCTGCCATCGTCTCGATATTCATAGGGGATGAACTGGAGTCTGTGCTCAAGTCCATCATCGAAGATAAGCCTCTCAGTGCAAAAGCATCCTCCCGTCTCGATATCGGAGCAAGCGTCCTTCCCAAGCTTGCCAGGGACAACTCCGACAGGAACAGGACGAGTCCGTTTGCATTCACAGGGAACAAGTTCGAGTTCCGCATGCCCGGATCCTCATTCAACATCGCATGCACGAATGTAATGCTGAACACCGCGGTCGCAGATGCTCTGAAGGATTTCTGTGATGAGCTTGAGAAAGCAGATGACTTCAATGCCTCGCTAAGCTTTCTGATAAAAAGAGAACTTGAAAAGCACAGAAGGATACTCTTCAATGGAAACGGCTACAGCAAAGAATGGGAGGAGGAAGCAGAAAGAAGGGGCCTTTCAAACTATAAGAGGACACCGGATGCACTCGTACATTACTGTGACAAGAAGAACGTCGAGCTTTTCAAACGGCATGGGATATATACGAAGGAGGAGATGGAATCCCGCCTTGAGATATCACTCGATGAGTACCAGAAGGCGATTCGTATCGAAGCTGTCACTATGACCGAGCTATTAAGGCGGCAGATACTCCCATCCTGCCTCAGCTTCTCATCAGAGCTGGCTGAATCCGTCCAGAGGAAAGAGGCTATCGGAATACCTGCCTATGCAGATAGAAGCCTATGCATGAGCGTCAGCACACTCTGCGAGGAGCTTAAGCAGAAAATTGATGAACTGGATGAATGTGTCGCTTCATCTCCAAAGGATACCCTTGAGGCATCCATCCATGCTGCAGATAAGATAATTCCAGCCATGGAAAGTGCGAGAAAGGTCAGCGACAGTCTGGAGACCATCACCGATAAGGCTCTCTGGCCCATCCCGACATATTCAGACATCCTTTTCTACGTATGAATATGAACTGAAGATTATAATCAGAGCTAAGGATTCCTCTTGCACAAAAAAAGAGGAATCTTTTTGTTTAAAAACAACTGCTGCAGATGTATCATCATTTCATGGGAAGGAATCTTATTCTTGGAGACATACACAGCCGCTATGAGAAGCTGATGAGCGTACTCTCCCTTGCCTCCTATGATCCGAAGGTGGACACGCTCTACGCCCTTGGTGATTTCACAGACAGGGGAAGGGATGCCTACATGACACTCTCTTTCCTGATGAAGCAGAAAAACCTGAAGGCGGTAATCGGCAACCATGACCTCTATCTTCAGAACTGGCTTTACACAGCCTCTCCTGATGAGCACTGGAAAAGATACCTCGGTGGAAACAAGACCGTAAAAGACATTAAATACCGCAGAAAGGTATCAAATGCGGAATGCATCATGATAGCCGACTGGCTTAGATCTCTTCCACTCGTGCTGCTCGAGGATAAATACATCATCACCCATGGAGGAATTCCGAAAGGAATGGATATAAACGACCTTGTCCGGATTTCAAGAAAAAAACGGGATGCAATAAGCCTGATGAAAGGTGATGAGAGAATCACATGGGACCGCGACTACTTCCTCTCTGCATTCGAAGGGGTCTACAGGGATGAGCTCTTTTCCCATCTCGAGCCGTTCGATACAGAGAAGACCATATTCGTAGGACACACCCCCATCCCCTCGGGAAAGCCTCTTTTCTCTGAAGGATACCACCTTATCGCCCTCGATACAGGAGCAGGAAAAGGGGGGATGCTGACACTGATGGACATGGATAGCAAAGAGTACTGGCAGGCATAAAAAGGGGACCCGATGAGGTCCCCGGAAAAAAATATTTCTCAGCCTATGATGGCCTTCTGGTATCTCAGGAGATTGTCCACAGTGAGCCTCAGATCGCTCTTGGCCCTTGGACGAGCCTCCTTGTATGGAACGGCGACACGGTTCGTCGAGAAGATTCCTGTCACTCCTTCCTTGTAGGCGTTCTCGATATCATCCCCGATATCCCCTACGATTGCGATGACCTTCACACCCTTCGCCTTGGCCTTCCTTGCAACTCCGATGACGACCTTTCCTCTCAGGCTCTGCCCGTCGATCTTACCCTCCCCTGTATAAACGAAGTCGGTTCCTTCGAGAAGATCATCGAAGTGCACCGTCTCTAGAACTGTCTCGATACCCATCTGGAGCTTTGACTTGAAATAAGCGGCCATGCCGCCACCCATTCCACCTGCAGCGCCTGAGCCGGGGATGGACTGGACATCTACACCGCAGTCCCTCTTCATGACCTCGGAGAGCACCCTCATCTTCTGGTCGAGGACCTTGACCATCTCCTCATCCGCACCTTTCTGCGGGCCGTAGATCGCAGGAGCACCCTCCGGGCCATAGAACGGGTTGTCGATATCACACATGGTGACGATCTCAATCTTCTTGAGCTCCTCATCCATCGTGCTTGTATCTATCCTGACGACCTCATCCATGCTCTCTCCAAGAGGAGTGAACTTCTCACCCTTTGCATTATAGAAACTTATGCCGCATGCCGATGCAAGGCCGCATGCTGCATCATTAGTCGCAGATCCGCCAAGACCGAGTATGATCTTCCTCACACCTTTTCTTGCAGCGTCGATCATCAGCTCACCGACACCGTATGTCGTTGTCTTCGCAGGATTCTTCCTCTCTCCGACCATTGGAAGAGCTGCAGCTGCAGCCATTTCTATGACAGCCACATTGTCAGGAAGAATCCCGTAGTAGCCCTGTACCTTCTCTCCCGGATACGGCCCCGTCACTTCCTTATATACCTTCTTTCCTCCGACGGCATCAAGGAAAGCATCTACACTACCCTCCCCGCCATCGGCTACAGGAATGCTCACAACCTCACAATCCGGATAATGCTCAAGTATCACGGACCTCATGATCTGACAAATATCACTTGATGACATCGTACCCTTGAATGAATCTGGAATCAGAATCACCTTTCTCATATGTTATCCTCCTTTAGAAATATTAACTTGTGAAAGGAAAATCTCAAAACGAAAAATATAAAAAAGCAGGGGGAGATTTTCATTCTCCCCCCAGTTGGAAACAAAACAATGACTATCGGTCAAAATTCCTTACTTTACGATTGAAGTATCAGCAATCTTCTCATAGAAGCGAGCGAGGGCACTGTGGTCTTCCTTCTCGAATCCATAAGCCTTGAGGGACTGCATCATCTCCATGACCTCTCCTGTAAGAGGAACAGGTGCGTTTACTGCATGTGCTGCATTGAGAGCGTTTGTGAGGTCCTTGATATGAAGTTCAATCCTGAATCCAGGCTTGTAGTTGCCGGCGATCATCATAGGTGCCTTTGCATCCATGACTGTGGAGCCTGCAAGACCACCGCGGATAGCCTGATATACGAGCTCAGGATCAGCTCCGACCTTCTTACTGAATGTGAGGGCCTCAGCTACAGCTGCGATATTGCATGCTACAACGATCTGGTTTGCAAGCTTTGCGATGTTTCCAGCTCCAAGTGAACCTACATATGTAACGGAACCTGCCATTGCCTTGAGAACAGGAAGGAACTTGTCAAAATCCTCCTTCTCTCCTCCTACCATGACGGAAAGTGTTCCATCGATCGCCTTCGGCTCTCCACCGGAGACAGGAGCATCAAGCATCTTGCAACCTTTCTTTGCAAGCTCCTCACCGATTTTCTTGCTCTCAACCGGGTCGATTGAAGACATATCAATCAAAGTGAATCCTGGTTTTGCGGTCTCAGCAACACCGTTCTCTCCGAGTACAGCGGCTCTTACCTGTGGGCTGTTCTGAACCATGGTGATGATGACATCGACTTCCTTTGCCATCTCAGCGCCGTTTGCAGCGCTCTTTGCTCCACATGATACGAGATCCTCGACAGCTGCCTTGTTGAAATCGCAGACAACAAGCTCGTGTCCTGCCTTGATAAGGTTCTTCGCCATCGGGCGGCCCATAATTCCAAGTCCGATAAATCCAATTTTCATCTTACTTTTCCTCCGAAATTGTATATCCGTTTTCAATAAACACTTTCTTAAGTCCTTCAAGCTGGGAAACTGTTGAAGGCTTGTTTGGAAGGAACGGCTTTCCAAGATCCCTTCCGAGAAGGTTTCCACAATCCTTCATTGCAACAGGGAACGATGACTTATCCATCTGAAGCCTGATGGGATTGAGCCTGAACTGGGCCTCAAGAGCACCCTTCCAGTCTCCTGAGGTGAATTTATCATAGATTGAGCATACAAGCTCAGGGATGAAGTTTGCAGTACAGCAGACAGCACCCACCGCACCTACGGCAAGACCTGCATAGATCGCCGTGTCCTTTCCACACATGACCTTGAAGTTCACATCGCGGTTTCTTCTGATGAACTCCTCCGTCTGTGTGATATCCCCGGAGCTGTCCTTCATACCGATGATGTTCTCCTTCTCGTGGCAGAGGCGGTGCACAAGGTCCTGGCTGATGCCATAGCCCGTCCTTCCCGGGTTGTTGTAAAGCAGCATCGGAGTATCCCCAAGAGCATCGGCAATGGAAGCGAAATGGGTATAGAGCTCATCCTCGGACGGCTTGAGGAACATCGGCTGCAGGACAGAGACAGCGTTCACACCCATCTCTTTTCCCATGAGTGCAAGCTCAATGCATTTCTTCGTCCTTATTGCGCCAACTCCCATATACACAGGCACTCTTCCCTTCACCTGGTCGAGAATAATCTTGAGGATGGGCTCCTGCTCATCCTTATCCATCATATAGAATTCGCTGTTGGAACCGAAGGCAAGAATACCCTTGACTCCACGCTCGATCATGAAGTCGATATGTTCCCTGAGCCTAGGCTCGTCAACGTGCTCATTTTCGTCTATAGGTGTGGCAATCGGTGGTACGATGCCTTTGAAAAATGAAGTATCCATCCAACCCTCCTAAATTGTTGAATATAGAATATAACACGATGCTATATTTGTCAAACAATATTTGATGATTTTACAAAAACATAAAATTTCTATAATATCATTATATTTTATCTAACAAGACACGGCTTCTTAGAATCGTACTTCCAATCGGGAATCAGATACTGCATGTACTCGGCATCATCCCTGTCATGGCTCTTCAGACTCATATAAAGCCTGTTGGCCTCCTCCAGCCTCTTGCGGTCGATATGCACACCCAGCCCAGGAGAGGAAGGAAGAATAAGCTTTCCATTCCTGATCTCAGGTGTGTCGGAAAGAAGGTTCTGCCCATCCTGCCAGATCCAATGGGTATCAAGCGGAGCGATGTTCCCGACGGCTGCAGCTCCAACCTGTGCGAATGCGGCAAGAGTGATATCGAAATGGTTGTTTGAATGAACACCCCATGTCAGCCCCCAGGGCTTGAGAAGCTGAGACATCCTGATCGTCCCGTCGAATCCCCAGAAATGAGGGTCTGCAAGGATTATGTCGCAGGAGGACTCGATTACCGTATGATAGAGCTGACGCCAGTTTGTGGCGATCATGTTCGTCGCAACAGGTAGGTTTGTCGCATTCTTGAACTCCCTCATGATCTCCCTGCCTGAAAATCCATCCTCAGGTCCGCAAGGGTCCTCGACATATGTGACAAGCCCCCTCATCTCATTACCAAGCTCAATTGCTTCTTTAAGCGACCATGCACCATTGGGGTCTATGTTGATTCTTGCCTCGGGGAAGGCCTTTCTGAGCGCCTTCAACGCTTCGACCTCCTCAGAGCCTTTGAGAACCCCGCCCTTGAGCTTGAAATTCGAAACCCCGTACTTCTCCCTTACGGCAGAGGCCTCCTCCACAATCCTCTCAGGTGTGAGTATCTCCTCCCGCCTGAGACGGAACCATGGGTCAGGGGAGCTGGACTCATCGATATATTCAAGTGGAGCACCCTCAGCCTTCGCCTTGTCAGAGACATAGAATAGATAGCCAAGTATCTCAATCTCATCCCTTTGCTTCCCTTCCCCTAAGAGCTCCGCCATGGGAAGGCCGAGGAACTGCCCGAAAAGATCGAGGAGCGCACACTCCAAAGCCCACTCGGTCTTTACAACGAATTTCAGCTTGCTTATATCGAGAGTCTGGAGGTCATCCTCTCCTGTCCTGCTCTTGTCGTATATCGCATGGATATCCTGCAGGATATGCCTGTATGCGCCGATTTCACGTCCTTCTACGAGGGGAATGAGATCCTTGAGGAACGAGAATGCATAGTCCCCTCCATGTATCTCTCCTATTCCCTCATGCCCCTCGCTGTCTGTGAGGATCACGATATTCCTTGTGAAAACAGGGGCATGGGCTCCTGAAAGGGTCATCAGCATACTGTCGTATCCGGCGACAGGGACGACCTCCATCTTCTTTATAATAGGAGTTGCGGACATATCATCACCTCACCATGCAAGGTCTCTTGTTATCGAACTTCCATCCCGGAATCAGGTACTGCATGCCCTTTGCATCATCACGTGCGCCGAGGCAGTTCTTCTCAAAGACCTCCGCAGCCTTCTCGACCTGCGCCCTGTCGACTTCGATTCCAAGACCAGGCTTTGAAGGAAGGTCTATGCATCCGTCCTTTATCTGAAGAGGTTCCTTTGTCAGGCGCTCCCTTCCCTCCTGCCAGATCCAGTGCGTGTCGATTCCGTTCATCTTTCCAGGAATTGCAGCTGCACACTGCACGACCATTGCAAGGGAGATATCGAAATGGTTGTTCGAATGGCATCCCCACATGAGACCGAAGTCATTGCAGAGCTGTCCGACCCTGACAGAACCCTCCATGGTCCAGAAATGAGGATCAGCAAGAGGGATGTCGACACTGTTGAGGGCGATGCAATGTGCCATCTGGCGCCAGTCGGTATCGATCATGTTTGTTGCAGTAGGCATTCCAGAGCCCCTCTTGAACTCCGCCATGATCTCGCGGCCTGAGAATCCCTCCTCCGCTCCGCATGGATCCTCACAGTATGCAAGGACCTTCTTGAGCTCCGGCGCGATCTCAAGTGATTCCTTGAGGGACCAGCATCCGTTCGGATCGAGGTCGACACGTGCATCTGGGAAATCCCTCTTTATGAGCTTTACCGCCTCAAGCTCCTGCCATGGGGTGAAAACACCACCCTTGAGCTTGAAGTCTACGAATCCATATTTATCATGTGTAGCGTGTGCGAGCTTCAAAACCGCCTCAGGAGTCATCGCCTCCTCGTTTCTCAGGCGGTACCACTCACAATCGGAATCGGACTCGTCCATATATGGAAGATCGGTCTTCTTCCTGTCCCCTACATAGAAAAGATATGAAAGGAACTGTACCCTGTCGCGCTGGATTCCATCACCCATCAAAGCTGCAGCAGGAACACCGAGGAACTTTCCCAAGAGGTCGAGACATGGAGCCTCGATTGCTGTAACGACATGGACACCAGTCCTTAGATCGAATGTCTGAAGACCCCTCACATCATCTTTAATATTGGTATTAAGCCACGCCCTTACCTTGTTGAGAGTCTGCTTGTAGTCTGCAAGGGATGTTCCGATGACAAGATCCTTGACATCTTCAAGGGCCTTCGCAATCTTCTGTCCTCCGGGGACCTCGCCGACACCTTCGGCTCCCGTGCTGTCGGTTAGGATGACGACATTCCTGGTAAAATATGGTGCATGAGCACCTGAAAGGTTCAATTCCATAGAGTCATGGCCTGCTACCATGAACACTTCCATCTTCTCAATTGTAGGACTCATCATTACGCTCCTTTTAAATGTACTAAAAAGAGTTTAGCACTGCTTTTTGCAGAAAACAAGAAAAAATATAAGAATTTTATAAAATTTCTTGATTTTTCAATCCAATTTATATTTTATTTCAATTTTAAATATTTTTAGAAACAGATTTTCATCTCTGGTTTTATCTGCAATCTGCTGGTTTTTCATCTGGAACCTGAGATATTATTGAACCATCATAAAACTGTAATGAAAACATACAAATGTTCATATTTACAATGTTTATCTTTAATATTTTCTTATGTTATAAACAAATGAAATTTAGTCTTCTAAATTATACCACTAATCCGTCCTCACATTGATGTCATTTCCAGACGAGTTTTGTAAACGTATGAATGTCATCATACATGTTTTTTAAGAAATCTAACGAATTTTCAACTCTTATTATATTTTTTTGTTGACAGATTATAAAACAGGTCTTAAAGTTTTATTCGAACACTAAAACCTGACCCGACGGCTCAACCATTTGCCTTAGGGAACTAAAAGGAGATAAAAATGGATCTTTACATCACATTGGCTGTTACAATCGGCATGATGGCCATGTTCATCTGGGGTAAGTACGCATACGGACTTATCACAATGACATGCTGTGTCATCCTTGCTGCAACAGGCGTTCTTCCACTTTCAGGAGCCTTCTCTGGTTTCTGCAATCAGATTGTTGTTCTTATCGCACCGACACTTGCCCTGAGTGAAGCACTCAAGAGGACAAGCCTCATCGGTTCATTCGGAACTCTTCTTGATAGAATGAAGGGAACCCATGGAACACTTCTCATCCTCGCATTCTATGCCGTAGGTATCATCATGGCGCAGTTCATTCCGACGACAGGATCGATTGCAATCCTCATCGTATTCCTTGCAACGCTTGGAAATACCGGTGATATCACGACAAAGAGAGTCATGATGCCGCTTCTCGGAGTAATGGTTGCCTGGAAGTTCAGAACCCCGATTGGACTCGGTGCTACGACATTCGCCATGGTAAACGGTTTCGCAGGTGACATCCTTGCTCCGGAGCATCAGCTCTCACTCCTCGATCCGTTCCTCTATGCAATCGTACCTTCAGTATGTCTTACAATTTATTGTATCTTCTGCTGGAAGCTCATGCCTAAGGACGACTCTGCAATCGATGAGAGCAAGCTCAAGAAGCAGGCTCAGGTAGAGCTTCTTCCTATGAACAAGCAGTACATAGTATACGGAGTATTCGTAGTTGTCGTAGCACTCATGCTCTTCAACATCCTCAACCTCCGCTATCTTGCACCGGCAATCGGAGTCATCATCCTTATCTTCACAGGATGCTTGAAGGTACCAGAGGCTGTTAAGCCAATGACAAGTGACATGATCTGGATGATCGCAGGTGTTCTTGCTGTAGCAGACGCACTTTCAAAGTCCGGAGCAAGTGAGCTCATCGGATCGGCTCTCCAGTCAGGACTTGCACACGTAACGAATCCGTACATCATCTGTCTGATCTTCTCAGCAGTAACGGTTATCATGACAACCTTCCTTTCAAACACTGCAACACAGGCTGTTCTCATTCCTATCGCAGCTTCAATCTGTGCAGCAGCAGGATGGGATCCAAGAGGACTATTGCTGATCATCGGAACATGCAACTACTTCGCTATCGCATTCCCTTCCGGCTCCGGAGAAGCTGCGGTCACATTCGCTGCCGCCGGCTACAACCCTGTCAAGATCTTGAAGTTCACAGGCCCGTACTGCCTCATTGCAATAGTCACATGCGGAATTATGGCCCAGATAATGTACCCACTCTATTGATAATCGTTTTTTCATAAAAAGGAGAAGAAAATGGAAAAGAAGATTTACTACGCACAGGTCGTGCATCCAAGATTCGGAGATGACAGGAAGCATCCATGGAAGTACACGGTTCCTGCATTCCGCTATGCTCCACACGTATGGCAAGTCGGTGGAAACGATGACGTATGCTGCTTCCTTCTTGATTCTGGTGAGGGCCTGATCCTCATCGATACAGGCTATACTGAGTCCGTATACCTCACGGTAGACAGGATCTGGAGAGCGGGATTCGATCCAGCTGATATCAAGAAGATCCTCCTTACACACTGGCACTGGGATCACTGCAACGGAGCATCGATGATCCAGCAGCTTACAGGTGGAAAGGCTGAGATCTGGCTGAGCAAGGAGGACGAGGTGCTCCATCAGAAGTGGAAGGACGACACAAGTGAGCTCGAGATGATCGACTATGAGGTGACGAACTTCTATGACGACAATAAGCCTATCAAGCTCGGCCGCTTCACAATCGAGACCTTCCTCACTCCAGGACACACACCTGGTGTAACCTCCTTCCGCTTCACAGATACAGATGAAGAGACAGGAAAGACATACCGCATCGCACTCCATGGAGGACTTGGTGTACCTATGATGCGCCCTGACCTCAGAGAGAGATGGGATGTCACGGAAGAGATGTGCGAGCAGTTCGTCTCAGACTGTGAGAAGATGGCAGAGTGGCCTATCGACATCGCTCTTCAGAGCCATTTGAACCAGGGAAACATCAAGCCGAACATCCCTGAGGATACAAACGACTACTCAGTCTGGATCGCCGATTATGCATGGAAGGACGTCCTGCTTAACCGCGCAGATGCTGTAAAGGCATTCTATCCAGAGAAATACGGAAAGAAGAACTGACTTCTTCCTATTCAGATTCAAGGGATCGGACTTTTACAGTCCGGTCCTTTTGTTTTATAATTTCAACTATGGACAACAACAGACTTACAATCAAGATAAATGAAAAAGACAATGTCGCCGTAGCTATCATGGACCTTGAGAAAGGGACTGATATCGGGAGTGGAATCGTAACAAGGGATTTCATTCCGCAGGCGCATAAGATCGCACTCAAGACGATTGAGAAGGATGAGGCAGTCATCCGCTACGGTGTCTGCCTCGGATATGCAAAAGAGAGGATTGAGAAAGGCAGCTGGATAAACGAGCACATGCTCAATCTCCCGAAGAGCCCGTCACTGGACGAGCTTGAATGGGGAACGAACATTGTAGAAGACCTTCCCGACCCTCCAAGGAAGACATGGCTCGGATATAAGAACGAGAGCGGCCCTGCAGGGACAAGGAATCTTCTTGGCATTGTAACGACAGTTCAGTGTGCCGCAGGAGTTCTCAAGGTCGCCGTCGAGGAGATAAGGAAAACCCTCCTTCCCAAGTATCCTAATGTAGAGGATGTGGTTGCAATCACCCACCCCTACGGATGTGGTGTTGCAATCAACGCACCTATGGCTGTCATCCCTATCAGGGCGGTTACAAACCTGATCAGACACCCGAACTTCGGAGGGGAGGTCATGGTTGTCGGCCTTGGATGTGAGAAGCTCACATATGAGCGTGTCCTTCCTCCTGAGCAGATCAACGAGGAGAACGTCCTCACTCTGCAGGATTATGCAGGACGTGATGCGATGATCGAGGCGATCATGAAGATGGCTGAGAGGAAGCTCGAGAAGCTCAACAGAAGGAAAAGGGAGGAACTCCCGCTTTCGGATCTTCTGATCGGAATGCAGTGCGGAGGCTCTGATGCATTCTCCGGAATCACGGCAAACCCATCTGCCGGCTATGCTGCCGACATGCTCGTAAAAGGTGGTGCGACAGTCCTGTTCTCTGAAGTGACGGAGGTGCGTGACGGAGTTAATCTCCTTGCCCACCGCTGCATCTCCAAGGAGGTATGCGACAAGCTCGCATCCGAGATGAGATGGTATGACAACTACCTTGAAGAAGGTGGTGTCGACAGGGATGCCAACCCTACCCCGGGCAACAAGAAGGGTGGACTTGCGAACATCGTAGAAAAGGCCATGGGCTCGATTGCGAAAAGCGGAACAAGCCCTATCGTAGAGGTCCTCTCCCCTGCCGAAAAGCCAACGAAGAAGGGTCTTATATTCGCGGCAACCCCTGCAAGTGACATCGTATGCGGTCCAAGCCAGGTGGCAAGTGGAATAGGACTTCAGGTCTTCATGACAGGAAGGGGAACGCCATACGGACTTGAAGTAGCACCGGTTATAAAGGTGTGCAGCCGCAATGAGCTGAAGGACCACTGGTTCGACCTTATAGATATCTCCGCGGGAGATGTTGCAATCGGAAAAAAGACGATAGCCGAGGTTGGAACCGAGATATTCAACTTCATTCTCGATGTCGCAAGCGGAATAAAGAAGCCGTTCAGCGACATATACGGTTTCCACAACGACATGTGCATCTTCAATCCTGCTCCGATAACGTAAGTGCGGAGCTTAGAAAAACAGAAAGGGGCCTTAGCGCCCCTTTTCCCATTGAAAAAGCCCTCAAACCAATGAGGGCGATGTTTGTCTTGAATTAGACTTATACGGCGTAATAGCCAAGCATGCTTGAGATCCTGTTCGCCATCTCCTTGAGCTTCGGGATGGTCCCCTCTATCTCTTCGACCGACATATTGGGCTCAAGGGCGCTTGCAGAGATTGCGGCAACTATCTTGCCATCCCCGTTCATGATTGGAACAGCGGAGCAGTTGTCACCGCTTATGTACTCGTTCCTGTCACGCCCTACTCCTTCCTCTCTTACCCTTGCAAGTTCCGCCATGAGTTCTTTTTTGTCTATTATCGTCTTAGGAGTGAATGCCTTGAGCCCTCCTGCAGCTTCTATCATCTGGTCGACCTCAGCTTCACTCATCTGGGAGCAGAGAACCTTTCCAAGCCCTGTGCAGTGGAAAGGAATCACCCTGCCGGGTGTGAAATAGGTACGTGGAAGGGACTGTCCGTCGATCCTGTCGATTATAAGGATCTCAGTGCCGTTCCTGACTCCCATGTTCACATTCGCCTTCTGATAGTTCGCCCAAAGCAGCTCAAGATAGGGCATCGTAAGCTTTCTTATCTCCATGGACTGCAGGGAGGTCCTGGAAAGCCCCAGGCACTTCAGAGAGAGGGAGAAGAGACCTGTCTTCGGATTCTTATCAAGATATCCAGCCTTCTGGATGCTGGAAAGAAGGCGGAATGCCATGTTGCTGTTCACATCCAGCTCATCACATACATCCTGTATCGAGATAGGACTCTGACGCTTACACGCAAGATCAAGGATCTTAAAGCATCTTTCAACAACTTTTATATTATATTTTTCGTTTTCGCTCATGCCGTATTACCTTAAAAATATATTATCTTTATGAAATTATACGTCAAATATTCAAAAACATCAAAATTTTTTTGTTGATTTGAGTAAAATTTATAATATGTTTTTCTTTGCAAATTTCCTATTATAAAAATAAAACCTTATCAATAATTATTTTCATTAATCTACTTTCTTATTTTCCCCTCTTTAGGTAATATCGATTAGAAACACAACATTCAGGGAAGGTTATGACGGTAATAAAAAGAGACGGAAGTGTGGAATCCTACGACAGTTCCAAGATAGAGAATGCAATAAGGAAGGCCTTCATCGCTAGTGAGGAGAAAGCAGGCGATGATGAAATCATGTCGCTTGTGAAAGCTGTGGAAGGCAAGATCGAAGGAAAAGGGAGTGCAGAAGTTGAATTCATCCAGGACAATGTCGAAGAGGCGTTGATGAAGGCGGGGTTCTTCCAGACAGCAAAGCGCTACATACTCTTCAGAAAGCAGAGGACTGTGCTCAGAGATGAGAGAAAGAGTCTGCTCGATGTACTCAATGAAGAGGGAATTGAAGAGGTCCTGATAAAAATCCAGAAGGAGTTTCCCACCCAGGAGTACTCTCTCAAGATCCTTGAGAACAAATTCAGGTCGTTTTTCAAGGAAGGCATGAGTGAGAAGGAGAAGCTGGATGCAATCATCAAGGCATCGGTGGAGCTTACGAAGCCCGAGGTTCCCAAATGGGAGATGATAGCCGCCAGGTTCCTCAGCTACCGCGTGAAGAAAGAGATGAGGGAAAGCCTTGAAAGGAGGAAGATCTCCTCATTCTCGGAAAAGGTCCGCTATCTTGCAGATAAGGGACTTTACGGCGAGTACATTGTGAAAGGATACACAAAGGAAGAGCTGGAAGAGGCGGCTGAATTCATAGATGAAGAGAGGGAGGACCTTTTCACGTACTCCGGCCTTGAGCTTTTGATAAAAAGATATGTGATCAAAAGCCATCAGGGCGAGGTGCTTGAGACGCCCGAGGAGATGTTTCTGGGAATAGCTCTGCATCTTGCCCTCAATGAGAAGGAGGACAGGCTGGGCTATGTCAGGAGATTCTACGACATGCTCTCTCTGATGCAGGTCACAATGGCGACCCCCACCCTCTCCAATGCAAGAAAGCCCTATCATCAGCTCTCATCATGCTTCATCGACACCGTTCCAGACAGTCTGAACGGGATATACAGGAGCCTGGACAATTTCGCAAAGGTCTCCAAGTTCGGAGGCGGCATGGGGCTTTATTTCGGAAAAGTCAGGGCCAACGGCTCATCAATCAGGGGCTTTGAAGGAGCTGCGGGCGGAATAATAAGATGGATACGTCTCGTAAACGATACAGCCGTCGCCGTAGATCAGCTTGGAGTGAGAAGCGGAGCTGTCGCAGTATACCTTGACGTATGGCACAGAGACATCCCCGAATTCCTGAATCTCAGGACGAACAACGGAGATGACAGGATGAAGGCCCATGACGTATTCCCTGCAGTCTGCTACCCGGACTACTTCTGGCGTCTTGCCGAGGAGGACCTCGATTCCCCATGGTACATGATGTGCCCCCACGATATCCTTACAATCAAAGGATATGCACTCGAGGACTACTGGGGTGCCGAGTGGGAGAAGAGATATCTGGATTGCGTCAACGACGCAAGGATAAAGAAAAGGGTCATGAGCGTCAAAGACATCATCCGGCTCATACTCAAGAGTGCAGTAGAGACAGGAACTCCTTTCGCATTCAACCGTGATACTGTCAACAGAGCAAACCCGAACAAGCATAAAGGTATGATCTACTGCTCAAACCTATGCACCGAGATCGCACAGAACATGTCTGAGATTGAAGAGGTTTCGATAAGGATGGAGAGTGAGGATGGAGACCCTGTCGTCGTGACAAAGACAAAGCCTGGGGATTTCGTCGTCTGCAACCTTGCATCCCTATCGCTTGGCAACATAGACGTGAACGACAAGTCTGAGCTAGAAAAGATAGTAAAGACGGCGGTAAGGGCGCTGGACAATGTCATCGACCTCAACTTCTACCCTCTTGAATATGCAAGATACACAAACAAACGCTATCGCTCGATCGGCCTTGGAGTCTCCGGCTATCACCACATGCTTGCCAGGAACAAGATCAGATGGGAGAGCGAGGAGCATCTAAAGTTCGTCGACAAGCTTTTCGAGGAGATAAATTATGCTGCAATCACAGAATCGAACAGGCTCGCCATTGAAAAAGGCTCATACGAGTTCTTCCATGGCTCTGAGTGGGAGAGTGGAGAGTATTTCACATCTCGTGGCTACAGTGATGACAGATGGAACGCCCTGAGGGAAAGCGTCAGGAAAGGTGGGATGAGAAACGCATACCTCCTTGCTATCGCACCTACAAGCAGCACCAGCATAATCGCAGGGACAAGTGCCGGAGTCGACCCTGTGATAAAGAGGTTCTTCTATGAGGAGAAGAAGGGGGAGATGCTTGCCCGTCTTGCACCATCCCTCGGCCCTGATACATGGTGGTATTATAAGAACGCACATGAGATCGACCAGAGCTGGTCTGTAAGAGCCTCAGGAATCAGGCAGCGCCATATCGACCAGGCGCAGTCGATGAACCTCTACATAACAAACGACTATACTATGAAACAGGTCCTCTCCCTATACCTTCTGGCATGGAAGAGCGGAGTGAAGACCATATACTACATCAGGAGCAGATCCCTTGAAGTCGAGGAATGCGAATCCTGTTCATCTTAAATAAGGAGAGAGATAATGAATGAATTGAAAACAAAACCGCTGTTCAACCCCAATGGAGATACCGATGTGCTTAAAAGGCGCATGATCGGAGGAAACACTACGAATCTGAATGATTTCAACAACCTCAAATACACCTGGACAAGCGACTGGTACCGTCAGGCGATGAACAACTTCTGGATCCCTGAGGAGATCAACCTCAATCAGGATCTGAAGGACTATCATAAGCTTCTTCCTGCCGAGAGGACGGCATATGACAAGATCCTCTCGTTCCTCGTATTCCTCGATTCGCTCCAGACAGCTAACCTTCCCAATGTCGGAGAATATGTCACTGCAAACGAGGTGAACCTCTGCCTCCATATCCAGACCTTCCAGGAATGCATACACTCCCAGAGCTATTCATACATGCTAGACACCATCTGCTCCCCTAACGAGAGGGACAGCATACTCTTCCAGTGGAAGGATGACGAGCACCTGCTGAGAAGAAACACATTCATCGGAAACTGCTACAACGATTTTCTCGAGCACAGGGACCTTTTCCACCTTATAAAGGTGATGTTCGCGAACTACATCCTCGAGGGAATCTACTTCTACTCGGGATTCATGTTCTTCTACAACCTCTCAAGAAACGGAAAGATGCCGGGCTCTGCGCAGGAGATAAGGTACATCAACCGCGACGAGAACACCCATCTCTGGCTCTTCAGGAACATCATCCTCGAATTAAAGAAGGAAGAGAGCGATATGTTCACTCCAGATAAAGTAGAGGTATACAGGGCAATGCTCAAAGAGGGTGTCAGACAGGAGATCGAATGGGGGCATTATGTGATCGGGGATGCAATCCCGGGTCTGAACAAGAAGATGCTTACAGATTATATCACATACCTCGGGAACCTCAGGTGGACAAGCCTCGGATTCGAGACGCTCTATCCCGGATACGAGGAAGAACCCGAGGACATGGCATGGGTGAGCCAGTACTCGAATGCAAACATGGTGAAGACCGACTTCTTCGAAGCAAGAAGCACTGCATATGCAAAGGCCACCGCACTTGTGGATGACCTATAGGACCTTCCTTCCTTTTATGAATTTAGCTGCAACAGGGCGTCCTGCGCATCTATATGCATAGAGCTCAAGCCGCTCTGCCAGGCTGATCTCATCGTAAAGGGTGGTATGGATGGAAGAAGAATCGAGGACTACGACATCCGCATCGTAGCCGGGGATGAACGATCCTGTGCTGCCGAAGAACCTGCCCCCACCGAGAGAGGCCATGTAGAATGCCTCTCTGAATGTCAGAGGTCTTGATTTCTCATCGACAAGACGATGATAGAGCTTGCTTACTTCTATCGCATGGGTCGCCATCCTCAGTATCGAGAGGGAGGAGCCTCCTGCGACATCGGTAGCCAATGCCACATTGATCCTACGCTCCAGCATTTTCCTAATAGGTGCTATCCCGCTTGAGAGATTGCTGTTGCTCGAAGGGCTGTGCGCGACGAAGATGTTCCTATTCTCAAGCATATTCATCTCCTCGTCATCAGGCCATACGACATGGGCCATTATCGTTTTCTCCTCCCCCCAGAGCCCCATCATGCGGTAGGCGTCGCTATAGTTCCTGCTCTCAGGGACAAGCTCCTTCACCCACTCTATCTCACTGAGGTTCTCATCCAGGTGGGACTGGACGGGAAGGCCCTTTTCCTTCGATATCCCTGCCAGCTCCTTTAAAAGGCCCGGGGAGCAGGATGGTATGAACCTCGGGGTTATTATCGGCCTGATGTTTTCAAACCTTTTCATCCCCTCTATGTAGGAAAGAGTACTCTCTATGGAGTCCCTGGTATCCTCACAGAGGTAATCAGGGCTGTTCATATCCATGTTCACCTTGCCCACATATCCAGAAAAACCTTTCTCCTCCAGCATCTGGGAGAGCATGAGCGAGGCATCCTTATGAATAGTGGCGAAGATTGAAAAACGCGTCGTCTCGCTTTTAAGCAGGTCGGATGTGAAAATCGAATAAGCCTTCTTCGCATAATCAAGGTCTGCATACCTGCCCTCCTCCGGGAATGTATGCCTCTCAAGCCACTGGAGAAGCTCCTCATCCATGAATAGCCCAGCGAACTGATACTGTGGTGCATGGAGATGCAGATCCGTCAGTCCCGGGATCACAAGCATCCCCCCATAGTCATGAACGACCATCCCGTTAGGTCTGCTTCTCTGAATACCGGAAACCTTAGTGCCGTTTACAATCAGATAGGAATCCTTGAATTCCCTGATCTCCATATCTTCATCTGCATAGAGTATGTCTCCGAATATAGCAAATCTTTCTTCCATATCTGTCCTCCAGACTGCCGGATGTACCTGTACTGATCATATTCTACCATATTCCTGCTTTGATTTGGGAAAATGAACATTCTGTGTCCTTTTTGCTTTATATAGACATGACGATAGATGAAATGATTGAAAAGACACTGCACGAGAGCTTCCATATGAGCTACCTGCTTCCCGCACAGAGGGCTGTGATAACCAGGATCATGGAAAACAGCCTAAGAAAGGAGGAAAGCGACAGCATCACGATAATGCCGACAGGTATGGGCAAGAGCCTCTGCTTCATGCTTCCTGCCATCATGCTCCATCCCAGATACACGATACTGACATATCCACTTCTTTCCCTTATGAACGACCAGGCGAAAAGACTTGCCGAGGCCCATATCCCATACGCCCTCATAAAGGGCGGGATGGAAGCAAAAGAGAGACAGAGGGAGATCTTGAGGCTTAAAAGAAACGAGGCGTCCATACTCATCACGAATGCAGAGAGCCTTATCATCCTCATTAAACGCGGGCTTCTCGACTTCCTGGTAGGAAACATCGAGCTTTTCGTCATAGACGAGGCCCACACCGCAGTGACATGGGCTGAGAGCTTCAGACCCGCACTGAAGGAGATAAGGGGTATCTCTGAATATCTAAGGCCGCACCAGAGGCTCTGTTTCAGCGCAACCTGCGACAGTGCGATACTTGCAGGTCTCAAGAAGGACATACTTGCAAACAACGATGCACTCGTACTACGCCTTTCCTCGGACAGGCCCAACATATTCTATGCCGCCCTCAGAAGCCTCTCTAGGAAAAGAGACATAGGGAAAATACTCCAAAGCGAGGAAAGACGCCCTGCCCTTGTCTTCTGCAGCTACAGGTCTGAGACGGAGGAATACTATCAGTACTTCAAAGATGCCTTCCCTTCGTTTTACTATCATGCAGGACTTGAGAGGGAGAGGAAGGAGGAGATTGAAAAGCTTTTCCATGCAAGTGACAAGGCCATCCTCTTTGCGACAAACGCCTATGGAATGGGGGTGGATAAGAAAGACATAAGAACGGTGATCCACCTCCATGCACCGGAGGATGCCGCATCATTCCTGCAGGAATCGGGACGCGGTGGAAGGGATGGAGGGAAGATGCTGAGCATCGTCCTTTATTCCAGCAAAGACAAAGGAAGGCTCAAGG
Source organism: Candidatus Ornithospirochaeta stercorigallinarum (assembly GCA_018711525.1). Lineage (GTDB taxonomy): Bacteria > Spirochaetota > Spirochaetia > Sphaerochaetales > Sphaerochaetaceae > Ornithospirochaeta > Ornithospirochaeta stercorigallinarum. Next base: position 31,033 of record DVIF01000046.1, read on the forward strand.
ACATCTTCTCAGGGAGGGGATGCATCAGGCACGAACTCCTTTCTCTGATGGGGGAAAAGAGCGATCAGAGATGCTCAGCATGCTCCAACTGCACTTCTTTCAACATCACCCCCTCTGGGGAGAAGGAGATTCTCCTGCTCCTTTCCCGTCTACCTTTCCTTCTTACCAGGAAAAGTGCAGCCCGGGTGCTTTCCATCACGATGCTCAAAGGATGGAGGCAGGAGGAGATCATAAGCGCCATTGGAGCCTTTCTTGAGGAGAAAATGATCAAAAGCTTTTTCAACCGCTTATACGTCCCAGTAAGGAGGAAATAACTTTCCTTTTCATTTCCTTCTTGCTATCATGGAACAAAAGGAGGACAGGATGCTGGAGAAACTACATGGAATCTACCCTGCATTATATGGGAAGAACTACGATGAGAAGGACATGGACAGACGCTTTGAGTCCCTCATCGATAAACATAAGGAACTATTCAAAAGAGACGATGTGATGCTCTTTTCCGCCGCAGGAAGGTCGGAGATCGCAGGAAACCACACAGACCACAACCTCGGACTTGTGATCGGAGCGACAATAAACCTGGATACAATCGCATGTGTATCAAAACGTGATGACAGCCGCGTCATCATCGCAAGCGAGGGCTTTCCCGTCGTAGACGTAGACATCTCTGATCTTGAGATCAAAAGCGAGGAGAGAAATACAACGGAGGCATTGATCAGAGGAATCGCAAAGGCATTCAGAGAAAGGGGTATTGAGGTCGGAGGCTATCAGGCGAATACGACCACCAGGGTCCTTAAAGGCTCGGGTCTCTCAAGCTCTGCAGCCATCGAGGTCCTTGCTGCGGAGATCTTCAACAACATATACGGATCCGACAAGCTCGATCCTGTCGAACTTGCAAAGATAGGTCAGTATGCGGAGAACGTATACTTCGGCAAGCCCAGCGGCCTTCTGGACCAGATCAGCTGTGCACACGGCGGCATTGTCGGCATTGACTTCAAGGATCCGAAGAATCCTCTCATCACACCTCTTGATGTGGATTTCGAGGAGCACGGATACGCCCTCGTGATAACCGATACAAAAGGCAACCATGCAGACCTTACAGAGGAGTATGCATCAGTTCCCCCTGAGATGAGGATGGTGGCATCCTATTTCGGTAAGGACAACCTCAGAGAGGTCGAATATGCAGACTTCATAAACAATATAAAAGAGATAAGGGAAAAGCTCAAAAACGACAGGGCTATCCTGCGTGCATACCACTTCTTCAAGGAGAACGAGAGGGTTGCTCTGATGCTTCAGGAGCTCAAAGATGAATCAATCGACACATTCCTCATGCTGGTGGAGGAATCGGGGAACTCCTCATTCAAATACCTTCAGAACGTATACCCTTCATCAAGCCCGTCAGAGCAGGGACTTTCGCTCGCTCTCGCATTAAGCGAGGATGTGCTGGAGGGAGAAGGCGCAAGCAGGGTCCATGGCGGCGGCTTTGCAGGTACCATCCAGGCATATGTTCCTGAATATATGGTGGATAAATATATCAGGAGGATGGAGAGCGTGTTCGGAGAAGGATGCTCCACATGCATCGCAATCAGGAAGCTCCCTGTTGCAAGGATCCTTTAAGCGCCAGCCACCTCTTCGGAGGTGGTTTTCATTTATCTTCCATTTATATAGTATTTATTTTTTTAATCCGTAATCAGAATAAAACCATCCTGAAAGGAGAAGTTCAGTCAGGATGGTGAAAGCCTATAGCGCTTTTCTTAATGAATCAAGGGATTTCCTATATGATCTCGTTATCGACGAGTAGCTTCTGTTCATCTCCTTCGATAGGGACAGCCTGCTTTTCTTCTCAAAACCGAACGTACCTGAAATGCTCTTGAGAATGAAAGCATCATCCTCCTTCATCTCGTCAATCCGCTTCTCCATCATCTTGACCATCAGCCTGTCAAGCTCTGCAGAAGAAAAATCATCGCATTTGACGAACTCAAGGTAGGACCTCTCATCGAGTGCATCATCAAGGGAGAGGGAGGAGGATGCCTTTCTGAGTCTTTTGAGCATGCGGACTTTATCGATCCCAAGCCCCGAATACGAGGCCAGGAGATCATCACTGTCGCTCATAGCAGCCTTCTCAGCCTTATCCAGGGCGCTTAACTGCTCTATCCTGTGCTTGGGAAAGCGTATCAGGCGGGACTGCTCTGAAAGAAGCTTTCTCAGAGAGATGCGTATGCCCCTCTCGACAAAGGATGAGAACGCAGTACCCTTTGCACTGTCATAGGCATCGACGGCATTCACGAGCCCTATCCTGGCCTCCTGCATGAAATCATCCAGCTCCAGGGCCGGGGATGACGAGCAATGGAGATATTCATTCGACAGTTTCCTCATAAGAGGCTCATAGGATACGAGCATCTTCTCTATTTCCGATTTAGAAAGTTTCATTTGTTCCTCCGCTATTGGTATTATCAGGCAACACAGTGGACACAGTATGTCCAACTAAATATTTTTTCATTCCCCTCCCTTTTTTTCATCCATGCCTCATGGACGATTCTCCAAATAGCCGCCATAATGAGAAAAAAAAGAAAGCTGACCGATGGTGAGGCATAAGGGGCAAGATGTACGATAAGGATATAGAGGCACTCTGCATTCTCTACGAAAAGAAGGATTACAAGGCGGCAGCACATGCTCTCGGCATGAAGGAGACTACGCTCAAAAGCAGAGTCACCGCATTGGAGGAGAAATACGGGGTGAGGATACTCTCGGTGGAAAAGGATGATGCAATCTTCACGAATGCGGGAAAGAGCCTTGCCCAGGACGCCCTTTTCATGATCAGATACTCGAACTCCGCCATACAGAAGGCCCAGAGGATTGAAGCAGAGGAGAACCTCTCCCTCAAGGTAGGCACTTCCTACATGGCTCCAGGAAGAGAGCTCGTAAGCGCACTTGAGAAAAGGAGGAAGGACCTTGGGAGCCTGATGTTCCACCCTGTCCACTTCTTCTCCATGGAGGAGACGCTGAAGCATCTTGAGAGCCACGTCGACATCCTCGCATCTTTTTATGATGAGAGACTGCTGAAGAAGTACTCGCTCTCGGCGCTTGAGATGAGGAAGGAGCGCCTGATGCTCGCAATAGCGGAAGATGATGAGCTGAAAGCCGTTCCGATGCTGGATATCGAGGACCTCTACGGCAGACGGGTGTACATATATAAGAAAGGATACCTCAAGGCGTTCGACCAGCTGAGGGCCGACATCATGGAGTACCACAAGCAGATAGAGATCATCACATTCGACCGCTACAGTGCCGAGCTTGAAAAGGAGATCGAGGAAAAAAAGGCTTTCCTCGCGACATTCAAAAGCATAGCAGAGAGCATGCCATCCCTTTCATTGAAGCCTGTGCTATGGAACTACAGTACGGCTTTCGGGATCCTGTCGAAAAAGGATGCAAGCGACAAGGTGAGGAAAGTCATCGAGATACTGAAGAAAGAATGAGAACGGTCATCTGGAAAAAATACGAAATAGTCTTTATCCTTAATATCCATGGACATGGATCATTTAATAGACATACTTCTTGAAGACGAAGAGTACCGCACTCTTTTCGAACGAATAGAAAAGAATGGGGAGTATGAGAAGAGCGAAGTGCTCACAATACTCCTCTCCATAAGCTACATGCAGAGCGGGAAAGGCAAGGAAGCCGAAGACCTGCTCAAGCCCATCTACCAGAGGAGGAAGGATGTTGCCGAAGTGAACTACTGGTACTCCTCCGCCCTCCTTGGCTGCGCCGTAGACCTGGATTCGCTTATCCAGGCGAAAGGGATCATGCTGGATGCCCTCAGCCTCGGCCTTGAGGGGAATATGATGCAGGATGCACTGGAAAAACTAGAGCAGGCAGAGGAAAACATCACCTATCTTATGACAAAGAAGAACTAGATGATGACAAAGTATGCTAAAACTATTATATTAATTGGGTTGAATCAGTTATTTAGATAATATCGAAGATAAGGAAGGACAGAAATGATTGTCAAACAGAGTACGAAGGCATTAGAGAACTCCCAGCTTGCTCTTACCATCACAGTCGACAGTGCAAGCATTGAAGAGGCATACCAGAACAGGCTTAAGAAGTATCAGGCGGAGCTTCAGATCCCTGGATTCAGAAAGGGTAAGACCCCTGTCAGCGTAATTGAGAAGAAGTATGGTGATTCAATCAGGGAAGAAAGCACTTTTGCCAGCCTGGAGGACGCACTTGAAGAGGCTTACAAATCCATGGATGACAAGGACAAGCCGCTTCCATACTCAACACCTGCCCTACAGGATGAGGAGGCTCTCCTCCCATTCAAGAAAGGCGAGGATGTAACATTCACGGTACACTACGACGTAAGACCTGAGGTAGTTGTTGAGAACTACAAGGGAAGAGAGATCGAAGTAGACGATGTCGAGGTCACAGAGGCAGATGTGGACAATGAGATACAGAAGCTCAGGGAGCAGAACGCCATCGTGAAGACAAAGGATGGAGCCCTTGAGAAGGGAGATATCGCAACCATCGACTATGTCGAGCTCGATGAAGAGGGAAACGAGAAGAGCAACACTGAAAGAAAAGGTTTCACATTCACTCTCGGAACAGGATACAACTACTACATGATCGACGAGGACATCATCGGCATGAAGAAGGGGGATGAGAAGGTCATCGAAAAGACATACAAGGAAGATGAGACATCCCCTCTTGCAGGCAAGAGTGTGAAGCTCAGGGTGAAAGTTAATGAAGTCAAGCTAAGGGAGCTTCCAGAGGTCGATGACGATTTCGCACAGGATGTGAAGGAAGAGTACAAGACTGTTGCAGACCTTAGGAAGGCCACAAGGGAAAAGCTTGAGAAGGAAGTCGATGACGCACTTAAGAACATCAAGGCAAGCAGCCTGATGGAGAAGCTTGTGGAGGAGACTAAGTTCCCACTTCCCGAGTCCATGATAAAAACACAGCTTGAGCAGGCATGGAGGAACTTCATCCAGCAGTCAGGACTTGATGAGAAGACATTCAACAAGTTCATGGAGATGCAGAGCCAGAGCAAGGACCAGATCCTTGCAGAATGGAGACCAAGTGCAGAGAAGGAGCTCAGGGAGCAGCTGATCCTCGATGCAATCAAGTCAAAAGAGGATTTCGCACTTGATGAGGAGGAATACAAGAAGGCATGCGATGAGCAGCTGAAGAACATTCCCGAGGAGAACAGGGACTTCTATAAGGAAATGATCAAGGACGACATGCAGTTCGCAAAGGTCGTTCCATTCCTCCTTGAGAACAACACATTCAAGGCAGGAAAAGAGAAGAAGAGCTATAAGGAATTCTTCAACAAATAACATTTCCCTATGGAGCGGAAACATCATGAATCGGAGGAGTTTTCCTCCGATTTATAATATAAATGGAGTCTTATGAGAGAAAAAATGCATAATCTTGTCCCCTATGTCGTAGAGCAGTCGGGAGCAGGAGAAAGACAATACGATATCTTCTCGCGTCTTCTAAAAGACAGGATCATATTCCTCGACGGGGAGATCAACGACGCCAATGCAGACCTTGTCGTCGCACAGCTTCTCTTCCTCGAAGGGGAGAACCCTGAGAAGGAGATCAGCATGTATATCAACAGCCCGGGGGGAAGTGTCACTGCAGGCCTTGCAATATATGATACGATGCAGTACGTATCATGCCCTGTCAGGACCCTCTGCATGGGTCAGGCGTGCTCCATGGCAAGCATAATACTGGCAGCAGGAAGCAAAGGGAAAAGAAGCATACTGCCGAATGCAAGGGTCATGATCCATCAGCCGTATGGTGGCGCAGAGGGTCAGGCGACGGACATCATAGTTGCAAACAGGGAGCTGCAGAGAATAAAGGATGTGACCACGAGAATCCTCAGCAGGCACACAGGTCGGGATACTGATGAGATCCTCAGGGATATCGAAAGAGACTACTACATGAGTGCCGATGAAGCTAGGGAATACGGCATCGTGGATTTTGTTGTGGAAGAAAGAAAGTAATGGCTAGAGTTAAATACTGCTCCTTTTGCGGAAGGAGCGCTGAAGAAGCTGGACAGCTCATCACTGCAAGCGGTGTTGCAATCTGCCGCGACTGCGCATCCACATGCATGGATATGTTCAACAACCAGCAGAGAGGTGATGAGGGGTCTGCAGAGCTTACGAACATCCCCACCCCGAGGGAGATAAAAGAATACCTCGACGACTACGTAATCGGACAGGACCAGGCGAAGAGGGTCCTTTCTGTTGCGGTATACAACCACTACAAGAGGGTCATGAACAAGGACAGGATCGAAAGGGACGGCGTTGAGCTCGAGAAATCCAACATCCTTCTAATCGGTCCTACAGGAACGGGTAAGACACTTCTTGCAAGGACACTCGCAAAGAAGCTCAGTGTCCCGTTCGCAATCGCAGATGCAACCACCCTTACAGAAGCAGGCTATGTTGGAGAAGATGTCGAGAACATACTTCTCAAACTCATAGATGCAGCCGACTACAATATCGAGAAGGCCCAGAAGGGAATCATATTCATAGATGAGATCGATAAGATCGCAAAGAAGAGCGAGAACGTCTCCATCACACGTGATGTCTCAGGTGAGGGCGTACAGCAGGCCCTTCTGAAGATCATTGAAGGCACAGTAGCCTCCGTACCTCCCCAGGGCGGAAGAAAACATCCGAACCAGGAGATGATAAAGATCAACACACGTGACATCCTCTTCATATGCGGAGGGGCGTTCGTAGGACTTGACAAGGTCATCGAGAGAAGGACCGCGACCTCCACTTTCGGTTTCGGAACCACTGTCGCAAAGAAAAGCAGCGAGGAGCTGAAGGACATCTATGCCCAGCTTCATCCGGATGATCTTGTGAAATTCGGTCTCATACCTGAGTTCATTGGAAGACTGCCGATCCATGTGACACTCGATGATCTGAAGGTGGAGGACCTCAAGAGGATCATCACAGAGCCAAAGAACTCCATCGTGAAGCAGTATCAGGCATCGTTCAGGCTCGATGGCATCGAACTTGAGTTCACCGATGATGCCATTTCTGCAATCGCAGAGAAGGCATTCCGGCAGAAGACGGGAGCAAGGGGGCTCAGAAGCATAGTAGAGAACCTTATGCTCGACATCTCATACGACATCCCTTCCATCGACGGAGTGGATAGGATTGTCGTGACCAGGGACAATGTTGAGAACAACACACGCCCTACTGTTTTGATAAATGGAAAAGAAGAAAAGCTTATTTCATCCAATACCTGAAGCTCTTATAAGGGCTGTTGAGGAGAGCAGCTGCATCGCCATCATCTCACACGTCAATCCTGATGGTGATGCAATCTTTTCCTCCCTAGCGCTTTCATGCATACTCGGAAAGCTAGGAAAGGAAGTGCACCTCTTCAATGACGGACCGTTTAGTAGGAAGGAGATAATGGGATATGCACACCTCTTCTCATCTTCTGTGGATCAAGAGGTGAAGGAGAAGCATCCTCTTGTCGTGATCCTCGACTGCTCTACAGAAGATAGGCCGGGAATGGTCTATCAGGAGCTGAAGGGCAGCAAGACCATAGTGATCGACCATCATGCATCAGGGAGGGCATTCTATGACGAGGAGCTTTCATACATCGTCCCCCTCTCCCCTTCCACAACACTTCTTGTAGATGAGTTAAGAATCGCACTTGGCGTGGAGCTAGAGAAGGAATTTGCAGAGTATCTTCTACTCGGATTCCTTACAGATACCGGCTTCTTCCATTTCATTTCAGACATCCAGGCCCCGGATAGCTTCAAAAAGGTCTCATCATTCATCTCGACGGGACTCAATCCATATGAGCTGTATGACAGGATGCATGATGGAAGGAAGCTTGAAGATGTCAAGCTCGTCGCAAGAATCCTTGAAGAGTGTGAGCCTGCACTCGAAGGAAAGGTAATCATCGCATATGAGAAGAAAGACAGTTTGAGCTCAGAGCGTCCCGGGGACTCCGTATACCCTGCTCTTCTGGAATGCGAAGGCGTCAAGGTCGTCGTACTCATAAAAGAGAAGGAAAACGGCATTGAATTCGGATTCAGGGCGAAGAGGAATGCAAATGTCGATGTCGGGGCGCTGGCATCAAGCCTCTCAGGAGGGGGACATGCACTTGCTGCAGGAGCTACTGTAGAGAACCTGAAAAGTGAGGATGCAAAGTCGTTCATTCTTGAAAAGCTCAGGCCACTTGTTTGAATAATCCAATATAATACATTAATTTATTTCAATCATTCATATAATCATCCATCTCATCCACATCACTTGCATAAAAGAGGCAGGAGTGGATTCAGATGGATGCTGTTTTTTCAGAGGATGAGGATAAGAGTCTTACATCACTCGTCCTATATTACAACTCACTGTCAGCTTGCAGTAGAAAGAAAGAGATTGAGAAGACCCTTGTTAAGAAGACGGAGATGCTTATCTTCACAATACCGCTGAGCAAGGGTTTCCTCTCTGAGGAGGACATAACCGAATTCTATATCAAGCAGAAGCAGAATGCGCTTGAGATCATCTCCTGCTATGTGATAACAAGGCGGACATACCTGGAGTATCTGACGGAGGTACTGAGGAAGAAGTCACGGGTCTTTGCGATGCAGAAGTACAGGAAGCACAAGGAGGAGATGCTCCTTGAACATGCAGAGACATGGAACGACCTCTATGACGGGTACTACCTTTCTGATTTCGAAGCCTCATACAGCACAGAGGACTTCTCTTTTTCAGGAGACTACGACAGGATGAGCCTTACGGAGATGACAGAGCACATTATAAAGGAGAGGATATTCGATAAAAGGGAAGCAAGCCCTATGGAGAGGGTGCTCAGGATGAGCTTCACAAGAGTCAAGGCACGAAAGGATTTCCTATGCCTGCTCTTATATGTGCCGAGCGATACGGTAAGGCATGAAAGCCTTGCAATCTCCAAGGCACTGGAGGTGAAGGAGGAGGCGATCATAAAGTTCTTCGAGCTGAAGGAAAGCTACATTGAGCAGCTGTTAGAAGAAAGGAGAAAGGAGATTGAGAAGATGGCCATACGTCATTACAAGTCGCTCATACGCCTGAACTATGAATACTCCCTCCTCTCATCATCGGATGAGGAGAAAAAGAGGATCCTGAAAAGTGAAGAGGTGGTTCTCAAAGCATACACGAAGAGGATAGGACAGCTGAGGCATCTGAACAACGGACTGAGCCACGGTCAAATTGCGAAACTCCTCAACTACTCCCGTGCAAGCATATGCCAAGCGGTCAAGGCGGCAGTGAAAAACCTTGAAGAGGCGAAAGAGGCTGTCAGGATGATGAAAATAGTATGACTATGGATTATCATAAGGGATATGAAGAAGATGCTGATCCTCCTGATGATCCTCATGCTTTCATCCTGTCGGAGCGTAGAGAGGAATGAAGAGATGAAAACCATGGAAAAGGATGACGGCCTTTCCATCTCCTTCATAGTGGACGGGAAGTACTATGCCGAGCTGAAAAAGAATCAAGGTATGTATTTCCTCTCCATTCCAGAGCTTATAATCAGAGACCTCAGGCTCAACAGATATACCACTAAGCTAGGCAATCCTGTATTCTCCGCACCGGGCAGGGATATCAACATCAAGCTGTATGATGCCCTGCTCTTCTTCTCATATGACAGCTACCATGCATACATACCCTACCATGAGACAGGCAAAAAGAGCGGGGACTATTACCATTTCATTTAGTTAAGTGTTATATTGATTCCATGAAGTTATACCTTGCAAGCAACAACGAGCATAAGAGGAGGGAGTTCGAAGAGCTTCTTCCTGAATACGAGATAATCCTTCCAAAGGATGAGGGTTACGAGTTTAATCCCGTCGAGGATGGCAAATCCTTCATTGAAAACGCCCTTATAAAAGCCGAAGAGCTCTATAGAATAATCGGAAAGCCCTGTATCGCAGACGACTCGGGGCTCTGTGTAGATGCCTTCGGAGGAAAGCCCGGGATACACACCGCCAGATACGGGGAGGAAGGGGGAGGAAAACTTACGGACAAGGAGAAGTACACCCTCCTATTGAAGAACATGGAAGGACTGGAGAATAGAAAAGCGAGATTCGTCTGTACGATGGTCCTCATAGTGGATGAGCACAACAAATACGTTGTGGAGAAATCCGTGGAGGGAAGGATCGTGAGAGAAGCGGAGGGAGAGGGAGGATTCGGCTACGACCCGGTGTTCTACAACGAAGAGGCAATGGCTGTGTCCGCTAATCTCACAGTAGAAGAGAAGAACACATATTCTCACAGGGCGAAGGCGGCCAATGCCATAAAGAAGATACTAGAGATGGAAAAGGAGACGATATGGAAAGAAATGAACAGAAAATAAACGACACATGGGATCTTTCAAGCCTCTCAGCCAGTGATGAGGCATTCCTCAAGGACCTGAAGAAGCTTGAAAAGAGAGTCAAGGAGATAAAAGCACTCAAGGGAACGATAGGAAAGGATTCCGACAGCTTTCATAACGCCCTTTGTCTTCTCAGGGACATCCTGAGAGAGCTTGAGCGCCTATCAAGCTATGCATTTTTGAAATACAGTGTCGACAGCACCAATGCGACTGTGATGAAAAACGCAGGCCTCTATGAAGAGGTCGAGAACAAGATAAGCGAGGCCCTTTCCTTCTTCGACCCGGAGCTGATGGCGATCGAGGATGAGAAGATAAATGCTTATCTGAAAGAGAGGAGGAACAGGGAGTTCGTCAGATATGTGAAAAAGAGCAGGAGATTCAAGGAGCACATACTCAGCGAGAAGGAGGAACGCCTGCTCAGCCTGTACTCTCCCGTCGGCTCCTCATTCCAGGACACATTCCAGGACATGAACAACATCGATCTCGATTTCGGAGAGGTAAACGGCGAGAAGCTCACTCATTCGAACTACACCAAATTCATACGGGATGAGAACGAGGACATCAGGAGGGAGGCATACACGAAACTCTATGCGGCATATGAGAGGAACAGGCACACCCTTGCAAGGATCTATTCAGGTTCTGTGAAGAACGACATATTCCGTGCAAGAGCCAGAGGATACAAGAGCTCACTGGATAAAGCGCTCTTTCCCGACAGGATTCCCCAAGCCGTCTACCTCAACCTGATAGAGGAGGTGCATAAAGCATTTCCCCTCCTCCACCGCTACTACCAGATGAAAGCGCGCTCCCAAGGCAAGGAGAAGATCATGCACTACGATGTATATCTGAGCATGGAGAAGGATGCAAAGGTCAACTACAGCTACGATGAGGCGGTATCAATAATATCGGATACCGTCAAGGTCCTTGGAGAGGACTACAGGACAACTCTCGTAGACGGACTGACGAAGGAGCGCTGGGTGGACCGCTACAACAACAAAGGCAAGAGAAGCGGGGCCTTCAGTGCAGGTGGGTATACTGGAAAGCCTTACATAATGATGAATTATGAGGATGCGGTGCTTGACAGCGTCTACACACTGATCCATGAAGGCGGCCACAGCATGCACACCTACTACTCGGTCAGGAACAACCCGTTCATGAGCTACAACTACACGATATTCGAGGCGGAAGTAGCATCTACCTTCAACGAGTCCCTTCTGACCGATTACCTTATTAAAAACAGTGACGACAAGGTCAGGAAATACATTGTGTCAAAGCATCTCGACGACATCGTTGCCACACTCTTCAGGCAGACCATGTTCGCAGAATACGAGCTTATAGTGCATGAGGATGCACAAAAGGGAGTTCCTCTGACGATAGACTACCTGAGAAGCACATACAGAAAGCTTCTGGATGAGTACTTCGGAGAGGCTGTCGGAATGCTTGATGTAAGCGACCTTGAGGCTCTGAGGATCCCGCATTTCTATACGGCATTCTATACATACAAATACGCAACCGGCATAAGTGCGGCGCTCGCACTCTCTGAGAAGGTCCTTGGCGGAGGAGAGAAAGAGAGGGACGACTACCTGGCCTTCCTCAAATCAGGAGGCTCGGAATATCCTATCAACGCACTGAAAAAGGCAGGGGTCGACATGTCGCGTCCGGAGCCGGTCAGAAGCGCCACAAAACACTTTGAGGGCATGCTCGACCTCTTCGAGAGCCTCAATCAAAACTGATTGCGTGGATCCGTCCATCCTTGAAAGTGAAAGATAGATATCTGCCATCGCTGAGACAAAGTACTCCGATGGCATCGTTCTTCTCCTCTGTAAAGACAAAATCATCGAGGGGAAGAATCTGCTGAAGGGGCTCAAGGGTCTGGGAGACAAGGAGGGAATCGGCAGAGGAATACTTCTCATACCACTCAAGGTCCACCTCCTCCTTCAATGCCTTGTAGAGCACCGCATGGTCGCTTTCCTCCTGATAATCCATCACAATGCGCTCTCCCCTCTCATCATATGGGGCCACGGCACTTAAAGAGAGGGTGCTGAAAATCATAAGCAGGATGATAAAACTTCTCTTCATCAGGAATGAGGATACGTCAAAAGAAGAAAAAAAGCAAAGATCTGTGTTTTTGTGCTATCTTTTCCATATGAGAAGAGAAGAAATACTTGCACTGTTATATGACGGCTTCACCCATTCGATAAAAGATCCGCTATGGGGCAACATCCCGATGAGCTCGGCATTCAAGGCACTTCTGGAGAACAAGGACGTGCAGAAGCTTGCACGCATAAAGCAGAACGGACCGACCTATCACATATACCCCGGAAGCGTACACACACGTCTCGACCACTCCATCGGAGTCTACCACCTCTCGCGCATGATAATCCTCTCCCTTGCTACAAAGAACGAGGAGCTGCCCCTCTCAAGGGTCGGCATCATGAGCTTTCTTGCTTCAGGCCTCCTTCACGACATAGGCCACTTCCCATATGCCCACTCACTCAAGGAGCTCGCGATAAGGGAGCATGAGGAGATTGCAGCGGACATGATCCTGAACAACAGCTCTCTTAATGAAGATGTGAAGAAAACAGGCGCAGACCCTTTAATAAGTGCTTCGATCATAGATAAGAATATTGAAACCGACGATGAAGAAACTGCTCTCTACAGGATGATCCTCTCAGGTCCTCTGGATCCGGACAAGCTCGACTACCTTTCGCGTGATGCATATTTCTCAGGCGTCCCATACGGTACGCAGAACACGGACTATATAATCAAGAGCCTCGACTTAAGGGATGGCAACCTCGTACTCGAAGAGGAGGCCCTGGTCTCCATAGAGCATGTCCTTTTCTCAAAATACATGATGTACAGGACCGTCTACTGGCACAAAGGGGTCAGAAGCGCTACGGCGATGATAAAGAAAGCCCTGCTTTCCGCCCTCCGCGACAAGGTCATCACATATGAGGACCTCTATCTGAAAGACGATATCGAGTTCTCCGTCCTCGCAGAAAGATATAAGAGCTATGAACCGTTCATCCTGATCGAGAGGGTCGAGCACAACAATCTTCTGGAGAAGAAGGTGGAGCTTGCCCTGGATGCCTATCCAAGACTGAGAAAGATGGCAGAGGACCTGGATGAGAGGATGGAGGCCGAGAGGATGATCTTCTCAGCACTTAGAAGGAAATACAGCGCTCTCAAGGAGTATGAGACGATAATAGACATCCCCGAACCTGTGAATTTCGAGAGCTCCATGCTCCTATTGAGGAAAAACGGTGAGGTGACCCCCATAAGGGAGGATGAGAGCGTCCTCAGCAGAGAGGTCGGCATGGTATTCTCATCTGTTTTGAGAAAGCTCTCGATATTTCTTCCTCATTATGTTAGCTTTTCCGATGTAGCTGATGTGCTCAAGGAGATGTTCTGATGGAAGGAAAGCTTAGCTACAGGAACCTGATAGAAGGAGAGATTCCACCATGGGTGATGAGATTCATCAAGGAGACGGGGAAAGGAATCAACGAATTCGAGATGATAAAGGATGGGGATACGGTACTCATCTCCGCAAGCGGAGGGAAAGACTCGCTCGCGCTCTCACTCGCACTATCAATCAGAAGGAAATGGCTTCCGATAGACTACACTCTCAAAGCCCTCATGATAAATTGGATAGAGCATCCGATCGACGATGAATACAAGCAGAAGCTCAAGGAGTACTACCAGGCCCTCGGGATAGAGTTCATGATCGTGGACGAGCATCAGTTTCCCTCCTCTTTCAAAGGTGAATTCAACTGCTATCTGTGCTCAAGGAACAGAAGGAGGATACTTTTCGATTACGCATTTAAAAACGACATACGTCTCATCGCCATGGGGCATCACCTCGACGACCTGGTGGAGACAAGTCTGATGAACCTCTCTTTCAGGGCAAGGCATGATACGATGAAGCCGGTACAGGAGTTCTTCGATGGAAAGCTATACGTCATACGTCCGATGATAAGGGTCCATGAGAACGTGACGCGAAGGCTTAAGGAGATGTACGACATTCCGGCTGTCAAGCCAGTCTGCCCGTACGACCAGACCAATGTGAGGGCACGCCTGAAGCCGATTGTCAGCGAACTCTGCCACATAGACAAGCTTGCCAGGGAGCATATCTACTCCTCCTATGCCTTCCCAAGCCCCTTGAAAAGCGTCAAAGAGGAAAGGGATGATTGAGGAGAAAAACAGCAATCCTTCTTCGTTTTTCATGATAAAGCATTGTACTGCGACCAGATATTCCAATCCTGACGATACATTGCCCGCAAAACAATAAAAAGAAAAATGTAATAATTATTGTGGAACAGTGTTCTAAATATATGATAAACTACAGTAAGAGGTTCGTATGAAGAGAATAATAACCGCCTTAATCTTATTGCTGTCCATATCCAGTCTTTTCGCCGTAAACCTGGACGTGACGGTGACAAGCGGCAATTTTGAACTATATGACGCCTACGGCCGAAGATGCGACGGGGTAGCAGTATCTGATCTAGAGGGTCTCATCGTTCTTACAAATGAAGAAGAAGTTACATTCTCTACCGATTACGGAGATATCATACTTGGTGGAAATTCGATATTCTCTGTTCTCTCCCTGGATGCTTCAGCCCCTACATTCTATCTGATAGACGGAAAGGCGGGCTTTGACCTGAGAGAGGACATCTACATCCAGGTCTACACTCCTGTGACACTTACGGCTTTGAACGAGTCGGGTGTATATGAGATCATCACCACAGATGATGAAGAGGCGATCTACAACTACAGCGCAGACAGTTATGCAAGAAGTCTTGACGGACTGAGCGGAATCAGCTACGAGATCTATCCTCAGACATATTCAAGTCTGACGAGGATGGTCGTGAACATCCCGCTTGACCAGGTCGATACACTTCCTCCTGAGCAGGAGACAAAAGAGATCAGCGTCGAGGATGTTGTTGAAGAAGTGGTTGAAGAGGTGATCAGACCAAAGGAGCCTACAATCATAAGCGTCGAGGGAAAGCTCAACATCCCTTCAAAGCCGAAACTGGTAGTAAGCGAGACATATCTTCCACCTGTCCCAGAGGCACCTGAGGTGGTTGTAAAGGGATACGAATACAGCATCCCATCCCCTGCAAGTCTCTCGATTACGAAGCATGAGCTTACAGGCTTTGCAGTTCCTTCCATCCCTTCGATTGAAGTAGAGAGGAAGGTCGAGGGAGTTCCTGCAAAACCTGATTTCACCAGTGTCACATATGAATCGAACCTCATTGCTCCTGCAGTAAGCGTTTTCGAAGTCGAAAAAAAAACATTGACAGAGTAGACCTGCTTTTAAGGACAAGGGCTTATGCGGATAGCGTAAGCGATTCGTTCACACTTACCAGTACATTGATCCCGACATTCCATGTCGGGAATTTTCACGCCGCATTCAACATCGATGCGGCCAAGATAATCTCCTACAGCCATGAGTCTCCCATCCTGCCCTTTCTCTCATCGTTCATAAACTCCCTGAACTACAGAGGAAGATTTCTTACTTTCGACCTCGACAGGTCCACACCCCTTGCAGGAGACAGAGCAGGACTCTTCGAGGGTGTCGTCCACCAGTGGGACGGCCTTGAAGAGAAGCTGAGCCTGAACTTCATGCTCGATACCGAATTCTTCGACTTCAGAAGCTATGCGGATGACCTTTCGTTCTCAAGCCAGGATGATGATGCCCTGATCCTCAGCGGCAATGTCCTTTCATTCACACTCTCAAGGGCATGGCCGGTGGAGATCGCATTCGAATTCTTCTCAGCTGTAAGCTATAACAAGAAGGAGAACTCCACATTCTACCCCATCCTCTTTGTGGATGCACCGCTGGTCAATGTCTCCGACATCTCGTTCGGGCTGAGATTCGGGATGCTTGGAAGGATGAAGAGCCTCAGCCTTGATGAGTTCATCAACTCCGAGAAGTCATATTTTCTCTCCATCCCCTTTTCCATAAAGGATGACGAGATGAGCCTGGGTGTATACTTCCAGCATGACGGGGTCTACTACAATCTTTTCAACGAGAACTATAAGCCCGACACAGAAAGGGACAGCATCGCCGTCTTCTTCGATTCAGACCTCGCTTTCGACCGCTTCAAACTCAACATAAACACATTCATAAACCTCGACAAGAGCGACCTGAAGCTGATATTCGACAACTCCTATCTGGATGTCGCAGTCTCCTTCAAACTTGGAAACATAGACTTCCTCATGGGAGCAAGGAAGCAGAACCTCTTTGAATACGATGACTTCCTCTCCACATCCGATTTCTATCTCGGTATGGACCTCGAAACGGGAAGCATCGTCTCAGAGTTCCTCATAAGATACAAGAACGGACACCCTGAAATAGGTTTTTCCTCCTCTCTGGCTTTCATCGACGTGGACAACAACGTCTACAGGGACTACATCCCGGAGAAAATGCTTAGCCTGCAGTTCGACCTCGGATTCGAGAACTACTTCGAGGCAGGACTTTATTTCAACATCAGCCCTATCCTTACATTCAAAAACGATGATCTCATCCTCTCTTTCAGGATCCCCATCTATCTTGAGCTTCTTGATGGAAGCATGAGGATGGTATCTTTGAAAGCAGACCCATGGTTCGACATGTGGAGGAAGAACGACAGCATCGAGGATGTATATGACTCGGTCACAGACATCTTCTCCCTCATAGAAAGGATATCCATCGGCAAGAGCGAAGACTCCATATTCTATATTGACGCCTCCAGGGATGAGAGGAAGAGTGATGTATTCTTTGAGAACTACTCATCCTTTGATGCACTGAGCCTCAACATGGGGTTCAATTTCTACAACCTCGACTTCGGCATCTATGTCGATGATATGGAGAGTCCGAGGATAATCGACCCGTATTTCTCATTCTATCCCATAAATGATGCGAATTTCTCATTCAGTCTGAGCGCACCTACAGAGCTCATAATGAAGGACATGAGGAACTTCTCCCTCCGCTCCTTTTTAGGCTTCACATACACCCAGCCCTTTTTCAATGAGCGCCTTGCCTTCAGCTTCTTCCTCTATGGGGAGACATATGCCGAGTATGTTGATGGAACGCCGGTAAAGACCACTGTCATCTATGATTTCGAGAATATGGAGCTCTATGGCTATCTTCTGGGAGGAGAGCTCAGATGGGATGATGATGTCTTCTCATTCGGCATCAACGGGGGCATACACTCCGGCTCGCTCTACCCCAACTACTTCAATGCATTCTCATCCCTCAATCCCGATATGGACCGCAGTGACGACAAGATAGAAGGCTTGAGCTACTATGCTATTGCAGAGACATCTCTGAGCCTTAGGAACTTCAGGTTCCTCATCCGCTACAGTCTGCCGAACATAGTAGCACTGATTGAAAACCCGTCTGCATACAAAGGGGACATGTTCACACTCGATCTGGAGTTCACACTCCATAACGGCATTGGAATGCATCTGGAACTTTCAAAGCTCGATTTCATCTCATCATTCTCCTCCCCTGACAACCTTGAGGCATACATGAACAATGAGAATACAATATACTCTGCATCGCTGACGAAGGATTTCGACAACATGAGCCTTGAAGTCGAACTGAGCACTGTGGCAATCTATGAGGAGAGCGGGTATATAAACTCCTACAGGCTCAAGGAAGTCTCCCCGAGGCTCAAGATAAATTCCAGGATCGGATTCTGAGAAGGAGGTACAAGGCAATGAAGAACATAAATCAGCTTTCCGCAAGAATCTCAGCACGCATCGCAGCAGGTGAGGTCATCGAGAAACCTGAGAGCATACTCAGGGAGGTGCTGGACAACGCATTGGATGCTGGTGCCGATGAGATCGTCATTGAAATCGAGAACGGCGGAATCGACAGCATCAAAGTCACGGACAACGGAAGGGGAATCTCCGAAGAAGATCTTCATATCATCGCAACACGTCATGCCACAAGCAAGATAAGGACTGAGGATGACCTATATAAGATAAAGACACTCGGCTTCAGAGGAGAGGCCCTCTACTCCATCGCATCTGTTACGAAGCTCACCATAACCTCATTCGACCGGGAAAGAGAGGAAGGACACAGGATAGTCATCGACAACGGAGAGAGAGGAGATGTCGAGAAGGCTGCCATCAGCAAGGGGACGATTGTGCAGGCGGAGAACCTCTTCATGGACATCCCTGCCAGAAGGAACTTCCTCAAGCGCCCCAGCACCGAGGCTCAGAGCTGCAGGAACCTTGTGATCTCGAGGGCGCTTTCAAACCCATCCGTATCATTCAAGTTCTACAGCGACGGAGCGCTGAAACTCAATTTCGATAAAGCCGAGAGTCTTAAGGAGAGGGTCATGATGCTCTACCGCCCGATGGGGATTGCCGATGCCGATGTAATGCACCTCAGAGGTACGGATGAAGAGTATTCGATAGACATCATCGCAACTACAAGCGCAAAATACAGAAGCGACAGGAAGGAAATCAGAATATACGTAAACAACCGTCCTGTAGAGGAGTTCAGCCTGACGCAGGCTGTCACCTACGGCTACGGGGAGATGCTTCCCGGAGGTTCATTCCCGTATGCATGCGTCTTCATATGCGACAATCCAGAACTCGTGGACTTCAACATACACCCTGCAAAGAAAGAGGTGAAGCTTAGAAACATCAAGGAGATCCATCATGCGATAGTTCTCCTTCTAAAAAACGGCATTGAACGCATCATACCTGAGATAAAGAGCGAGGATACCACCCCATTCCTCTTCCCTGATAATACGGAGAGCAGGAAAGAGAGGGAGCCAAGGGTATTCAACCATATCTCAGATGCGACAAGAACTGCGGAAAAAAAGAGCGGATACAATTTCATCAGCAGACCAAGCGATGATTCATGGATAGAGAAAGCAAAGGCGATAAGAGCAGAGAGGGAAGAGAAAAAGATAAAAGCAGAAGAAGAGAGAGCAGCCGCTTTAAACGATAGCGATGATGTTGTTGCGTTCAGATACGTAGGACAGGCATTCGGCCTCTTTCTCATAGCTGAAGTCGGAGATGAGCTCTATTTCGTAGACCAGCATGCTGCACACGAGAGGATCCTTTACGATGAGCTTCTAAAAAGGGAGACCGTACAGCCGCTGCTGGTTCCAATCGAGCTCGAGATGGAGGATGATGTCTCCCTCTTCCTTGATAAAAACCACGGCATATATTCACGCCTTGGGATAATCCTCGAAAAAAAGGATGGCAGATGGCTGATCACATCCCTGCCTGCAATTGCACGGGACATAGAGAATGAGGTAGCAGCATTCATAAGCCTCAACACAGGGGATGAGAAGGAGCTGGAGAGCTCCATCTTCGCCATCCTTGCATGCAAGGCGGCGATAAAGGCCGGTGATAAGCTCGATAGATTCAGTGCAGAGGCAATACTTGAGAAGGTATTCAGAATGGAAGAGCCCGCGTGTCCGCATGGCAGGACTTTCCTTATCAAGCTTAGGGAGAAGGAGCTCAGGGAGATGGTGGGAAGGACGAAGTGATCAGAGCACTTTCTCGTAGCTGTTGAAGTACTGGTCCTGGTATGTAAGGACATCACCGCTTTCGGCGGCACTTCCAAGAGCGACAGGTGTGCCATCAATCTCACCTTCCCCTTCCATCACTCCCGCTATGATTCCATCAGAGAGGAACGGAGAGAACTCTTCACGCAGGAACATCACGCTTCCATTTGCACTCATTCCAGATGAACTGTAGAGAGTGAACACATACTCCCCCTGAGGGAATGAAGAGAGCTTTGTTATATCAAGTGGGATTTTAAACCTTCCATCCCCTGCAGCCTCGAGCTCCCCCTGCCATGTAAGAAGTCCGCCGGGGGATGAGATGGATATGAAATAGGATGACTCCTCATCACTTAGATCAACAGAGAAAAGAAGCCTTTCCCGACCATTTACGCTCTCTAGGCGCAGTGTTGATGCTGTGAATTCAAAACTGCCCTTTTCACAGGAAAAGAGCAGGATTAGTAAAGCAGAAAAAAGAAGAAAGCGTCTCATTCCTTCTCTTTGAGCGCCTCACGCACAGGGTTGGCGTAACTGTTCAGGACAAATGTCCTTACATCATCATGCAGATGGGCAAAAAGGGAGAGGAAACGCTCGGTATCGAAATCCTTGTACTCATCCTTGAAACGGGACGAGGACTCGAGATAGTCGTATGCAAAATAGTTGGTATCCCAGAGTTTGTAGTTGAGGTGTATCTGCCTGTCGATTTCCCGTGCGACATCCTCAGGACGCTCGAAATCCCCCTCAAGAGGCTTACCAAAGGAAACATGTATCTTCCCCTTATAACCCCTGATACCCTTCATCATCGAGATCGTATCCTCATACTTCCTCTTGTCGTAATGCCCCTCTCTTATCGTCTTCACCTCTTCCCTGCTCATGTTGATGTCATTAGGATTATACTGATAAGAGATCGCGGTAGGAACGATCCTAAGCCTGTTTATAAGCTCATTGAAGCTTATTCCAGTCCCCTTCTTTGAAAGATAAAGCATCTTTATGATGGCAGGATGCGTATCATCTATGCCGTCCTTGCTCCTTCCGCTCTTCTGCGCGACCCAGATGGAATAGTTGTCCTCGATTATGGTGTCGACGAAATACTCACTGAGCCTTATCGTCTCAAGGTATTTCTCCCTCATCGGCAGATTCCTCTTTACGATTATACCACCGTTAAGGCGCAACAGGTCCCCTATGAACGGGTTTGCAATGAGATTGTCTCCGAATGCCATCTGGCACATCGGCTTCTTATTCAGGAAAAGGGCATAATCCATGAGCGTGCAGTCAAGCACGATGTCACGGTGCGTAGAGACATAGAGGTATGCCTTATCCGGATCTATGTTCTCCGCTCCGCTGGTGGTAAAGCCATCTGAGGTGTTCCTAAGCACCGCAGGAGAGAAGATCCCCATGGTAAGAAGGCTTTGGAAATCGGTATAGCTGTGTACCTTGTCCTTCACACTGTTGATGTAATTGATGAGTATCTTCTTACCATCCTCCCCCTCTGGGACGAATGAATTGGCAAATGATGCGATCTTGTCCGTCTGGGAGAGAAAGCGTGCGAAAGCCTTCTCGAAGTCCTCTCCGAAGAAAGGTGTTATGTCTCCGTATTTCACATCTCTATCTTTCATTATCGTTACCTATAGTCTTGAGGAACTGAACACGCTCCCACGCATCCCCTCTTTCATAGTTGTCCTCGGCAAGCAGGGCGATGAAATCCCTGGTGCCCTCATAGCCCTTCTCTTCCATGAATGCAGAAAGCCCCTTGTTCATCTCACCGATTACTGAAAAACCGTTCTTGATCACGGCCGAACACACCTCTGCCGCCTTTGCACCGGCAAGAAGCATCTTTATAAGTGTATCTGCAGAGTGGATTCCGGTATTGGCAGCTATATCGAGCTTCACCTCGGCGCTCATCAGAGCCGTCCATCTGAGGCTCATGCCGTACTCATCGGGACTGCTGAGAGGTTTGCATCCCCTGATCTCGAGGCTCTTGAGGTCGATATCCGGGCGGAAAGGCCTATTGAAGAGCACAAGGCCGTCAAAGCCCACATCATCTATCTTCTTTATCACGCTGGAGAGGGAGGAATAGAACGAGCCGATCTTCAATGCGAGCTTTCCTTCTATTTTACCTCTTGCACTCTTTGCAAAATCGAAGAGGGCCTTATCAACAGCCTCCCCGCTTACATCTGCGTTGCTTGCAATCGGGAAATAGTTGAGCTCTATTGCATCCGCACCACAGGAAAGAAAGTTCTGGCTGTACTCGAGCCATGTGCTTATGCTCTTGCAGTTTATGGAGGCGATCACAGGTATATCGAGGCTCTTCTTAGCCCCTTCCAAAAGGGTCATGTACCTGTCGATATAATAAGCCCTTGCCATCGCCTCGAAATACTCCTGGCTGTCGGAGTGTGCAAGATACTCCTCATTCTCAGCCGCATCAAGTCCGGCATCCTTCTCTATCTGTTCTTCAAATATTGATTTTAATACAACTGCTCCAGCTCCTGCATCCTCCGCTCTCTTGAGGTCGTCAAGGTGGCTTGTCAGAGGACCGGAAGCCATGATAACAGGGCTCTTAAGCTTGAGGCCCATGTATTCAGTACTGATATCAGGCATTGCGAAAATCTCCTTATCTACAAGATTATATCATGGCAGAGGAGAAATTTTTAGATAAAAAAACGCAAACTTATATGATATAAGGAACCAAAAGATTCTTCGAGCGGTATACGATATAGGTCTCGACCTCCTGGACATCCTCGATCTTGGAAAGCTCATACTTGAAGAAATCAAGAAGGGAGAGCCCCTCCTCCTCATTGAGCTCTATCTGGACTATGAGGTCATATCGTCCCGTGACGACTGCGGCACTTATCACACCGCGCAGTGCGGAGAACTCCTCTGCCTTGCGCCCGAGGTCCAAAGTCTTCATCTTGACACCCATCATGATGATCTGAAGGCCGGGGAACATGGTCGGATCTATAAGACCGCTTATCTTCAATATCCCGTCCTCTATCATCTTGTTGACCCTGCTGCGTACAGTGTTCTCGGTTATCATAAGATCATCGGCGATAGCGGAAAACGCTTTTCTTCCATCCAGAAGCTGCTTGATTATCTGTTTGTTCGTATCGTCAATCTTCTTCATAGTGCACCCCCATATAATACAGGATTTGGCAAGCCGAAGCCTGCCAAACCATTAAAGAAAGCCTAACCGTTCTTTCTTTCGAACTCGACCATGAAATCCCTGAGCGCTACAACATCCTCATACGGCAGTGCATTATAGAGGCTGGCTCTCAGACCGCCGACGCTCCTGTGTCCTTTGAGGCCAAGCATTCCTTCCTTTGTACTCTCCTCGACGAACTTCTTCTCAAGATCTTCGCTAGGAAGACGGAATACGATATTCATGCGGCTTCTGTATCTCTTATCGACAGGGGAGCGGTAGAATGAAGATGAAGAGTCGATCACATCATAGATCAGCGCACTCTTTTCTTTCGCCCTCTTGAGCATTCCCTCTGCTCCTCCGTTCTTCTCAACCCAGTCGAGAACGAGCTTCACAGCCCAGATTGAGAATACTGGTGGAGTATTGTAAAGTCCCTTGTTCTTTGCATGGAGGCCATAGTCCATGTAAGCCGTAAGATTCTCATTCCTTCTATCAAGCATGCTGTGCTTCATGATTATAAGTGTCGCACCTGCAGGACCGAGGTTCTTCTGCACACCACCGTAGATCATCGAGAACTTCGATACATCGACAGGACGTGAAAGGATATCCGATGACATGTCTGCAATCAGAGGGACATCCCCTGTGTCAGGGAATTCCTGCCACTCTATTCCTCCGATTGTCTCATTTGAACACAAATAGAGATATGCGGAGTCCTCACTCGGCTTGATGCTCTTCGGATCGGGAAGAGTCGTATAGTTGCCTTCCTTATCATCGAAGAATGCATTCACCTTACCTATCTTCGCAGCATCACTTGCCGCCTTGTTGGCCCAGGATCCTGTCTTCGCATAATCCGCAACCTTTCCAGGAAGGAGGAAGTTCATCGGAATCATCGTGAACTGAAGTGTCGCACCACCTCCGAGGAAATACACATCATAGTCATCGGGGATGTTCAAAAGCCTCCTGAGAGTCGCAAGACACTCGTCGTACATGTTCTCGAACATTCCACCGCGATGGCTTGCCTCAATCATGGAAAGCCCTTCTCCGTTATAATCGACGACCTGGTCCCTGAGCTGTTCAAGCACTTCGACAGGAAGTACTGACGGACCTGCAAAGAAATTCTTCTTCCTCATTAGATTTTTCCCTCCTTCTTGAGATTATCTATGGTCTCGACAACCTCTTCTCCTATCCTGAGAAGATTCTCGACACTGTTCGCACCCACATGAGGTGTAAGGGTTATGTTGTCGCACTCAAGGAGAGGATTGTCCCCTTCCATCGGCTCAACAGAATAGACATCCGTGCAGAAATGAGAGACCGCACCGCTCTTGAGGGCATCGGCCATATCGCGTTCGTTCACACATTTTCCGCGTCCTGTGTTTATGATCACTGGAGACTTCTTCATATGTGAGATGAGAGCGGAATTCATCATTCCGTTCGTCTCCTCTGTAAGAGGAAGATGCATGCTGATATAATCTGCATTCTCAACGGCCTCTTCAGGAGTTGCTACCATCTTAGCAAGGTCCGATGATGTGACGTATTTATCATAGGCGACTACATCCATGCCGAATGCACGTGCACGTTCTGCAACCTTCCTTGCGATATTACCCATTCCAAAGAGTGCAAGCCTCTTGCCGTAGAGCTCTGTCCTCTTCGTCTTCTTGTTCCACTCCCCTTTCTTCATCGTCGTATCGAAATAGACGATCTTGTTGGGAACGCTGATCATGAGGGCGAATGCAAGCTCTGCTACAGCAATGGCACTGCTTTTCGGAGTATTTACAGCAATTATTCCTTTTTCCTTGCAGTATTCACGGTCGATGTTGTCCATTCCAACTCCACCGCGGATAATCAATTTAAGGTTCTTCGCACTGTCGATGTACTCTTTCGTACATTTCGTCTTACTTCTTACGAGAACAACATCGGCCTCACCAAGGCGGGATGTGTCTTCCGTCACTTCTCCGAAAACCTTGAGTTTATCGGGGAGACTCTTGTCAAACGCATCAGAAATTAGAATGAGCATAATCTTTCTCCTATCTGAAAAGATTATCTCATGAGATTATGTATAAGTCAAATTTTATAGGTGAAATTTACAAAATCAGTAATTTTTACAATAAAAAAGCACCCATTGCAGGGTGCCTGGAATCAATAGCCTTTGCTCTGATGCATCTTTCTTACTTTCTTCATCTGCTTGCGAGCAAGAGCCTTGTTCTTACGGTTCTTGATTGTGGAAGGCTTCTCGTAGTACTCTCTCTTCTTCCATTCGCGGATAATGCCCTCTTTCTCAACCATCCTCTTAAAGCGCTTGATTGATTTCTCCAATGGTTCATTATCATCGACTTTTACGTATGCCATATCTACTCTCACCTCCCTGCATCCAAGGTCTGGATTAGCCTTGTCATTATGAAGGAAAACAACGCCATTTGTCAATATAAACACAATATTTTCAAAAACTAATGTATAGCGCTATAAGGGATTACAGAAAACGCATTAAGTAATCAGGAAAAAGCCACCTTCCTTATCTACTTCCTGACAACCTCCTCCTTCCAGTCTCTGATGTTCCTCTCTTTAGAGGAGAAGTTTATCCCGAGAAGGTGTATCGTATTCCCTTTCTTCTCGTACTTCTCATAGTACCTCTTCTCCTTTATCTGCTTAAACGCCTTTTCTGCAGACTCATCAAGCTTGAGCTCTATTATATAGTAGAGGTCGTCCTTCACACTGATGTCCATCCGCCCTATGTTCGTCTTCTCCTCTACATCCACACTATCAAAGCTGAGAGCCTTTAGCACAGCGACAAATGCTATCTGGTAGCCCCTTTCCTTCTCAAGCGACATGTCATACGGGAATCTGACATAGAATTTGTGGAACGTCTCGATAATCTTCGAAGTCTCTCCCGTTGAGAAACATCTTCTCAGCTCTCCGAAATCATCAGAGTAGATACCAAGTCCGTACGATGAACTAAGCAGTGCTGTCTCCATCGTATCCTTGACTTCGAGATTAGGATATCCAAGGACATACCTCCCTCCAGATATCCCCTTTATCGTCAGGTATCCGGCCTGTACGAGATATGAATACACGTCGAACGCTGTAACATCATCCATCTGAAGATTCTTCACCTCCAGGGATGCCATTGAATTCCTTCCTATCTCTATCATACTATCAGAGGAAAAGAACTCGGGGTGTCTTTTCACAACATCGTTCACAATCGTCTGGAAACCGGTATTGATCCAGAAGTTTCTGAACGAACATCCTCCGTTGAAGAACACTCCGACCGATACAGGGTTGTAGATAGTAGTCTTAAGGTCGTCGCTGAAGCAGTAGCCGTCGTAATAGTCCTTGATGCTTTTCCTGAATTCCTCCCTCTCCTCCTGCTCCACTATGTTGTTATCTTCATAATACTTCTGGATGTATGGTGCGAAATAATAATCAAGCTCTTCATCCGTATAGCCGCAGAGCGCTGCATACTCGGGGGAGGAGGAGATGTCTATCAGGTTGTTCAGCTTTGAGAATATAGAGACGTGTTGGAACCTCGTTATCCCCGTTATAAAGCAGAACCTTATTGAATCCAGAGAAGGTTTCAACACGCCATAGAAACTATCTATCCTGACTTTTATATCGTTGTAGATATCATTGTTCAGAGAATCCAGAAGAGGATAGTCGAACTCGTCTATGAGAACAACAACCTTCTTACCGTATTTCCAAGAAAGCCTGTCTATGAGGTATCTGAGCCAGGACGAAGGGGATGCTCCCTCCTTAGGGAAACCATCCTCTATACCATACTCTCTAGCAACAGGCATAAGCACATCGTTTCTCAATGAATATAGGAACTCTCCCAGATCATATGTGGGAACAATATTCATGCTCAATTTTATTACAGGATATTCCTCAAAATCATATTTATCGTAGGTGTAGAGCCCTTTGAAAAGCTCCTTGTTCCCCTTGAATATCTGTTCAAGAGTGTCTACCGTAAGGCTCTTTCCAAACCTGCGGGGACGGGAGAGGAAGAATATGTTGTCTACCGACTTATTCGATATCAGATTGTAAATATATTTCGTCTTGTCGATATAGAGATTGCCGTTCTCTATTATCTCCCTGAAATTCGGGTTTCCTGTCGATATCGGCTTAAGATTTCTTTCCATAGCATTAATATAGCATATTATCGAAGGTTTTGAAAAAGATTGAAAATATCAGTTTGTTATAATCTCTTCCTTCCACTCTGTGATGTTCCTCTCTTTAGATGAGAAGTTTATCCCGAGAAGGTGTATCGTATTCCCTTTCTTCTCATACTTCTCATAGTACCTCTTCTCCTTTATCTGCTTAAACGCCTTTTCTGCAGACTCATCAAGCTTCAGCTCTATTATGTAGTAGAGGTCGTCCTTCACCTTCACACTGATGTCCATCCGCCCTATGTTCGTCTTCTCCTCTGCATCCACACTCTCAAAGCCGAGGAACATAAGTGCAGAATAGAACGCTATCTGGTAGTTGTTCTCCTTCTCCATGAACATGTCATACGGTATGTTCATGTATGCGTCCCTGAACATCGCAATTATGCCTTTCGTATCTCCCGTCGCAAAGGCTTCGTATAGATACGGGAACCTTTTGCCGTCTATCTCGAGGCCATATGTCGAGAGCACCTTTGCATTCATCGTATCGCTGACCTCGCGGTTGGGATACGAGAGGAGGAGCTTGCCGTACTTCATCCCGGTATCCGTACCCAATTCTCTTGGCAACTTTAATCCTGTTGTTGAAACCTTCCAGCTTGCCTGTGGATATGGGATGAGATGCATGGACCACAAGCCCGTCAATCCTCT
>DVIF01000047.1 GCA_018711525.1 Candidatus Ornithospirochaeta stercorigallinarum
ATGTATATGACTTTCACCGGGACTATGTTTGGTGTGTTTGCAGAAAACGGGGATGCGGTGTTTATCAATGGTTTCGGTTTTAAAGCCCTGTAATTGAGGCACTCTTTTTCGTCTGTAAGACCTCAAATAAGTGTATATGACGAAAATTGCCACTTTTTCCCAAGTGGCGGAAATTTTAAGATGTTTTATTTAATTACTTTATATATAAAGAAATATCAGATTTAAATCTCGTAGATGTTTTGCAATGATTTATCATCTGGAAAATTCTGACATAACAGATTAGAAACTGACTATTTACAAAAAATAAACCTCCGAAAAGAAAATAACTTAGGAGGTTGAACGATGGCTGTTATGAAAAAAAAGTCCGCAGCGATGGATTTTGATGGAATGGCAGAACTACCGCTTTCTAAGAAGTTGAAGAAAGACTGGAGTAAGAATAAAGGTCTTTATCTTTTATTTGTTCCCGTCCTTCTTTGGTATCTGATATTCCAGTATGGACCGATGATCGGTCTTTCCATTGCTTTTGAGGACTATAAACCAAGCCTTGGATTTTTCGGAAGCCCATTTGTAGGGTTCAAGCATTTCATTAATTTTTTCCAGGATTTCTATTTTCAGAGGGTTTTCTTCAATACGATAAGGATTGCAGTCCTTACTCTCGTATGTACGTTCCCTGCCCCTATCATTCTGGCATTGCTCATAAATGAGCTGAAGAGCAGAAGATTGTCTAAATTCGTCCAGACAATCACATATATCCCTCATTTCATTTCGATTGTCGTTGTCGTTTCCATAATGATGGATCTGACCGCCAGGGATGGAGCCATTACTTATTTTTTGAGCAAATTCGGTTTTGAACCGGTGACGATGCTCAATCAAAAGGAGTATTTCCTGCCGCTTTATATCATTTCCGCCATCTGGCAGAACATCGGTTGGAACTCCATAATCTATCTTTCCGCACTTACTTCAATTGATGCAGAGCTCTACGAGGCTGCACGCATCGATGGCGCCGGGAAATTCAGGCAGCTTGTTTCCGTGACTCTTCCGTGCCTTCTTCCCACCATCATAGTCATGCTCATACTTCAGGTCGGTAAGATGTTCAATGTCGGATATGAGAAGATCATATTGATGTACAATCCTCTGACTTATGAAGTTGCAGACGTAATCAATACATATGTCTACAGGAAAGGTCTTCTTGAGATGAACTGGTCGTATTCTGCTGCGGTAGGATTCTTCAATTCCACTGTAAGCTTCCTGCTTGTATGGATTACAAACAAGTTCAGCAACCGTGTAAGCGGAAACAGTCTTTGGTAAGAGGAGGGGGATATGAAAGTAAGAACAACGACGGGGGAGAAGATATTTGATGTCGTAAACGTCATCATATGTATTTTCCTGACACTGGCGGTTTTGATACCGATTTTGAACATCGTATTTGCATCCATTTCCGATCCTGTAGAGGTCATGAAGCATCAAGGGCTTTTCCTCTGGCCGAAGGGGTTTACGACAAAGGCATATGAGATTGTCGCCCAGAATCCGAATATCATTTCAGGGTACATGAATACAATCTTCATCGTTGTCGTCGGCACGGCATTGAATGTCCTGCTGTCCTTGATCGGTGCGTATGTACTCTCAAGAAAGGATGCGATGCTTGTGAAGATATTCACATTGATGATCGTCTTCACCATGTATTTCCAGGGGGGAACGATTCCATTCTATCTGACGGTCCATACCTTGGGCCTTACAGGAACGATATGGTCACTGATCCTTCCTGTTGGAATCAATACATTCAATCTGATTGTAATGAGGACTGCGATGGCCTCTGTTCCTGACAGCCTTCCAGAATCTGCGATGATAGATGGAGCTGGACATGCAAGAATCCTTTTCCAGATCATGACACCTCTGACGAAGGCCACTGTGGCGGTAATCACATTGTACTATGCAGTCTATCACTGGAATTCATGGTTCAATGCAATGATTTTCATCCGTGACAGGTCGCTCTATCCTCTGCAGCTTATTCTTCGTGAACTCCTGATCCAGGACGAGGCGAGCTTTGCTACGGCAGGAGGTTCGGATGCGCTAGCCCTTGCAAGTGATGCTGTCAAGTATGCGACGATTGTTGTTGCTACTGTTCCTATTCTGATTGTCTACCCATTCCTCCAGAGATATTTTGTCAAAGGCGTTATGGTCGGTGCTGTAAAGGGGTGATGTATGCGTATTGCTTATGATGACATGGTAAAGGAATTCGTAAGGGTTTTAAACAAATACGGGATTGAAGGGGAGGATGCGGTTGTTTCCGCAAAACTCTTTGCAGATGCATCGCGTGATGGTGTCCATACCCATGGGCTTCAGCGCTTTCCTAAATTCATTGCTTCCATCAAAAACGGATCTGTTGATGTTACCAAGCGTGCAGTCCCTGTAGAGAAGATCGGGATGATTGAGCGCTGGGACGGCCAGAGAGGACCAGGAAACCTCAATGCCTATATTTGCATGAACAGGGCGATTGAGCTGGCAAAGGCGAATGGTGTCGGTGTGGTTGCCCTTAGGAATACGAATCATTGGATGAGGCCAGGAAACTATGGTCTTATGGCTATCGATAATGACTGCATCGGAATTCTCTGGACCAATACTGTTCCGAACATGCCTGCATGGGGAGGGAAGGAAGCAAAACTTGGCAACAACCCGATAGTGTTTGCTGTTCCTTACAAAGACAAACCTGTGATGGTGGATGTCGCAATGTCGATGTTCAGCTATGGCAAACTTGAAAAATACAAGAGGGAGGGTGTCTCGTGCCCTGTCGATGGCGGTATTGATAAAGAAGGGAATATCACAAGGGATCCTTCCAAGATCCTTGAGACCCATCAGGTTTTGCCGATTGGATACTGGAAAGGTTCAGGGCTCTCATTAGTGCTGGACCTCATCGCCTCCTCTCTTTCCGGTGGCACCTATTCCCGTGGGGTGGGGAAATTGCCTGCGGAGACATCCTTGTCCCAGCTTTTCATCGTATTCGATCTCTCTGCGATGCCGGATAGGAAGCATATTGAAGAGGAGATCGGACTGACCCTTGCTGATATCGATTCATCAACTCCTGTCAAAGAGGGTTCCTCTGTCCATTACCCAGGGGAAGGAATGATGAAGACAAGGCAGGAAAGTATGAGCATCGGTGTGTTCGCAGATGACTCGCTTTGGAAGACAGTCCAGGAGCTTTGATATGTTGATTCCCGGTATTGTTTCAGCCACATTCAAGGAGAAAAGTGCAGAAGATGTGATCGCCTTATGCCTTAAAGCCGGACTGAAAGCCATCGAATGGAGCGAGAACTGGCATATAGCCGAAGGTGATGTGGAGGAGGCTGCGAGGATAGCTTCCCTTACAGCCATGAACAGCCTGTCTGTAGCTGCTTTCGGTTCTTATTATCGCCTGGGTGAGCATATGGACTTTTCTTCACGTATCCTTTGCGCAAAAGCCCTCGGGGCGGATGTGATAAGGATATGGGGAGGAGGAAAGCCTTCAAGTGAATTGACCGACTGCGAGAGGGCATCTCTGGTCGAGGAGGCCAGAAGTATTTCCTCTATGGCAGAGAAGGATGGACTCACAATCGCTCTTGAATGGCATAAAAATACGGTTACAGATACCAATGAGTCTGGATTGAATTTCTTGAAAGAGGTTTCAATGAGCAACTTCAAGACACTCTGGCAACCTACTCAGGTCTTGAGCATCCCAGAGCGTATCGAGGGGCTTGAAACACTTCAGGAATATCTGGTGAATCTTCATGTCTATTACTGGGATGACAGTGGTCGCCGCCCCCTCTCGGAAGGTGCAGAGATATGGAGAGAGTATCTGGATTGTGTTTCCGGGGAGCATTATGCTCTTCTGGAGTTCGTTAAGGATAATACGGTGGAGCAGTTCCTTTCAGATGCAAAGACGCTTCATGAATTAATTGATAGGAGTTAGGAAATGGCAGATTTACATAGTGAAGCTTTCGATATGATCAATCCTTTTGTCATCGCATCAAGCCCTGCGACAAGGGGAGCCGACAATGTACTTAGATGTGCGGAGTGCCGTCCAGGTGCGATTGTCCTTCGTAATTTCGGACATGGAATCGGCGGTGGTAGTTTCATCTACCCTTCAGCAGATGCCATGTACAAGGGGCAGCAGGCATTCCATTCACATGCAGTCGGTACGCAGAAGGCCGACTCCCTCGATTCCCTTGAAAAGTATTGCGAAGAGGTCAGGAAGATAAAAAAGAACATCTCCAGCGATATAAAGCTCTGGGTATCCATAGGGCACTACAGCGATATCGTTAAAGGTGGAGACTGGGATAAAGACTGGAAGAACCAGGCGAGAGAACTTAAGAATGCTGGAGCGGATGCTTTTGAACTTCATTTCAACACCCCGGGTGTTGCAGTTGCGAAAGACCGTCAGTTCAACTACTACCAGCTCGTATATAACTGCACGAAGATGATAAGGGAGACCGAGCCATCCGTGCCTGTGATGGTGAAGCTTGCCGTTGAGGCATGCGACCCTCTTACAGCGATCCGCCAGGCTGTTGCTGCCGGGGCTTCGGCTGTCGGACCTACTGCAAGATGGAAGGGATTCTATTTCGATCTCGATTGGAAGGGAACAGAAGCCCGTCCGGGTGCAGGATACGGCGGAACACAGTCCAATCCTATCGTCTGCTATGCTGTTGCAGAGGCCCGTTCGAAAGGAATCGACATCCCGATGTTTGCAGGAGGCGGTGTCTTCTCTTATGATCAGGCTCTTCGCTATGTGATGGCAGGAAGCGACATGGTCCAGCTTGGAGCTCTTGCCTGCGCAGGTGGGCTCGGGGCAGTCAAGAGGGTGATCAAGGAATTCGGTGAGTGGATGGATAAGAATGGATACCCTGATATCAAATCCCTCAAGGGTGACGCGCTTAAGCTTTTCAACATGGATCCTGCGTTTGCTAAAGCCAGACAGAACAAGCTTGGCGAGGCCTACCGTACCGCACAGGTCGATAGCGACAAGTGCATAGGCTGCTCCAGATGCAGTGATGTCTGCTGGTATGATGGAATCCACATCCAGGACAGAAAGGCGAAAAAGACAGAGAACTGCATTGGTTGCGGCTACTGCTTCCAGGTATGTCCTACAGGTGCTCTTTTTGTGGAAAAGAAGAAGATCCTGGCTTCAGCTTTCGAGGATTGAGATGAAGAGTGTACGTGTGCTTCTAATCGGGGTAGGAGGCTATGGGGAGAACTATCTGAAGGAGATGCTCGAAGAGGATATCCCTGATGCAGAGCTTGTTGCAATCGCCGATCCGTTTGCTTCAAAGAGTCAGTATATAGACGCGGTAAGAAGCAAAGGGATACCTGTCTTTTCCTCTCCGGCAGATTTCTATCTCAAGGGAGGGAAAGCCGATCTTGCGGTCATATCCTCTCCGATTCATACCCACTATGACTACACAGTCATGGCTCTTGAGAATGATTCATCGGTCCTGGTTGAAAAGCCTGTTGTCATAAACACCTGCAAGATGAGGGAGCTTATGGAAAAAGAGGAGAAGTCAGGACATTTCGTAGCGGTAGGGTATCAGCTTTGCTACTCAAGACATGTCCAGGAGCTGAAAAGGGATATCCTGAGTGGAATGTTTGGAGATCCGATACGTGCAAGGTCGCTGAGGCTGATGAGACGTGGTGACAAGTACTACGCACGAAACGGCTGGGCTGGAAAACTTTCATGCCATGGGGATTATGTCTTCGACAGTCCGCTTTCGAATGCCTGTGCGCATCAGGTCGAGAACATGCTTTATCTGCTCGGCCCTTCGTTTTCCGAGGCATGCGATGTGACGAGCGTCGACGGCATACTTTACAAGGGAAGACCGGATATCCAGAATTTCGATGCAGCTGCGATAAGGATGCTCACCGATACAGGCATCCCCCTCTACTACTATACCGCCCATCCTGTGGATGCGGCGAAAATAGGTCCGATGAGTACGTTCGAGTTCTCAGATGCCGTTATTGAAGAATCCCAGGGGGGCTTTATTGCCGAATTCAATGACGGAAGAAGGAAGGAGTACCGCCCTCATGCCGAAGAGAAGAGGATGCAGAAGCTGTACGATGCCATTGCCTGTGTCAAGAGTGGAGAGAGGCCGGCTTGTACCCTTCAAGCATCGATTGGGCATATAAGCGTAGTACTGAAGACTGAGCAACTACCAGTGTATCTGCGTTATGACGCAGTCAGGAAGAGTGTGGATGATGATGGCTATTATTCAATTCCAGGGCTTGAAGATGAATTCACATCTTCCTATGAAAAATGGAAACTACCGGATAGGAGATCCGGAAAAGAATACTAAAGGAGGAAAAACATGAAAACCATTAAAAGGTTAGCTGTTTTAGCACTCGTTTTCGTTCTTGTTCTTCCTGTTTTTGCAGGTGGATCAAAGGAGAAGGCAACAACAGAAGATGGAAGACCTATAATTACGATGTGGGCTCCAATAAACCCTAACATCACACAGGTCGCACAGAGCTTCGATCAGACTGCCTATTGGCAGGAGCTTATGGAGCGCACAGGTGTTCAGATTGAATTTGAGCATGCTTCATCAAGTAATGATTCCGTACTGACTGAGAATTTCAACATTCTCATCGCTTCCGGCGATTATCCGGACATCATCCAGTACAAGTGGATTGATTACCCCGGCGGACCGGCGGCAGCAATTGCAGATGGCGTCATAATCCCTTTAAATGATGTCTTCGAGCAGTATTGTCCGAACATCACGGCATTCCTTGAATCACATCCTGATATCGCCAAGATGATTTCAACGGACGATGGAACGTATTACTGCTTCCCGTTCCTCAGAGGCACAAGCTATGAGAACAACAATCTCCTCTTCTCCGAAGGATGGGTATGGAGGAAGGACCTTCTGGATAAGGCAGGTCTTGATGTCCCTGAGACACCGGAGGAGCTCTACGAGGCCCTTGTGGCTTTCAAGGAGATGGGCATTCAGATTCCTCTTTCAATCCGCCGCGACCACATCTCACGTGTCCTTGCTCCTGGATTTGATTCATTCGGTGATTCGATTCAGAGCTTCTACGTAGTCGATGGTGTCGTACACAATGGATATGTCGAGGAGAACAGGAAGGAGTATCTCAAGTTTGCAAACAAGCTCTATGAAGAGGGACTTCTTGACAACGACTATCTTTCTGTAGACAAGAACAAGCTTGCAGTAAATGTTCTCAACGGCCTCTGCGGTGCCGCATATGCTCCAGGCGGATCTGGAATCGGAACATGGCTACCTGCAATGAGACAATCGGATCCTTCCGTCGAGCTTGTTTCAGCTCGTCCTATCTCCCCTGAAAAGGGAAGGCTTTCAATGTTCGCAAAGATGAGCGACATCTATTCGAATACTGGTTCCTCATCTGCCATCACTACATCCTGCAAGGATATTGAAACAGTAGCCAGATTCCTCGATTTCTCATACTCAGAAGAAGGCATCCTCCTTGATAACTTCGGAATCGAAGGCGAAACATATGAGATGGTTGATGGCTATCCGAAGTATACGGATAAGATCGTACCTACATCTGATGATGGATTGACATCTGAAGGTTATACGATCAGTCAGGCGCTTTCCATGTATACAAGGACCTATGCGACAGGTGGCTACATCCAGGATCCACGCTATCTTGAGCAGTACTACTCCCTGCCTGAACTTCAGGAGGCGATAAACCTCTGGGCTCAGACAGATTACGGTAAGTACATCTATCCACCAGCATCCACAACCGCAGAGGAAGCATCTGAACTGGCATCCATCATGAACAGCATCAACACATATGTCGATGAGATGGAATCAAGGTTCATCACAGGTATTTCAGATATCGATGCAGAATGGGACGGCTATGTGGAGCAGCTCAAGAACTTCGGT
Source organism: Candidatus Ornithospirochaeta stercorigallinarum (assembly GCA_018711525.1). Taxonomy (GTDB): domain Bacteria; phylum Spirochaetota; class Spirochaetia; order Sphaerochaetales; family Sphaerochaetaceae; genus Ornithospirochaeta; species Ornithospirochaeta stercorigallinarum. Next base: position 7,884 of record DVIF01000047.1, read on the forward strand.
ATCGAAAGGGCGATTGAAATCAAACAGGAAGCCTACGACAGGTATATGTCAAAGTAGGAGGCCTTTAGGGCAGGTCGGCCTAGGGGGGTTCGAATCCCCCCTGCCTTAATATTGGAGAGATTATGGATACTTCAAAAAGATTACTGGAAATCATAGATTTTGATTACGAACCTTTGGAAGGTAGGAAGACTGTACATGAGATTGTAGAACATTTCAGGACCAGAAAGGGGCCCGTCTACCTTTTCAATAAGGAAGAAGCGGATTTCATAAACGACCAGAGCATAATAGACGATGCTGAAAAAGTGATGAATCATTATGTGTTCGGTCATCAGTTCGATGGTCCGATCGTCTGGGATTACAACCCGACAGCAGAGACAAGCCGTGATAATGAATGGACATGGTCGCTTTACCGCACAATCTTCTGGCAGCAGCTTGCAAGGGCGTATGCAATTACAGGAGATGATAGGTATGTGAAGGAATTCACAGAGCAGCTGAAGGGCTTTTATGAGACATGGCCGGCTGAGAAGCACATTCAGAATACGGAGTTTGAAGTCAGAGTACCATTCCCCGGACATGCGTGGAGGACGATCGAAAGCGGCATCAGGATATATACCACATGGCTGCCGGTCATGGAGATCTTCCGCAGAAGTCCTGCTTTCGATGATGAGACATGGACGGTTTTCCTCTCTTCAATCCATGATCATGCGACATTCCTGATGGGACACTACAGCAATCATAACAGGTCTTCCAACTGGCTGAGCATGGAATCGAGTGCTCTTCTCCAGATGGGGATAATGTTCCCGGAGATGAAGGATTCTGCTTCCTGGAGGGAGACAGGATACAGACGTGTCATGCATGAGATTGCATACTGTTTCGATGAGGATGGGATACACATGGAGCGTACTCCTGTGTATCATCTGGTCGCATCCATCGCGTTCCTGCAGGCTGTGGAACTCTGCCGTCTGAATAATATCGGGATCCCTCCGTATGCAATGACAGTCCTTGAACGTTCTGCAGATTTCATCTACCGTATAGTGAAGCCCGATTTCACGACCCCGATGCTTGGAGATGCGGACAGGGAGAACCTTCTTACTAGGAGGTCGGACACATCGATTTATGAAGGTATGAACCTTTCCTTCTTCACCGATGACCTGAATGAGATGAGAGCTTATTTCAAGCATATGGCAAAGCTGTTCAACAGACCTGATTTCCTCTACCTTGCAACAGGAGGGAAGGAAGGCAAGCCGTCAGATGAGAACCATTCAGCTTTCAGGGAGGCGGGTATATATACCATGAGGGGTGGATTTGGAGATGAGGACTACGTCCTTACCCAGATGGTCAAACTTGAAAGAGGGGAGAAAAGCACTCATTCCCATAACGATACGGCTCATGTGGAACTGATGCTCAGAGGTGAGGATATACTCATCGATTGCGGACGTTATATCTACAACACCTCGATATGGAAGGATTGGAGGCACTATTTCACATCTGCAGTCTCTCATAACACCTTGTATGTGGACGACCATACAATGGGAGAGGTTCCCGAGGTCACCAGAGTAAGAGGTGTGCGTGGAGTCTGTCATCAGTTCACTGATGATGACAGGTTCTTCATAATCGATATCTCCCACAACGGATATGCATTCATGGATGACCCAGTCTTCCATAGGAGGCATATAGTCCTAGCGAAGAAGATGCATGCGGCATTCATCATCGACTGGATCATAGGAGAGGGGAAGTCAGATCATGATATGAGGCTTTACTGGAACTTTGCCCGTCCCGGGGTGTTTAAAGATGGGAATGATTATATCTACCAGACTCAGAGAGGAAGGAAATACAGATTCATCTTCTCTTCAGATCAGGATTGGCATGATGATCTTTACGAAGGATCTGAGAATCCAAAGGGAGGATGGGCTTCCTTCGGATACCCGGTAAGGGTTCCTGTCTCCCAGGTCGTGCTTTCCAGAGTAGGGAAGGCTCCAGCCTCAATGGCTCAGGCGGTTGTTCCCGACGGTGCTCTGGTGGATATGAGATGTTCTGATGGGAGTTTTGTCATCAAAGGCGAAGGTTTTGAAATTGTGAGCACGAAAGACGGGGTGGTTTGCAGATGAGATTTGGAATTTGTGTCGATATCAGCAGGATAAAAGAGGTTGAAGCCCTCGGCTTCGACTATGCCGAAGGCAAGCTCAATGCTGTGGCCTCTCTTCCAGAGGAGGAGTTTGAATCTCTCTTGGAGCTCTGCTCAAGCTCTTCAATAAGGGTGGAGGCGTTTTCTTTGCTGTTTCCAAAGAACATGAAGCTTCTTGGAGAGGATGCTGTCACTAAAGAGGAGCTTTCCTCTTATCTGGATAAGGCGTTCTCCCGTATGAAGGCATTTGGTGCGGACATAGCTGTCTTTGGAAGCGGGAAATCAAGATTCGTCCCTCCTTCCATGAGATGGCAGGATGCATATAGAAGTCTTGTGGGGATTACGGGATTCATCGGGGAGAAAGCATCTGAATATGGAATCACAGTTGCAATCGAACCTCTCAACAGGGATGAGACGAATTTGATAAACTCCCTTGCAGAGGGTGCGGCCCTCATGGCGGATGTGGACATGGGTAGCATCTCATTGCTTGCAGATTTGTATCATATGAGGAAGGAAGGAGAGCCTATGGAGCGTATTTCCTTGACTTCTCCTCTTGCTCATGCCCATATTGCCGTCCTTGAGAACAGGGGGTATCCGGTGGAAAAGAGCCAGGAGGTGGCATCTTTCATCAAGGCGCTCAAAGATGCCTCCTATAACGGGCGTATAAGTATTGAAGGTAAGAGTGATGATTGGCAGAGAGACAGTTTGAAATCTCTTCTAGTCCTTAGAGAATTGGATGGAGGTATGTGATGGATAAGGTGAGAATCGGAATAATCGGCTTTGGAAAGATGGGGAGCCAGCACTCAAAGGCATTCAAGGACGGCAAGGTTCCAAATGCTGTCCTGACATGTGTGGCTGATATCGACCCGAAAAGAATCGATGCTGCGAAAGCTCTGTTGGGTGATGGCGTTTCATATTTTGACAACGCTGAGTCTTTGATCGCTTCCGGCAAGTGCGATGCTGTCATCCCTACAGTTCCGCATTACTATCATCCAGTCTATGCCATCGAGGCATTTAACCATGGCCTGAACTATTTATGCGAGAAACCTGCTGGCGTATATACCAATCAGGTGAAGAGGATGAATGAGGCGGCAGCTGCTTCAGGAAAGGTGTTCGGCATAATGTATAATCAAAGGACCAATCCTGTCTATCAGAAGGCAAGGGACCTTGTAAGAAGCGGTGAGATCGGAGAGCTGCAGAGAACGAACTGGATCATTACCAACTGGTTCCGCTCTCAAAGCTATTACGACCAGAGCTCATGGAGAGCTACATGGAAAGGTGAGGGCGGTGGAGTCCTTCTGAACCAGAATCCACACAATCTCGATCTTTTCCAGTGGATCTGCGGAATGCCTTCCCGTGTGAAGGCGGAGATGTACTATGGCAAGTACAGGCACCTTGAAGTCGAAGAGGAGGTATATGCCCTCGTCGAGTATCCTAATGGTGCGACCGGGTGCTATATCACTACGATTGCCGATTCCCCGGGGACGAACAGATTTGAAATCACCGGCACGAAGGGAAAGCTTGTGATAGAGAACGACAAGATTGAGTTTTTCAGGTTGAGGAAAGACACTGTCTCCTTCAATGAGGAGTATAAGGGTGGTATAGGGCAGCCGGAATGCTGGAGATGTGAGATTCCTGTGAAGGGGACATATACATCACATCCCGGCCTGATAAAGAATTTCTGTGATGCGATTCTGACCGGCTCTCCTCTGCTTGCTCCGGGAGAGGAGGGAATACTCGGCCTTTCGATATCAAATGCGATGCATCTTTCATCGTGGCTTGGCAGCAAGTGGATAGATCTTCCTATAGACGGGGATCTCTACGAGGCTGAGCTCAAGAAGAAATGTGGTGGGGAGCTTCCAGCTTGAATATGGAAAAGAAGAGGAGTTTCAAGCGCAATACAATGAAGACATGGGGTATTTCATACTTCATGCTCTTCATCATGCCCCTCCTCTTCTTCATCGTTTTCATAACCGTCAGCATCGAGGTTTTAAGGAGTGAGATAGCCCATTACAATCAGCTGGCGGTAATGCATGTAGGCTCTATTTTCGATAGCAGCTTCTCTCAGATAAACTCATCTGCGGAAGACATATTGTTGAACAACAGGTTCAGCAACATATTCTCATCCGATCCATTTTCCATTCCTGTATATAATCTCTACCAGAGTGCGGCTGAGCTTTCACGTCTTGGCAGCCAGGATGTGGATGGCGGAACACTGTTCATCTATTCACCATCCCGTGATTTCTTCATCGGAGGAATGAAGTTCGGACATATCGATGATGTCAGCGACTTGATAGAATTCAATCTGGGAAGTCCGAATACAAACGTCCCGGATATATTCCATAAGAATTTGGAAAGAATGGAGATTTATGATATCTCCTACACATATACCTCTGGAAACACTGTGAAACGCATCCTGATAACCCGTCCGCTGAGCTATGTCAAATCAAGCCCGGTCGGTGATTACTGCATAGCGCAGATTGTCAATCTCAGTACCCTTCTAGGTGCCAATACCGAGTTTGATGCATATCACAATCTTATGATCTTCAACCGGCTGGATGGGAATCTTGCATATGCAATCTCTCCATCGGTTCCAGGTGATGTGAAATTAAGTACGATCACAGCAAATGGAATTGATAAAGGAAACATCATCGCCATCGCCCCCTCGGATGTCTCGAATTTCATTTATGCAATCATGATCGACCGTTCTGAATATTTCCATCCGATGCGCATAATGGAGATCATAGCGGTGGTATATTTCTTCTTCACATTGATTCTTGGAATATTCCTTGTCCTGAGGCTTGTAAGGAAAAGCTGGAGTGAACTTGAAGATGCCATGCGTCAATCCGGTGCCGATACGGACCTGGATGCAGGAGACGGGGTGTATTCGCCTTTCATCTCCTCTCTTTCCCGTCTTGAAAAGGAGAAGGAGGGGCTGAGCATAATGGTAAGTGCACAGTCCCGGTCCTTGAAGATGAACATGATCGACAGGCTTTTGTCATCTGCCGATGCTTCCATAATCAGCGAGAATGCATTAAAGGAGTGCGGAATAGAATTCTCCTCCGACTCTTTCATAGTATATCTGGCCCTTGATGAGAACGAAGATGTCGTGAATGCCCTGATGGATGCAGGCATTCATACATATCCTTTTTCCTCTTCGTATGCCATGTCTTTGATCCTGAATCTTGGCAAAGGCTCTGATGAAGCTGCTGCGATGGAGAAGATCAGTGAGATTGCAAATGAGAAAAGGAATAATGCCGCCTCTTCAGACATCGTACACGGCCTGGAGATGATCGGGCAGGCATATATAGATGCAATAAATACGATTGACTATAAGAAGGAGAATTCATTCTCCGAGTTCGTCGCATGCTCGGATGTGACTGCGATATCGAGCAAGGTTCAGTATTCATTCCCTTCCGATTGCGCATACAACCTCCAGAAATATGTGAAGGATGGACGCTCTGATGATGCAGTGAGCCTTATAAGGGATCTGTTTATGACGAATCAGGCAGCAGGTGTTCCCCCCAGGCATCTGAGGTATCTTCTCCTCTCGATTTCAAACAGGGTCCTGAAGATGAGCCTGCAGCTGGAAGGCGTATACGGATCTGATGTCGGCATATTCTCACCCCCTCAGATCCTGGAGGCACGTAAAAGCGTGGAGTCGATCCGTCTGGAGCTGGAAGGAAGGGTATACAGGTATGTTGAGAAGATCCTCTCGGCCAGGAACATGCTGGGGGATGTGAATGATGAGACCTACATGATCTATCAGAAGGTGCTTAGGGAGATCAGCGAAAGATATTCGCAGTCGATGTTCAATGTCTCATCTCTTGCTGATGACCTGGGAGTGACGCTTGCATATCTGTCAAAGGTCTTCAAACGCTATCACAAGATGAACATCTCAGACTACCTGGCTCATTACAGGGTGGATGGTGCGAGGAAGCTGCTTGAAGAGGGGGTTGCCCTCTCCCAGGTTGCAGAGCAGTGTGGATTCGGCTCCCTGCGCACATTCATGAGGGTATTCAAGAAGGTCGAGGGTGTGTCCCCCGGACAATACAGGCAATTCAACATGGAGGAAAGGACATGAGGAAACTAAGGACTGCCGTCATTGGTTGTGGTGCGGTATCGCGTAACCATGGAAAGGCGTTGAAAGATAACAAATACACGGATCTCGTAGCTGCTGTCGATATCGATTTGGAGAAGGCCCGGGCTTTTGCCGAGACCTATGGTGGCATTCCGATGACGGATTACCGCGCTCTTGCTGATATGGACATTGATGTCGCTCATGTCGTGACACCACATAATACGCATCCTGAGATCGCAATTCATCTCATGGAGCGGGGTATCAATGTCTTTTGTGAGAAGCCTCTTGCAATAAACGCCTATGATGCAGAAAGGATGATTGCTGTCAGTGAGAGGACGGGTACGCATCTTGGTGTCTGCTTCCAGAACAGGATGAACAAGGCGAGTATTGAAGCAAAGGAGATCATAGATGACGGGCGCTATGGAAAGATTGTCAGCGCCATGGCCCTTGTAGCCTGGGACAGACATGGAAAATATTATTCGGAAAGTCCATGGCGTGGAACATATCGGGGGGAAGGTGGTGGCTGTATCATCAACCAGTCGATCCATACACTGGATCTCCTCAACTACCTCACAGGAGGGGTGGCATCCCTCTCTGCCTTCTCAGGTAAATTGAGGGATACAGGAGACTATGAGGTTGATGACACATCTGCAATCCTGTTCCACCTGAAGAACGGGGCAACCGCAGTAGGCTTTTGCACCAATTGTTATCCCGAATCCAAGATCTGTACTGTCGAGATCCATCTTGAAAAAGCAACCCTCACAGTCAGACAGAGCGGGCTGACGATAGCTCAAGAGGATGGGAATGTCGTTTTCCATCCCGCAGAGACCCTCAAGGGGGAGAAATCGGAGTGGGGGATATCCCACGGTGTGTTGATAAACGAATTCTATAAATCCATTGTCGAAGGCTCAGACTTCATCGCAGACTGCCACACAGGTCTTGCGGCAGTCAGGATTGTCAATGCAATCCAGCATTCGAATGGAAAGGAAATATATATTGGAGGTTGAAATGGCAGAACACGAGAAATTCAATTTCAAGACATTGGATGAATTGAGAGAGCGTATAGAAGAATTGAAGGTGGACATACAGCTTGATGAGGACACATCAATCCTGTCCACACCTGTTAAGATCAAGGGTAGGACATGCAGCAACCGTTTTGCCGTCCTTCCTATGGAAGGCTGCGACAGCGAAACAGATGGATCTCCCTCTGCTCTTGTTAAAAACCGTTATGAGAGGTTCTTCCTCGGAGGCTCAGGACTTGTATGGTGGGAGGCAAATGCTGTCGTAGAGGAGGGCAAGGCGAATGAGCATCAGATGATGATTACTCCTGATAACCTTCCTTCGTTCAAGGCTCTTCTTGAAGAGCTGAAGGGAAAAAGCCTTGATAAGAACGGCTATGCTCCAATCTCCGTGCTGCAGCTGACGCATTCTGGAAGATATTCCCGCCCACACGGGCATAAGGCTGCTCCGATCATTGCCCAGCATGATCCCATCCTGGATCCCCGTGTAGGTCTTAAGGGGGATGAACCTGTCGTAAGTGATGAGTATCTCTCTTCATTGCCTGCGTATTATGCTAAATCTGCAGAACTTGCAAGGGAGGCGGGTTTTGATGGTGTTGATGTCAAAGCCTGCCATAGGTATCTTCTTTCGGAAATCCTTGCATCCCATACCAGGGAGGGAAGCTATGGCGGGAGTTTTGAAAATAGGATAAGACTTATCCTGGATATCATCAGGGAGATCAGGAGAAGAGTCGGTGATGACTTCATCATAGCATCAAGATTCAATGTGTTTGATGCCCATCCGTATCCATATGGTTTCGGAGAGGACAAGGATGATATGTGGAGATTCGACAGCACTGAGCCTATGGAGCTTGTCCGTCGTATGATAAAGGAAGGTGTCTCCCTCCTTTCAAATTCGGCAGGCAACCCTTATTACATATATCCTCAGGTCACGAGACCTTTTGATTTGTCTTCAATGGGAATACCGACACCTGATGAGCATCCACTTGAGAGCATCTCCCGTCTTTTTGAATTCACAGAGGAGATTCAGAAAGCAGCCGGGGATGTGCCTGTGATCGGCAACGGCTATTCCTGGCTCAGACAGTTCATTCCATATGCTGCAAGTGCGAATATCAGGAATGGAAGATGCACGATGGTCGGGCTTGGGAGGTCTGCCATAGCTTACCCAGATGCACCGGCAGATGTACTTTCTGCACGTATGATGGATAGCCGTAAATGCTGTATAACATGCTCGAAGTGCACTCAGATCATGAGGGACCATGGAATGACAGGATGTGTCGTCCGCAACAGCGGAATCTACGCTGAACTCTACAGAAAATACAGAAAGGAAGCGGAGGAGAGGGAAAATGGCTAAGATTGCAATAGTCACAGGTGGTTGCAGAGGCATAGGGCTTGCGATATCAAAACGGCTAGCACATGACGGCTATCAGGTTGTCACCGCAGGGAGGAAAGGAGTGCAGGATGTAAAAGATGCTTTGACATCCATTGCCTCTGAAGGGCTCTCCCCCCTTTATGTGCAGGCTGATGTATCGCTTTCAGATGATAGGAAGAGGATCCTCTCTCAAACCATAAAGGAGTTCGGAAGGGTCGACCTTCTTGTAAACAATGCCGGTGTGGCCCCCCGTGAGAGGAAGAACATACTTGAGATGAGTGAAGAGAGCTGGGATTATGTCATTGATACCAATACGAAATCGAACATGTTCATGACCCAGCTGGTGGCGAATGCAATGCTTGAGCAGGATGTCATATACAACAAGAGGGGGACGATCATAAACATATCATCATGTTCCGCTGAAGTTTCTTCACCGAACAGGGCGGAATACTGTGTTTCAAAGGCCGGCATATCAATGCTGACAAAACTTTATGCCGATGCCCTTGCCCCTTACGGAGTCTATGTCCATGAGATACGCCCTGGTGTGATTCATTCAGATATGACTGAGTGTGTGGAGGAAAAGTATTCCAGACTGATAGAAGATGGCGTCTTCCCGATTGCACGCTGGGGTGAAGGGGCGGATGTTGCATCAGCCGTTTCTGTTTTCGCTTCCGATGAATTGCTTTATACGACAGGTAACTACATCGATGTGGATGGTGGCTTCCATATAAGGAGTCTCTGATGGGAACTATGGATATCGAGACCGTTATCGTAGGTACCGGTGCCAGTGGATATAATGCAGCTGATGTTCTTTCATCTCTTTTTGTGAAGGATTTTGCAATCATTACGGAGGGGGTTAAGGCAGGTACAAGCCGTAATACAGGTTCGGACAAGCAGACATATTATAAGCTGTCGCTTTCAGGAATGGACTCAGACAGCGTCAGGCTTATGGCCTCCGACCTTTTCAATGGACAGTGTGTGGATGGTGATAACGCCCTTGTTGAAGCATCACTATCCGCCCCGTCGTTCATACGGCTTTCAAATCTGGGTGTTCCTTTCCCTCAGAACAGATATGGCGAATACATCGGATATAAAACGGATCATGACCCGTATCGCAGGGCGACAAGCGTAGGGCCGTATACATCGAAACTGATGACGGAGGCCTTGGAGAGATCCGTAATGGAGAAAGGCGTCAGGATAATCGATGGCTATCAGATGGTGAGAATCATCGTTGAAGACAATGAATTGAAGGGTGCTGTATTCGTAGAGAGGAAGAGCGGAAGATTCCTTCTTATCAGGATGAGGAATTTAATCCTTGCGACAGGGGGACCGGCTGGAATGTACATGATGAGTGTATACCCGTCAAGTCAGTTCGGGGCATCAGGCATTGCATTTGAAGCTGGATGCAAGGCCCAGAACCTTACAGAATGGCAGTATGGTCTTGCTTCCGTCCGCCCAAGATGGAATGTCTCAGGCTCATATATGCAGGTGCTGCCTCGCTTTCTCTCAATCGATGATGAAGGAGAGGAGCATGATTTCCTTTTCGATTATCCAATAGATAAAGGGGACATGCTTACAAGAATCTTCCTCAAGGGCTACCAGTGGCCTTTTGATGTAAGGAAGCTATACAGCGGCTCCTCCGTAATAGATATCCTTTGTTACCTCGAGCTTGAGAAGGGCAGGCGGGTCTTCCTTGATTACATCCATAATCCTCTCAAAGAGGAAATCGATTATGAAATCCTCTCTCCAGAAGCCCGTGAGTATCTCTATTCCTCATCTTCCATCGCACCAAATCCTGTCGAGAGGCTGAGGAGGATGAACGAGCCTGCATACCAGTTCTACCTTGAGCATGGTGTGGATCTTGAAAAAGAATATCTGGAGATTTCTCTTTCCGCCCAGCACAATAACGGAGGAATTGCCGTGGATGCATGGTGGCGGTCAAGTGTGGAAGGCATTTTCGCGGTCGGAGAGGCTGCAGGCACACATGGTGTGTATCGTCCAGGTGGAAGTGCTCTCAATGCCGGTCAGGTCGGCTCAAAAAGGGCATCTGAATACATTGCCATGCATAGGACCGGCAATTGGGTGAAAAAAGAAATCCGCCCGGAAGAGATATCTTTTATAGATGAGATCGTCCAGAATGCGTTAAGAGGCACTCTTGACCTGAATAGTGAATATGATGAAGCACGGCTGAGAATGAGTCTTCATGGTTCCTGTCTGAGAAACAGGGAAGGGCTGGAGAAAGCTCTTGCTGAAACAGAGTCCGCTCTTGATTCCTTCTCTTTAGTCCATGCAGAGGCAAGTACACTCTGGAAACTTTTTGAATACAGGACAGCCCTTGTTTCCCAGAAGATATATCTATCTGCAATGCTCGATTACGCCTCACATAATCTTGGAAGCAGGGGAAGTGCGGTCTATAGCGATGATGACGGGGAACTCCAGCCTCCTGCCATGGATGATAGATTCCGACATAGCCTTCAGAAGGATGAACACCCTATGATACAGATGGCAGAGCTTGAAAAAGATGGAAAGGTATCGATTTCATATAGAAATCCCCGCCCGATACCACAAGAGGAAGAAGCTTTTGAAGTTGTCTGGGCACGCTATAGAAAAGACAAGTGTATTTATTAAAACAATTATTTCTTTCGCAAGCATCAATATATTTAGAGTTGTGTCTGTGATCTACCTGTAGGATGTAAAATCTTGCAGGTAGATTTTTCATCCTCTCTTTTTATTTTCCTTCTCCGAAATGTTTTTCTTGACGATTCGTCATTGGGGGGGGGTAGACTGAGAAAAACAAGAAGGGTTCTTCATATACGGATCTGAAAGCTTTCATAAGTTCTTCAGTTGATAGAAAACATTTGTTTAAAAGGAGAGATGCATGAAAAAAATGAAAAACACAACAGCTTTTGTACTCTTTCTTGCCGCACTGTTCCTCCTCTTAGGATTTTCTTCCTGCAGTGCCCCGGCGCCTGATCCCCCACTTACAGATGAGGAGGCCCTCAGAGGACAATGGGCTGTATATACGGAGTTAAGTACTTCAAAAGGGACTGGTGCTTCTGATGAAACTGGAACAACAGGTGAAACAGAATTGGAGTTTAGTGGAATTATCGATATCGAGTACACGTTGCCCGGATATTGGTTAATGGGATTAGCCTTTGAGACCGAACCACCAGATCTAAGTGAATCTGAACCAATTGATGATCCATATAAGATAACAGAAATAACAGGGGGATATTTCATAAAATCCAACCGTACTCAGAGCAAAGAGGATGGTGGTTTTACTGTATCAAGTTCTATTGAGGGTGAGAACTCAACTGTAGAATACAAGTTCATTGATGCTGAGAGAAACACCATGGAAGCAAAAGTAATGTCTTTCTCTGACTCAGAAAATGATGTTTCTCAATCAGAAAACACTGAAAATGAAGTTATGGTCTATATAATGAAAAGACTCATTGACCATGAAATTAAAGTCAATGCGGATTTTTTATTGATACCAGGTAAATAATAGGGTATGAAAACAACGTTTCAGCCTTTTACGGCTGAGGCGTGTGCCTTTGTCTGGAAATCAAATACATTTTAGTGTTGTTGGCAAAATCATCAATCAAAGGCTGGTTGAATCAGAGGAAAAAGAAAACTCAGGCGTTTCCGCCTGAGCTGTTTCTATTTTCTTGTAAGATAGTTTTCAGGGACGTTGTCCAGTCCGTCCCAGATGATCTGTCTGAAGTGTGTCGGATCTGTGTTTCCTTCTGTGTTTATTATAAGGACGTTGGATTTCTCATTCAGCCCAAGTACTGCTTTCAATCCTTCAGAACCTTCTTCCGTCATAATGGAGTAGAGTGCTCCAAGAGGGACCGCTCCGCTTTCTCCTGAGATTACGAACGGATCTCCTTTGAGAGGGACGGCAAGAATCCTCATTCCTCTTGCTGATGTGTAGTCAGGGACCTTCATGAATGCATCGACTGTTCCATCAAGTACTTTCCATGCAATCGGACTTGCTTCTCCACAGGCAAGGCCTGCCATTATCGTATCCAGAGAACCTGTGATGTTATGCAGTGTTCCGTCATTATACTTTGCCGTCTCATATATGCATGCGGCTTTATCTGGTTCAACGACAACGAACTTCGGGGGATCATCCTTGAAAAGGGATGCATAGAATCCGATTGTCGCAGCCGCCAGAGCCCCGACTCCTGCCTGTACGAATATATGTGTCGGCTTTATTATTCCGAGTCCCGCGAACTCCTCCTGGGCTTCGAGCATTATGGTGGTGTAGCCCTGCATGATCCATGTAGGGATCTCCTCATAACCTGGCCAAGATGTATCGCTTATGATCTGCCAGCCGTATTTCTCCGCATCTATTGCAATCTGCCTGACCGCATCATCGTAGTTGCCGTCGATGACTTCGACACGTGCCCCGTAGTTCCTGATTGCATCGATTCTCGCCTGGGATGTGTATTTATGCACGTAGATCACACATTTGAGGTTGAGCTTCATTGATGCCCATGCGATGCCTCTTCCGTGGTTTCCATCGGTGGCGGATGCGAATGTCAGGTCCTTCAGTTTCTCATGACATTCAGGGCTTACAAGGTAATCATATGTAAGCTGCTCGTCGCTTAGTCCCAGCTTTTTCTGAATGAAGCGTGCGATTGCAAAACTTCCTCCCATGACCTTGAAAGAGTTAAGGTGAAGACGCTCCGACTCGTCTTTGATGTATATCCCCTCAAGGCCGATCATATGGGCAAGGTTTGCAAGACTCTTGAGGCTTGTCATCTTATACCCCGGGATCTGACGGTGGAAGGAACGTGCGATACGTGCATATTTTATGTTGAAAAGCTCGTCAGCCTTCGCAAAATCCTTTTTCTTTGTTCTTACGATGTACTCGAAATCTCTCTGGTCGTTCATGGTAATTCCTCTGTGAGTATTATATTGGACGGGAAGAAAATTGCAAGGATGCAGGATGTTTGAATGGAAAACGGCAAAAACAAAGGAGGGTGGAAAGCCCTCCTTCTACCTGTCATTTTCCGGCTTTCTTCTTCATGTTCTCCTCATAGACACGCCATGTGGAGCTTATGATTGTATCCAGGTCGCTGTATTTCGCACTCCATCCGAGCTCTTTCTTCGCATATGTGGAAGTCGCAACGAGTTTCGCCGGGTCTCCCGGGCGGCGCGGGCTTATGATTGCAGGAATCTCCTTTCCTGTGATCCTTCTTGCAGCTTCAACGATCTGCATGACCGAAAGTCCTTTTTCAGAACCGAGGTTCACTACGATGTTCTTGTTTTTGGAACAGATGTAGTCTGCGGCCTTCACATGTGCATCCGCAAGGTCTGTGACATGGACATAGTCCCTTACCCCAGTCCCATCGTCGGTAGGGTAGTCGTTGCCGAATATAAGGACGTTGGGGCGCATTCCACATGCTGCCTCCATTACGATAGGAATGAGGTTCGCAGGGTTCTTCTCAAGGCCGAGCATCTTTCCATCCACATCATATCCTGCGGCATTGAAGTATCTGAGGGCTGCATAATTCAGGCCCTTGAGTTTTGAATACCATGCGAGGTTCTCCTCTATGCAGAGCTTTGTATAGCCATAGTAGTTCTCCGGGTTTGTCGGATGCTTCTCGTCGATTGGAAGATACTGCGGCTCCCCGTATGTGGCAGCGGAAGAAGAGAGGATGAAGTTCCTGCATCCCGCCTTGAGGCACTCTGTGATCAGGATAAGGGAACCTGTGATGTTGTTCTCACTGTACTTCTCAGGTTTCACCATCGACTCTCCTGCAGCCTTGAATGCCGCAAGATGTACAGCTACATCCCAGCCCTCAGAGAGGACCTCTCTTACATGCTCCCTGTCAAGGATGTCACCGAGATAGAATTTTGCTTTAGGGCTTACGTTGCTCTCAAGTCCCGTTGAGAGGTTGTCATAGATTCCGACTTCATCTCCTCTTTCAAGGAAGGCAAGTGCTACATGTGTGCCGATATATCCGGCTCCTCCGAAGAGTAATACTTTCATAAACAGACTCCTTTTATATGAATTCTACAATGAATGGAAAAAAGATAGAAGATTATCTATTTGAATTGCCCGATAATATCCTTGATCTCTTTCAATCTGTTTTCCATCTCCTCCTTGCTCTGAGCTTCAAGAACAATCCTCAGATAGGGCTCCGTGTTGCTCTTGCGGATGCTGAACCACCATGACGGGAACTCTATCCTGTAGCCGTCGAACGAGAGGATCTTGCTTGGATTCTCGCTCTTGAAGTGCTCGAGTATCCTGGAAATGCACTCATCTTTCTCTTCGAGTTTGAAGTTCACTTCCCCTGTGTTCGAATACTTGACGATTGAATCGATCAACTGTGATAATGTCCTCCCTTCCTCCTTGAGGCTCTTTACCACGCTCAGTACAAGAAGGGATGCGAGGATGCCGCTGTCGCAGTTGAAGAAATCCCTTCTGAAATAGTAGTGCCCTGCGAGCTCTCCTCCGAAGACTGCATCGATTTCTCTTATCTTCATCTTTGCGAATGCATGTCCGACCTTCCATAATGTGGGAGGAAACCCGATTGACTCCAGATATTCCGTCGTGCTGCGGCTTGTGCGTACATCGACAAGGGAGTTCCCGCTAAGCCCTTTCTTCTTGTAGTAGCAGCCAAGGACGGCAGTGATGTAGTCGGGCTGTATGAATCTTCCCTTCTCGTCGATGAACATGACCCTGTCGGCATCCCCGTCATAGATGATGCCCACATCGCTTCTATTCTTGAGCGTCTCTCTTTTGATATCTTCGCAGTTCCTCTCATCAAGCGGATTCGGCTCATGATTGGGGAAGCTTCCGTCGAAAGTATCATAGATGTAGTGGATGGAATCATCTTTTAAAACATCCTTGATTATAAGGCTCGACATTCCATTGGAGCAGTCGATGCTGATGTCGAGATCCTCAATATCGGGACAAAAGCCTCTGAGGTATTTCACATATTCATCCCTCACATATGAGTAGTCCTTGACCTCTCCCTTCTTTTCACTGATGGTTATCTCTCCTTCATTGCAGAGCTTTTCGAGGTCTTTGAGTCCCGTATCCCCTCCGACAGGGATGGCATCCTTTCTTGAAATCTTGAGTCCGTTGTATTCTTTCGGATTGTGGCTTGCCGTAATCTGTACCGAGGCATCGGCTTTCAAAAAGACTGTTGCGAAATACACCATCGGTGTTGTCGCAAGTCCAAGGTCGTAGACATCGGCACCGCTGTCTGTGATACCTTTCAAGAGATATTCATGTATCTCCGGACTGCTGAGTCTCACATCACGTCCGACAACCACGTGGTCCGTACTCAAAAGAGAAGGAAGGAAATATCCTACCTTGTATGCTGTTTCCTTATCGAAATCCTTATTGTAGATTCCTCTGATGTCGTAAGCTTTGAATGCTCCCATGTCTTCTCCTAATATAATAATTTGATGAATTCGTCAGGTTTCATCAGTTCAAAATAGTATCTTGTTCCGTTTTTTAAGATTATCTCCAAGAGTGTTTTCCTGAAAAAACGTGTAAGCCTTCCCGCTTCTTTGCACGGGATGCCTTTTTCCACGCTTCTTATCGCATCACTCATTGAGACAATCGATGCAGAAAGGACGTCTTCCTTTTTGAAAGAATGCTCCATCTTCACATATTCTTCCTTGTCCTTCCTCTTTATCTCTATTCCAAGGAATGTCGGTGGGCGGTAGAAATCCTCGAAGATGAAAGTGCTGCCATCGGTATATATGAACACGCCGTATTCTCTTTTCTCCCCGTCTCCAGAGAGGTAGTAGAGTGCATAGGTGCGCATCTTCATCCTGCCGCCGAGCTTCTCCTCCCTTTCTTTCAGGAATTTCAGTGTTTCGTCATCTAATTGCATAAAACAGTATCCATTTTCCAAAAGATACTATATGATACCATAAATATGCAGGAGTTTCTAAGAAAAGATTTTTCCAAGATATTGAAACATAACGGACTTGAAGCCAGACGCCTGATGAGGGAGAGCGATTCCACCGTTTCCCGTGTATACGACAGGAATCTGGAAGGCCTTGATGTGACTGTCGAGCTTTATGGTCCATATGCCAGGATAGTGGATTACGGGGATGAATCCCTTTGCGATGATGACAGGATTGAAGTGATCGATCTTGTCAGACGCTTTCTATATATCGAGAGCGACAAGGTGATCTTCCGCGAGAGGAGGAAGAGGCCGAACGGAGAGCAGCATGAGAAGAATGACGAGAGCCTTGTAGTGGAGGTCAGGGAGAATTCCCACATCTTCAAGACCGAACTCTTGAAATATGTCGATACGGGATTGTTCTTGGATCAGGAGAAGACCCGCAGGAGTGTCGAGGCTTCCTCGTTCGGGATGAAGGTCCTCAATCTTTTCTCCTATACAGGCTCTTTCAGTGTATATGCGGCATACGGTGGGGCAGAGCGTGTGGACAGTGTCGATTTGTCGAATGTATATACTGCATGGGCACGTGAGAACCTGGACAACAACGGATTCTTCGACAGGAACAAGTATCCTACATATGCAGAGGATGCGGAGACTTTCATAGAGACTGCGATAAGGGAGAGGAAGAAGTGGGATATCATAATTTTCGATCCACCTGCGTTCTCCAATTCCCATAAGGCACATGATTTCGATTTGAAGAAGGATTATCTCTTCTATCTGTATAATTTCACAAAGATACTCTCTGATGGGGGAGTGGTCATCTTCAGCGAGAATCTTTCTTCTTTCAATCTCGATAAGGGAAAGATAAAAGCGTATTATAAGAGTCAGGAAGTTACGGATGAGTTAAGGGCGTTCGGTTTCTCGAAGAAGAGAAGCTCGGTCCGCATATTCCGTTTGGAGAAGGTTAAAGAATTTAAGGGAGAAATGATGAAAAGGATTATTGACGATGATAGTCTTGAGATGCTCAGTCTTGGAGATGAAGGGGAAAAGAAGGAAAGAAAGCCCTTTAAGAAAGAAGAGAGAAGAGAGAGAAGACCTGAGCGCAGGGAGTTTGAGAGAGGGGAAAAAAGAGGCTACGGAGTAGAAAGAGGAAGCTTCAAAGACAGGAAGCCCTACACTGAGGAGAGAAGATGGGAAGGAGGAAGAAGGGACTCTGAGCGTCCTTCCTATAGAAGAGACTCTGACAGCTACAGGGAAAGAAGAAGATATGATGATCGTCCGTCATTCAGGGATGACTATGAAGAGAGACCGCGCAGAAGGGACTATGAGCGACCCCGTGATGACAGGGATGGCAGATGGAATCGTGACGATCGTCCTCAAAGACGTGATTATGATGACCGACCGAGGAGAAGGGACTGGGAGGAAAGACCTTCTTACCGCAGGGAGTATGATGATGAGAGGCCAAGAAGGAGTTTCGATGACCGTCCAAGGCGACCACGGGATGCGGAGGAGAGGCCCAGAAGGCCGAGAAAGGCCCCTGTTCCCTATGGCTATGATGAATTCAGACGTACCAAGGGACGTGATGAAAAAAAGGAAGATGAATGATATTGCCGCCTGAGTGCGGCATTATTTATAACCGAAGAATTTCTAAAAATGCACAAAAACGTTGTAAAATACTACTATTTCGTACTGAAATGGAAATAAGGGAAGTTAAGCCTCTTTTAAAAGGGATTCTAATATAAGGTTGTAAATCTAATTCTTCAACGTTTTGTAAAACTCTATCAGCTTTATATCCTTCAGTACCCTGACTGGCAGGAATTCTGTCATGCTGTCATTCTCCTCTATGTTAAGCATCATCTGGCCGAAAGTTCCCATGATGGGTACATTATCTCCTTCAACCTTGTCCGGGCCCTTGAAGTCTGTATTGAGATGGCAGTGTGAGAATTTCTTCTCTCCGTTTTTCCCCTGGAAACATGACTGGGCGAAAAGACGGCAGATCAGAGGCCTTGCTTCATAGCACATGCAATGCTTCTCATTCTTCTCGTCATATAAAGGACATGGCCCTTCCTTCTGCTCAACCGCATTCCCAAGTCTGCTTATCAATTCATCTTTATTCTCTGAGAATGAGACATACGCAGCAAGGTAGAGGCTTTCAAGTTTTGTGATGTCAGGAAGGAACTTCTCACAGCATGTACCACATCCTTTGGGACATGACACCCCTTCCTTCTCTGAAAACGGGATGATGCTTTCCTCGACACTGCAGAAGAAGGCGTGCATGTTCCTTACCGCTTTTTCAATCGAGGTCCCGTCAAGCATTTCAACAGCTTCTTCGAATTCAATCATAAACGAGAGAGTAATAGATGGTTTTGAGAAAAAATGCAATATTGAGAGATGTTTTTCCTCCAATTAACAAAGTCTTTTGTTTTATGGTACTATCCTGAATATGGACAGGATTCATGCAGTTGAGAACATGGCTTTCACCATTCTTGATGAAATAGGTGATGAAGTCGAGAAGATGGAGGCTATCGCACATCTGTCCGGGGTCGCGAAATTTTCGTTCCTTCTGGCTTCCAGACGTTCTGTAAATCCTGAACTTGCATATATTTCCGGAATACTGCATGACTTATATGCCTTTACTCATGAGAGGAAGGAGCATGCCCTCCATGGCTCGGTTCTTGCACTTGGAGTATTGAAGTCCCTGAATACATTCAATGATGATGAGATAGATGCCGTAGTCATGGCGATAAAGCACCATAGCGATAAGAAAAGGGTGCATGACCCTCTTTCCGAGGTGCTCAAGGATGCGGATGTCCTCGATCATTTCCTTTCAGACCCTTTCCAGAGTCCGTCCGTGAAGGACTACCAGAGATACAGGAGCCTGAAGAAGGAGCTTGGTATAAATCTGCCTTAGCTTTTGTAGAGGCTTCTTTTAAGGAAGGCGACAAGAAGTTCAAGCAAAACGAATACAATCAGGACTACAGGCAGGATTCCTGAGCCTGTAATCCTGGTCACAAGTCCGAATGTAAATGGTGTAAGGCTCGAGCCTATGTATGCCGAAGACATCTCAAGCCCCATTATTTTCTGAGAGTCATCCATTCCGAAAAGTGATGGGGTCTGATGCAGCAGTGATGGATAGACAGGTGCAAAGCCCAGCCCGATAAGGAATATCGAGAGAGCGATAAGGGTAAATGATGTCGAGAATACAAGCATAATCCCACCGATCAAAGAGATTACGAGGCCGAGTGTTATCATGAAACGGTCCCCCGTCTTCTCGTTGAACACCCCTGTAAGGAGCCTCCCGATAGTCATCCCCCAGTATATGAATGATGCGATCTGCGCCCCCTGGCTTTCTGTAAGGGCCTTCGCAAATACCGTAAAGGATGCACTCCAGTTCAGCATTGTCGATTCTATGGCGCAGTAGAGGAAGAAAGAGAGTAGGACGATCTTCGCTCCCTTGAGCCTCAACACACCTTTCTTCTTTGCAGGTATCTCTCTTTCCTTTTTTTCAGGCTGCTCTCTTTTTATGCTGTTCTTTTCGTTCTTCTTCCACAGCGGGAAGGAGAGGAGAAGCATCAGTACAATCAGGCTCTGTACGATGGCCATTATAAGGTATGCATCGTTCCATGTCCTGCCTTGAGCAAAGAACAGTGCAAGGACTGTAGGTCCGAATGTCGTTCCCAGTCCCCAGAATGCATGCAGCCAGCTCATGTGCCTTGCCTTGTAGTGCAGGGCGACATAGTAGTTGAGCCCTGCATCGACACTTCCGGCCCCCAGTCCAAGCAGCAGTGCGATTGGGAATATCGTGTATATGTTCGCTGCGAATGCAAATAAAAAGAGTGCGAGGGCTGTCATCATCACAGATACTGTTGTGATTTTCTCTGTTCGGAAGCGGGATGAGAGCCTCGAGTAGAGCAGGGAGGATATCACAGTACCGATACAGATTATGAATGAGATGTAGCCCAGGTTCGATACATCGAATCCCAGCGATAGATGCATCATGGGCCACGATGCCCCCAGGAGGCTGTCAGGAAGCCCGAGTGAGATGAAAGATATGTAGATTACTATCAAAAGCAGTGTAGATACCATGAAAAAGGATGTTAGCTGAAGTTCATGAAAAAGAAAAGGACCTCAGAAGAAGTCCTTTCCCGAATTATGTTCAGTTGATTGTCAGAGACCCATTTTCGCTTTCTGCTTAGCCCAGCTGTCCTTGAGTGTACAGGTCCTGTTGAATACCATATGATCCTCTCTGCTGTCCTTGCTGTCTACGCAGTAGTAGCCGTTTCTTATGAACTGCAGATAGTCTCCGACTTCGACTTTCCTTGCCTCTTCCTCGATATATGCCTTCTCGATTACGACAAGCGAGTCGGGATTGAGGTCGTCAAGGTAGTTTCCTGTCGCAGCTCCCGGGTTCTCAGCTTTGAAGAGTTTGTCGTACTGTCTGACTTCGGCTACGAGTGCATGGTCTTTGGATACCCAGTGGCTTGTGCCCCTTACTTTTCTTCCGTCAGGTGTGGTGCCGCCTTTGCTCTCCGGGTCGTAGGTCGCATGTACGGCGATTATGTTGCCATCCGCATCCTTCTCGACACTTTGTGCGGTGATGTAGTAGGCGTGCTTGAGTCTGATCTCGTTTCCGATATAGAGCCTGTGATAGCCCTTCACCGGATTCTCCATGAAATCTTCCCTCTCGATATAGATGTTCTTTGAGAATGCGACCTTGTGCACTCCTGAATTATCATCCTCAGGATTGTTCTCTGCATCGAAGTATTCGACCTTGTCCTCTGGATAGTTGTCGATTACTACAAGCAGCGGATCGAGGACCGCCATGAGCCTTTTAGCCCTCTTATTCAGATCCTCACGTACGCAGAACTCCATCAGGGAGTAGTCTACGACACCCTCCACCTTCGCAACACCCACACGGCTTACGAAATCCTTCATGCTCTCCGGGGAGTATCCTCTTCTCCTGATTCCGCTTACTGTCGGCATCCTCGGGTCGTCCCATCCTGTGACGAAGTTGTTGTTTACAAGGTAGAGCAGCTTCCTCTTGCTCATCAGAAGATAGTTTATGTTCAGTCTTGCAAATTCGTACTGATGAGGTGCGTGTTCGATTCCATCGATGCTTGTCGCCCAGTCGTATGCAGGGCGGTGGTCTTCGAATTCGAGTGTGCAGATGCTGTGGGTTATACCTTCGATGGCATCTGAGATCGGGTGCGTGAAGTCATACATCGGATAGATGCACCATTTGTCTCCCGTACGAGGGTGTGTTGCATATTTTATCCTGTAAAGGGCAGGGTCACGCAGGTTGATGTTCGGACTTGCCATATCGATCTTCGCCCTCAACGTGTATTTGCCTTCCGGATATTTTCCTTCCTTCATCTCTTCAAAGAGCCTGAGGTTCTCCTCTATGGGCCTCTCCCTGTCCGGGCTGTTCTTTCCCGGCTGTGTAAGCGTTCCCCTGTATTCCTTCATCTCCTCTGCAGAGAGGGAGTCAACATATGCCTTTCCTTCTTTTATCAGGCGTACAGCGATTTCATAAAGCTGGTCGTAGTAGTCTGATGCGTAGTACTCATGCCTGCCCCAGTCGAATCCGAGCCACTTGATGTCCTCTTTGATCGAGTCGATATACTCAGTCTCTTCCTTTGCGGGGTTCGTATCATCAAGCCTTAGATGGCAGCGTCCGCCATATTTCTCTGCAAGACCGAAGTTTATGCAGATGCTCTTGATGTGTCCGATATGCAGATATCCATTGGGCTCCGGTGGAAATCTCGTAACAATCTCATTGCCTGGGACCCTACCGTTCTTCAAATCATCCTCTATGATCTTCTCCAGGAAATTAAGAGGCTTCTCTTCTTTCACGTTTTCCATGCTACACTCCTTACTTGCCTTTCAAAGGGCAATTTAGATTTGGATGGCTTACTTTACCACTTTATTGTCTTCTGCGTAAAGTTTTTTGATGAAATATTGCTTTCAGAACAGCTCTAGGAGGATCTCCTCATCTGAGGGCTCTATGAGGAAACCGAATGATGCGGAGGAGGTGAATGCCTCGTTCTCGATCTCCATCAGCTTTCCGCCCTCTGTTGAGAAAGAGATGCTCTTTCCTCTCTTTTCAATCAAGAGTACATCTCCCGTACTTTTTGTGATTGTCTCCCTGAGGGAGAAGAACTTCAAATCGATGAAGTCGTCTTTGAAGATGATCCTGTCCTCTTTCGTATGCAGCATGAGGAATGAGACCGATTTGTTATGACGTATGAGCCTCAGCTCTCCATTCTCTTCAAGTGTGTAGAGTGCGGCACATCTCTTTGCCGTCTTGAATGAGAGGCTGTGCGCCCTGACTTTCACCTTCTCCGGTCTTCCTATCCAGTCCGTCTTTTTTATCTGCATATGAAGATACTACACTTGAGCGTATTCATTATTCAAGCTAGTATACAATCATGATAGCTGTTATGGGTGATGCCTGTCTTTCCTTCAGAGAGAAAGAGGGTGGTGTTTTTGATTGTGAGGTTTCCGGATACGGATATCGTGTTGCAAGGACATTGGCGGAAAAAGGGGCGTTCCCAGCATTGTTCTCACCCCTTGGTGATGACAAGGCCGGCACCATCATAGTAGAGCGCCTTGTGGAGGATGAGATACTCTTCGACCCGGATATCGTGCGCCTCCCTTTCAAAAGCAACATCGAAATCCGCTACGCAGACGGCACCGTCTCTGATTTCTTCCAGTATTCATCTTCCGCATTGCTCTCATCAGAGGCTCTTCAGGCAGCACTGTCGGTGCATACGAACATCAAGGCCGTCCATCTGAGCGGTAGGAGTCTTTGCTATAACCCCACATCGACATCCTTCATCGACCAGGCCCTTTTCATCTCTCCAAGGCCGTTCCTGCTAGTCGATTTGAACGGCAGTCCCTCCAGCCAGGTTCTTTCACGCTCCATCCAGGGCATCCTTCCATATTCCGATCTCTTCATAACAGGAGAAGGTGATGCCTTCCCTGAGGTCATGGAGGGCGGCAGGCTTGTTCTCATTCTCAGAAAGGATTCTGTGGATGTCTTAAGAAAGGGGGAGGCGGTCTTCTCCGTGCCTCTTGAGAGAAAAACAGCTGGGGATGAGTTCTCCTCTTCGATTCTCTTCTACCTTGAGAGGTCGGGCTTCCTCCCTCCAGATGGCGAGGATATCGTGGACTATGAGCTTGATGATGGCTTTATAGAAGAGATGATCAAG
This sequence comes from Candidatus Ornithospirochaeta stercorigallinarum, assembly GCA_018711525.1. Classification (GTDB taxonomy): domain Bacteria; phylum Spirochaetota; class Spirochaetia; order Sphaerochaetales; family Sphaerochaetaceae; genus Ornithospirochaeta; species Ornithospirochaeta stercorigallinarum. The sequence continues at coordinate 31,569 of DVIF01000047.1, forward strand.
GCAGTATGAAGAGGATATCCATATTCTTTCTCATAATCCTTTCTCTTCTTTTCATATCCTGCGGGAGTAATGAAGCAAGGACATTCACAGAGCTCTCCCTCAACACAATCTGCTCCATCACGGTCTATACCGATGAGGATGAGGATCTTGTCCCAGGTGCCTTCGCTCTTATGCAGGAGCTTTCTCAGATGATCGACATGTATGATCCGGGTAGTGAGCTCTCAGAGGTAAACAGAGCGGCATATGGGAATCCTGTAAAGGTAAGTGATGAGCTTTTCTCCCTGATAGAATACGCCTACGATATCACCGTCGATACCGATGGGGCGTTCAACATAGCAATCGGACCCCTTGTCAGGCTGTGGGGGATTGGAGGCGGGGATGAGAAGAGACCGTCTGATGAAGAGATAGAAGAGACTTTGGAGCTTGTCGATTGGAAGGATATCGTCATCGATGAGCAGGAGCACAGCATAAGGTTCCTCAAAGAGGGGATGCTTATCGACTTGAGTGCGGTAGGAAAGGGGTATATATCCGAGATTGTGGCCTCGTATTTCAGGGATAACGGGGCGGAAAATGCAATCATCAATCTCGGTGGCAATGTATATGCCCTTGGAAGGCACCCGGGGGGAAGGCCTTGGAAGATAGGTCTTCAGAATCCTGATTCCGAGAGGGGAGGATACTACAGTACAGTGGAATGTACTGATGAGGCGGTGGTCACAAGCGGAGGCTATGAGAGGTTCTTCATCGATGAGGACGGCACAGTCTATCATCATATCCTCGATTCAGATACGGGATATCCATCCTCTTCGGATATCATATCATCATCCATCATTTCAAACGATGCGACACTTGCCGACATGCTTTCCACCGCATGCTTTGTCTCAGGAAGTGAAAAGGCTGTCACGATAGCTGAATACTATGGAGTGAAGGCCGTATTCCTCACAAAAGACGGGAGCGAAATCAGAGTCGGGTTTTGACATAGTTGAATGCCAGGAAGCTGTCATGGATGAATGAGTCGACAGTCTCATTGAGCGATTCATCACTGTAGAAATCGACAAGGACCATCCCTTTTTCAAAGAGTGGTGACATGATTGAAGAGAGTGTATGGCTCGACTCGAACGTGTCTTTTTCCCTTATCATCCTCTCTTTTTCCTTTTTGCCTCTGCTTCTCTCATCTGAGAAGGGGAGCGTGTATTTGACTTTGAGCTTTCCCCTCATCTCCTTCTTCTCGTCGAAAATATAGAGGACCGGGTTGGCACAGCCGAAGAGGAAATGCCCTCCGTCTTTCAAGACCCGTACAACTTCGGAGTAAAGCTTGGAAAGCGATGAGATGAAATTAATCGAATGGGGGATGAACACATAATCGATAGAGGAGTCATCGAACATGCTTAAGTCGCACATGTCTCCTACGATCGTCCTTCCCTCAAGGCCGTACTTTTCCAGTGTCTCCTCATCCCTTCTTATCTGTTCCCTTGAGATGTCGATGCTTGTTATATCAGCACCATATGCTGAGAAGAGGACGCTCTGCTGCCCTCCTGCCGAGGCGAGCAGGAGCATCTTGCTCCCCTTCGTCCCCTTTACCCACGATTCCTTTACAAACCTTGATGGTGTCAGACGCACAAGTATCTTTCCGTTTCTTGCACTCAGTACATCCTCATCATTCACCGGGCGTGTCCAGAAATTCCCTCTCTTTGCCTCATAATCCCATGCCTCTGCATTCAATTTCTTTTCAAGCATATTCTAAGTGAAACACAAAAACGCTCTTTTGTGATATTTTATTTGTGATGCTGGACAAGAAATTTTCTTCAAAGGAATTGAAATTGATATTCCCCATCCTTTTGATTATCACTCTGGTGGTCGTTCTCGGCATATGGACCTCCCATATATATGAGAACAGGAGGAAGGAGGAGCTAAGAAGCGCCCTTGAGTCCGTCATAAGCGAACGCGGGGAGAAGGGGCTCTTCGATCTGGCGGGAATCCCGAGTGAAAGTATGAACTACGGACCGGTCGACCTCTATCTTGAAGAAAGGGGTGCATGGACGTTCCAGGATAATGAACTGAGCGATATCGCCGCATATGACAAGGCGAAGGTCTCAACAGTGCAGATAATCGGCTCGACAAGCCTGAGGGACGAGAGCCAGGCATCCGGTGTGATAATCTCGAGCGACGGATATATAGTGACAAACAAGCATGTGCTTTCCTCCGGGGAGAGCATAAGCGTGAACTTCTATGATGGTACGAGTGCGGATGCTCTCGTCATAGGCTCGGATAGCCTTACGGACCTTGCTGTGATAAAAACGGAGTGCACGGATCTCGAGCCTATATCTTTTTCCTCCCATGATCCTGTGATCGGGAGCAGGGCGATAGCCATTGGAAACCCATATGGATATACATGGAGCATGAGTGCGGGCGTCGTCTCCGGCCTCGGACGTTCTCTTTTCACTCCTGATGGCATGATAATCCCCAATCTGATCCAGACGGACAACTTCATAAACCCTGGAAACAGCGGAGGACCTCTTCTTGACAGCCGTGGGGACATGATAGGTCTGATCTCCTCGATATATTCCACCAGCGGCAGCGCGCAGGGGATTTCATTCGCAATACCGTCTTCGACAGTAAAACGAATAAGCGGGGAGATAATAGAGAATGGAAGTGTCAGCCGGGGGATGGTGGATGCCGTTCTTCTAGAGCTCAATCCTCAGATAGTCTCATACCTTGGTCTTCCAATCTCCTCAGGCCTGATGGTGAGCGAGGTCGTTGATGGGGGCTCTGCTGAGAAGGCTGGACTGAAAGGTGGACGGGAGATGGCGCAGTATGGGGATGCGATAGTCTATCTTGGCGGTGATGTCATTGTCGAGATGGATGGCAATCCGATAGAAAGCTATTCAGATTACTTCCTCTCCCTCTTCGGCACTCAGAGCGGGGATGAGGTCGAGATAACGGTATTCAGGGATGGAAAGATGGTCGTCCTTGACACAGAGCTCGTCGAACAGAATGATGAGAACATGAGGTGGATTCTCCAATGAATGAACTTAATTTCCAGACAGGCAGGTCCAAGCCGTTCAAGGTCGTCTCCTCTTTTGATATGGCTGGAGACCAGAGGGAGGCGGTAGAGAGTCTTTACAAAGGATACCTCGAAGGGGACAGGGCGCAGACGCTCAAGGGTGTGACCGGATCGGGTAAGACATTCACAATGGCGAAGCTCATAGAGAAGATCCAGAAGCCGACGCTGATCCTCTCCCATAACAAGACCCTTTCGGCGCAGCTCTACAGGGAGTTCAAGACATTCTTCCCTGAGAATGCCGTAGAGTATTTCGTCTCCACATACGACTATTACCAGCCTGAGGCATATGTGCCGGGTAAGGATCTGTACATAGAAAAGGAGACCGATATAAACGACGAGATCGACAGACTCCGCCTTGCCGCATCATTCTCCCTTTTGGAGAGGAGGGATGTGATAGTAGTCGCGACCGTCTCCTGCATATATGGACTTGGAAACCCTGTCGCCCTTACGGACATGGTCCATACATACAATACAGGGGACACCTTCGACCATAAGAAGGAGTTCGGCCAGCTTTCCAGGATGCTCTATGAGAGGAATGAATACTCCCTTGAGCGTGGTACGTTCCGAAGCCGTGGTGATGTGATTGAGATCTACCCTGCATATCTTGAGAGTGCATTCAGAATCTGTCTCGACTGGGATGAGATCGTGGACATCACATGGTTCAATCCTGTAAGCGGAGAGAAATATGAGTCCGTCGACTCCCTGACGCTCTATCCTGCCAAGCAGTTCGTCCTTCCCGAAAGCTATATAAAGAAGGGGATCGAGAGGATAAACGAGGAGAAGGAGGAGAGGGTTGAATACTTCAAAAGCCTCGGCAAACTCGTCGAGGCCGAGAGGATAAAGACAAGGGTCGAGTATGACCTTGAGATGCTCGCAGAGACCGGGCACTGCTCAGGAATCGAGAACTATTCCCGTCCTCTCTCCGGGAGGGCTCCCGGAGAGCGTCCTGCAGTACTTCTCGACTATTTCCCAGATGATTTTGTGACATTCATAGATGAGTCCCATGTGACTCTTCCTCAGATCGGTGCGATGTATGAAGGGGACAGGTCGAGGAAGCTCAATCTTGTGAACTATGGTTTCCGCCTTCCCTCCGCCCTCGACAACCGCCCTCTGAAATATGATGAATTCGATCAGAAGGTCGGGCAGAGGATATACGTCTCCGCAACGCCTGGGGAGAGGGAGAGAAAGGAGTCCAGCCGGATTGTGGAGCAGCTGATCAGGCCTACGGGGCTTTTAGATCCGAAGATCGAGGTACGAAGCACCGAAGGGCAGATGGAGGACCTCTATGGGGAGATCAGGAAGACGATGGATGCCGGGGAGCGTGTCATCGTTACGACCCTCACAAAACGCATGGCTGAGGATTTGACTGATTACCTTGCATCCTTGGGCCTCAAGGTCCAGTATCTGCACTCCGAGGTCGATACGATAGAACGTGTCGAGATCCTGAGGGACCTGAGGAAGGGTAGATACGATGTCCTTATCGGAATAAACCTCTTAAGGGAAGGCCTCGATATGCCCGAAGTCTCTCTTTGTGCGATTCTCGATGCTGATAAGATCGGCTTCCTCCGCTCCGCCACATCCCTCATCCAGACTATAGGAAGGGTCGCCCGGAATGCAAACGGAAGGGTGATCATGTATGCCGACAGGATCAGCGATGCGATGGCTGAGGCGATCGAGGAGACGGAGCATAGGAGGGCTGTCCAGATGGAGTACAACAGGGAGCATGGAATAACTCCTACCACTGTGAAGAAGGCCATCGAGGACATAATAGAGAGGGATGCAGGGGAGAAGGAGGAGATAGCCAGAGAGGATATCAAGATAAGAAAGGCTGGTTATAACCTTCTTGTGGAGAAGGATAGGAAGAAATATGTCCGCGACCTTGAGAAGCAGATGCTTGAATATGCCAAGAATCTTGAATTCGAGAAGGCCGCGGCCGTACGTGATGAACTTGCCAAGTATAAGGCTATCTGAAGTCGAAGACCACCATGTCGTATTTCGAGGCGGTGGTGTTCGGTGTGCTCTTTCTTTTGTAGTCCCTGATTGGAAAGTTATCTACGATTCCTCTGTAGAGGTCTGCAACACTGACGCTTTTGCCGTCGAATTTACTTGTGAATACTGCCTCCTCCATATCGGTATCGTAATCGAGGTATTCAAGAAGGGCATGGGTGAAGAGTCCATGCCTCACCCCTCCCACATTCTCATATGAAAGCTGGTCCCTGCCTGCGGCGGAGATTACGAATACATCCGGTCTTGCGTTGTTTGAAGATGAGAGTGAGCTGAATGAATCTCCAAGGGATGAGAATAGGTTGAATCCAGAGAGGAAGACGTCTCCGTCCTCTGAGTAGAAGATTGTTGATGCTAGATCCCCCTCTTCAATGAAATTGCCGCTGTAGCATGAGTCAAGCAGCAATAGCTTCCTGCACTTGAAGAGTGAGATGATGTCGTCATAGAAATCCCTTGATGAGAGAGTGCCATAGACGTTTGTCCCATACCTGTATGTATAGACAAGGGATCCCGTCTCGTCATAGCCATGACCGGCATAGTAGAAGATCAGGATGTCGTTCTTCTCCGGCTTCGATGTGAAGCCTTCAGTGAATATCTCCTTGAATTCCTCTTTCGTCATGAGCTTGTCGGAATCATATTTCTTTATCTCTTCAATCCCTTTTGCTGTGTGCCTTCCAAGAGTGAAACCCTCTTCTTCATCCGAGAGTGAAAGTATCTCGTAATCCATCTTCCCTGATAAGAGGCTCTCCATCTGCGCCACAAGTGCATTCAAATCGGCCTTCGTGTATGTAAGGTCGTTTATCCTTGAGTGTTCATATCCGATGCCGACTGCTACCATGTATAGCTTAGGTTCGACCTCGATTCCAGGGGCCATGAAATATTCGCATGATGTCATTGTCAGCACAATGACGGCTATTAGTAGCAGTCTTCTCATCTCTCACCTCCGAAATGAACAAGGCATCCGATTCCGAGTGAGAGTGCAAACTCGTCTTTTGTGAAAGTGAAATTAAAAGGAAGGACTATCGCAGTATAATCTGCGGGGTAGAACTCGAATGCAGGGGAGATTGTGAATGCTGCCGTGGATGCATCTATCTCCTGGTAGTACCTGTATGAGACTAGTCCCTTCGCCTTCAGCGTGAAGAGGGGAGAGAATGCATAGCGGTATGCAAGGCCGATACCGAAATCGAGATGGCTGTTGAGCATGTAGTAGTCGTATATCAGGGACTTTGAGAAATACGTGAGCGTCAGCGGAATGCTGATGCTGCTGTTGCCGAATCTTATTCCAGCCGGTTCCGCCTCTAATGTGAGCTGATAGCTTGTCCTGAGCATCTCATCATCAGAGACCTTCGTGAATGATGCTCCGGAGCTCAGTGTTATGAATGCCGAGTAGGAGAGGGCATATGCCCCGCCGATGGCAAGAAGCATGATTAGAATCAGTGAAAAAATCTTTTTCATTTATTTCCTCCATACTTCTTAATGCGGAAAACCTCAAAAGTGTTAAATCCGGGTGATGCTTTCTTCGTTTATCAAGAGGCTCACGTAGCTCTTGCTCGGCTTTACCAGTGACAGTGCAAGGATGTAGGAGCCGTTGTAATCGGCGCAGAGCAGGTAGTGGGAACCTGTGTACTCGACCCCTGTTATCCTCACATTGTTTATAACAAGGTAGGATGGATACATCTGAGGGTTTACAGCCTCATCGGATATTATGACGCTCTCAGGACGGAAGAAGATCGACCCGCTCTGATTCTGGAAGAACATTGATGCATCCAGCAGCGTCCCATCTCCTGTGAAAGATGCAGTGAATGCGCTGTTCGGCCTGTTGTAGAGACTTTCAGGCGTTCCATCGGCTGCAATCATCCCATCCTTCATTATTATGATCCTGTCTGAAATTGCGAAGGCCTCCTCCCTGTCATGGGTGACATAGACCATCGTAATCCCTGTTCTGTTATGGATGTCGCGGATTACGGTTCTCAGTCTTTTCCTCAGCGGGGCATCGAGTGCCGAGAGCGGCTCGTCCAGGAGAAGCACCTTAGGCTCCGAGGCAAGGCTTCTTGCAAGGGCGACCCTCTGCGCCTCTCCGCCTGAGAGGCTTGTGACGCTTCTTTTCCCGTATCCGACGAGATCGACATATTCAAGCAGCAGATCTGTCTGCTCCCTTATCTCCTTGCTGCTCTTATGCTTCTTGTCCATACCATACTGTATGTTCTTTTCGACATTCATATTCGAAAAGAGTGCATAGTCCTGGAAAACAAGCCCTATGTTCCTCTCCTGTGTGCTCTTTCTTGTGATATCCTCCCCGTCGAGGACTATCATGCCTTCGTCCGCCTCTTCAAGTCCTGTCAGAAGGGAAAGGACCGTACTCTTTCCAGAGCCGGACGGGCCTATGATGGAAAGGAATTCCCCTTCCCGCACGCTGAAATCGACATTCAGCTCAAAATCACCATATTTCTTCTTCAGATTGTTTATTTCCAGGTATTCCATGTCCTTTCCTTCTTTCCTATTCTCTCTCCAAGTATGAAAACAATGAATGCGAGAAAGAGTAGAACGCTTCCAAGGGCGCTTGCACCCTGGTAGTTATAGCTTCCGATAAGACGGTAGATCTGTATCGGCAGTGTCTCAATCCTTCCTCCTGCGAGGGAGAGTGTCGCATTGACCTCTCCGAGTGATAGGGCGAAGGCGAATATGAACGCCTTCCTCCTGTAGTTCTTCAACAGCGGACGCTCTGTTTTCATATATGTTTCGAAAGCACTCTTCTTGAGGGTGTATGACGCATCGGAAACCCTTTGCGGTATCTCCTTCGCCCCTGGAAGAATGGTTCTTATTGCAAACGGTATGGCAAGCACAAGATGGGTTGCAAGTATCATGAGATAGTCGGAGTATATGCTGTTGATTCCCAGATGGGAGGAGAGAAAATTGTACCCGAGTCCCAGCGTAACGCTGCCGGTTGCCAGAGGAAGTGTTGCAAAAAGCGGGGAGATCCTGCTGTTGCACTTGACGGAGTACATAGCTATGTTCTCGGCAAGGATTGTCGCCAGTCCTGCCGCCGTGATTGCTATAATCAGACTGTTGAGTATGGAGGAGAGGAATGAGGATGCGCTGAAAACCGTGTTCCATGCCTCAAGCGAGAAGATGCCTTTCCTGTCGAAGAATGAGCGGTAGAGGATGCTCAGCATCGGAGGAAGGATGAAAAGAAGCATCGAAAGGGTCATCAAAGCCGCAAGAGCCTTCATCCCTTTCCCTTTTATTTTCCTTGCCCTTCCTTCACGTCTGACCATTTTCTCCCTTCTTCTTCCGATATATGTGAGAGAGAGCGCCAATGTGGTTATGATGAATGAGAATATCGAAAGCGCACTTGCCCCGCTGTAATCCAGGGAGATATGAGCTCTTCTGTAGATCTCACTTTCAAGTGTGGAATACTCAGGACTTCCTCCGAGGACCATGACGATTGCGAAGGAAGAGAAACAGAATAGGAATATGATGATGAACGCGTTGGCTATGACACCTCTGAGCTTTGGAAGGGTTATGCTGAAGAAGGTCTTCATCTTTCCCCTGCCCAGGGTGTAGCTCGCCATCTCCTCATTCCTTGGTAGGCTTGTCCATCCGTTTGTAATGAGATTGAATGCCACGGGAAGGTTGAGGTAGACGTGCGCGAATATTATTGCAGAGAATGAATAGAGAAACCTTACAGGAGACTCTTCAAGAGAGAATATGTCTTTTAAAAGAGAATTGAGAACTCCGTTGTTTCCATAGAAGATTACAAAGCCCAGTACTACAAGTATTGATGGAATCGTGAAAGAGAGCGCAGAGAGTGCAAGGGTCATCTTCCTGAGCCTGAAATCATAGGAAGCGAAGAATGCTGCGAATGGAAGGGCGACCAGGCATGAGATGAAGGCCGACAAGAGGCTCTCAATAAGTGTGAACCGTACGAGGCGGTAGGAATATGCGCTTGTGAAGACGGATCTGATTGTATCAAACCCGCCTTCGAAAGCCGTAGAGAAAGTGAAATAAAGAGGTAAGGCAAATAAGAACACCAATATCAACAATGCCGGGGCTGCCAGGGCCCTGTATATCCTATCTGCCTTCTTGCTCTTCAATTTGTCATCACCTCAATCCAGTTGGAAAGTATATCCTCAAGATGATTTTCCACCACATCGCTATCACTTGTAAAGAGGATTTCCGGTTCTGGTGCATACTCGTATGCATCAGGCAGCTCGATTGTGCTGTTCACAGGGTACATGCTGTTGAGTACTGCTATGTCCTCCTGTCCTTCCGTGAGGATGAAATCCACGAATATCTCAGCATTCTCCCTGTGTTTTGCATTCTTGAGTATTCCTATTCCTTCGATGGTCTCCTGATGGCCTTCAGGGAAGATCACCGCCTGGTACCTTGTCGTATCCTCGTTGAGCACGTGGTAGACAGGGCTTGTCGTGTAGCTGATTACCAGAGGAGCCTCTCCCTCAGTGAAGAGACCATAGGCGCTTGACCATCCATCTGCCATAGTGAGCATGTTCTCCCTCATCGCACTCCACCATGAGAGATATTCATCCTCTCCCAGGACGTTGTATGTCCACATCAGAAGCCCAAGTCCTACGCTGCTTGTCCTAGGGTCGATGAGAACGACCTGGTCCTTATATATGTCGCTTGTGAGGTCTTCAAGGGAAGAGGGGACAGGGATATCGCTCTCTGTATCCATTACGAATGAGAATACGCCATAGTCGAAAGGTAGCAGGCGGTTCTCAGGATCGAACTTCAGATGGTCTGCCATGGTCTCCAGTACAGGACTTTCATATGGCGAGAGGATATCCGCCTCATATGCCTTGTATGCCATGTCGTCAGTGATTCCGAGCACAACATCTGCAGGGCAGGCGTCTCCTTCCATGATGATCCTTGAGAGCATCTCTCCTGCGTCTCCTGCGCTTACCAGATTGACTTTGATTCCGGTCTTCTCCTCAAAAGCAGGAATGACCTCAGATCCAGGGCCCCAGTCCCCTGCGAAGGAGTCATATGCGTAGACGGTTACGATATCCTCCCCCTCTGTTTCCTTTACACCCTCAGAGAATGCAAATGATGCTGATGCAACAAGAACGAGTAACAGTATGAGAATCTTTTTCATCTCAACCTCCAAATATGTATTGCTGGGGATTTTTAAGGTTTTATACATCGCGCTCCCTACGCTGGTATTATCCAGATCAGGTTGACGGGTATGATCTCAGGCAAAAACGCCACCCCGGCACTAACAAAATTAGATTAATTCAATCTCCTCGTCAAGAGAAAAAGAATTATTAATCTTGACTTTAGACTTCTCTTGGGTAAGCTGTTTCTTATAGAAAAACATTTTATAAGGGTTTGATATGAGGAAAATACTGTTTTATGTCTCTGTTCTTATTCTGACTGCCTCTCTTCTCTCCTGCTCATCAGAGCCTAAGGAGGCGAGTGAGGAGCAGGCTGCGCTTTTTTTTGATGTCACGGGCTTTGCACTTGTAGGATGGCTTATCGGCGGTGATGGTGTCGATATGGTCACAACCGATGAAGGCTTCAGGGTCCTCTATAAGGATTACCCGATCGATGAGGAAGGCACGAGCCTCCTTACCGGGATGGTAGTATACGAGAAGGTCGAGGAGGGGGATTATTACGAGGTTGCCCTCGATGCAACTGTTTCTGGAAAGAAGCACAGCATGGAATCGAGCTTCATAGACGGGCAGGAAAGGGTGGATTTCACCCTTGATGGAAAAGAACTCTACGTACTCCAGTAGGGTGTCAAAGCTATATGAAGAAACTGTATAAGGCAAGGCGGGTGAATGACTTTGACAGGGCAATGAGGGCAAAGTACTCCTTGAGCAGCCTTGATCTGATAGCAAATGCCGCAAGGGGAGCACTGGAGATGATGAGGGATAGGCTCCAGGGTAGGAAGACACTCATCCTTGTCGGATCGGGCAACAATGGTGCTGATGGTATCAACCTTTTCCTTCTGATGCAGAAAGAGGGGATGGATGTCTGTATCTATTATGCGTCTGAAGGAAAGAGCGAGGAGAACAGGAGCCTGAGGGCTCTTGTGCCGCCTATTTCCGTCTCTTCGACTCTTTGTGGTTATGATGTCATCGTGGATGCAATCTATGGTGCATCCTTCCATCCACCGCTGAGTGATGATGTACGCTCCCTTCTTGATGAGGTCAACAGCCTTTCTGCTTTCCGTGCTGCACTCGATGTCCCCTCTGCATATTATTTCAAAGCGGATCTTACCATAACATTCACAATGCTCAAGGAAGAAGAGGTCTTGAGTGCACATAATGCAGGAAGGATTGTTCTTTTCAATCCCGGGTTTCCTGATGATGAGATTGAATCCTATGCAGAAGACTCATGCCTCTTGGAGGATGAGGATTACTTTGCTCCGTCTTTCTCTGATGTTGATTATAAGAACACAAGGGGACACCTGTTGATGAAAGCGGGGTCTCCCTCCTATAAAGGGGCTGCAATCCTGAGTGCCAAGGCGGCATTCCATGCGGGGTGCGGTCTTGTGACATTGAATGCAGATAGGGGTGTAAGGGATATGGTATACAGCTATCCTCCTCTGATCATCAGGGAGGGAAATGTCGATTACACCTCTTATTCGGCACTTCTCGCAGGACCGGGGTGGGGAGAGTGCGGCAACCGCAGCTTCCTTGGCTTCAAAGGGAACATGGTGCTCGATGCCGATGCCCTTGCAATGATTGAAAAAGGTGATGATTTTGAATATCGTGCGGTTCTCACACCCCATGTGGGGGAATTCAGAAGGCTTTCAAGGAGGCTTGGGATAGGGGAGGATGCTGTCGCCCTTTCCAAGGCCCTCAGAGCTGTTGTGGTGAAGAAGTCTAATATAGTTGAAATCGCCTATTCATCTGCTCGTTATTTCTATGTAGGGGATAACCCCAGTCTCGGTGTTGCTGGAAGCGGTGATGTGCTAGCCGGGATAATCGGGGCTTTCCTTGCTTCTGGGCTTTCTCCACTTGAAGCGGCAATCAATGGTGTCATATTGCATCAGATGAGCGGTAGGAAGGCTCATGAAAGACTAGGGTACTATGACAGCCTCGACCTGATTGAAGAAGTAGGGAGGCTCAGGTGATACAGCTCTATCCGCTTTCCCTTCTCGTCATTGCTTTCTCCTCTCTTCTTTCTTTTGTCGAGGTCTATCGCACAGAGCTTTCATTTCTTCTCAGATTCAAGATCGCACTTAGAAAGAACGAGAGGCTGAGGACTGCTCTGTCCCTCGTTGTTCTCATATTGTCTCTTCTGATGCTTTTATTCCCTCTTTATCCCGGTCCCATGATACTGGGAGACCTGCTCCCATCCATCACCATGATTTATGCCTCCCTCTTCATACGGAGAATCGATGATAGTGTTGCCGACATGGATGTGGATGGAAGGAAGGAGGGGAGTGTGCATTTCAAGAGAGGTGTCTTCTTCTCCCTGGTTTTTCTTCTGCATTTCCTCTTCCCTTCGTTTATAATTCTCTAAAAAGGAGGAAACAGATGGAGAGAAGCGAGAGAGTGACGACAGCGGGAATCTATATCAAGGATGGACGTGTCCTTGTCGCAAAAAGACTTAGTGGCGGCTCCATTTCCGAGAAATGGGAGTTCCCCGGGGGAAAGAACAGATGGGGGGAGAGCGTCGCAGAGACACTTGTGAGGGAATACTCGGAGGAGCTTGGTGTAGATATCATCGTAAAGGATGTTGTCTTCACATACGAGTTCGAGAACAAGGGTACGCTTTATCATCTGAAAGCCGCTTTGATAGACATTCCGAGGCCCGATTTCACCCTTCATTTCCACTCGGAGGTGCTGATGGTCGGTCGAGAGAGGCTTTTAGCACTCGATTTTGCACCTTCTGATTGTCAGATTGCCTCTTATCTAGTTGAAAATAACTTCCTTTAGTTCTATCTTTTTCTTAAGTTTCTTAAGGAGGAATACTATGGAGAAGAAGAACTTGGATTGGGGTAACCTCAGTTTCGCCTACATGCCGACAGATTACCGTTTCGTCGCCCATTACAAGAATGGGGCCTGGGATGAAGGTGGGCTCACCACCGATTCCATGTGCACCATGAGTGAGTGCGCAGGTGTCATCCAGTATGCACAGACATGTTTTGAAGGGCTCAAGGCCTATACGACCAAAGATGGCAGGATTGTGGCATTCCGCCCCGACCTCAATGCAGAGCGCCTGATGAACTCTGCCGACCGTCTCATGATTCCCCAGGTAAGCAAGGAGATGTTCCTCAGAGCTGTAGATGAAGTTGTAAAGGCAAACGCCGCATGGGTTCCTCCATATGGTTCGGGTGCGACACTTTATATCAGGCCATGCCTTTTCGGATGCGGTCCTGTCATAGGAGTAGCACCAGCACCGGAGTATGAGTTCCGTATCTTCTGTACTCCTGTAGGTCCTTATTTCAAAGGTGGAATCAAGCCGATCAGACTGCTATTAAGCCAGTACGATAGGGCCGCTCCTCATGGAACTGGTGATATAAAGGCGGGACTTAACTATGCAATGAGCCTCTATCCGGGGCATGTGGCGAAGGATCGGGGATACTCTGAGAACATGTATCTCGATGCCGCTACGAGAACAAATGTCGAGGAGACGGGAGGTGCGAACTTCCTATTCATAACAAAAGATGGAGTCGTCGTCACACCTAAGAGCGATACGATTCTTCCTTCAATCACAAGAAGAAGTCTTGTTTATATAGCAGAGCACTACCTTGGACTCAAGGTCGAGGAGAGGGTGGTTCCATTCAGTGAGATCAAGGATTTTGCAGAATGTGCGCTCTGTGGTACTGCAGCTGTAATCAGTCCGGTATTTGCAGTCGATTATGAGGGAGGCTCAATCGAATTCCCAAGTGGAAGTGAGAAGATGGGGCCAGTTACACAGAAGCTCAGAGAGACGATTGTCGGTATCCAGGAAGGCACAGTCGAGGCTCCAGAGGGATGGATAAGAACTATCTGTTGATTGAGCTATGTCAGTATCAGGGTAGGGCGGGTTTTTCGAATCCGCCCTATTTGTATCTGTAAGGCCTTACAGATGTGGTTTCAGCATCATGTGCTCCGATGACCTTCTCCATCCAGATCATGGAATACCATCGGTCGAACTTTCTTCCACAGTCCTTGAATAGTCCGACCGTCTTGAATCCCATGTGCTGGTGGAAAAGCACACTGCTTCTGTCAAGGTATTCATCATCACATACGTCCGGGTAGGCTATGCAGGCATAGAGGTTCTTGATGCCCATGCTTTCAAGTCTTTCTTCAAGAGCTTCATACAGCCTTCTTCCCAACCCGTTTCCTCTTGAATCCCTTTTAATGTAGATCGAGAGCTCAACAGACCAGTCATATGCCTTTCTGTCCTTGAATGTGTTCGCATAAGCATAGCCGAGTATTTTCCCCTCTCCCTCGATTACTATGTATGGATATCTTTTCATGATACCCTCCATCCTCTCTTTGAATTCACGGATACATGGTGTTTTGTATTCAAAAGATATGGCGGTGTTTTCAACGTAGTAGGAATATATTCCCAGGATGTCTTCTGCATCGCAGAGGCAAGCATCCCTTACAATAAGGTCATTCATGGCTTTTTTTCTTGAAAAAAGGCAGACCAATTACGATCTGCCTTATCATTCGACTACTTCCGGATCAGATTACTGTTCCATCTGGAATCACTGCATTCTTGTTGATGACAATGATTCCATCATGGACGGAGTACATCTCGAAGTCCCCTTCAGGGCGGTCGATGTTGTCGATACCGATTCTGCAGTTCGCTCCGATTCTCACGTTCTGGTCGATAATTGCTCTCTTTATGATCGTAGCCCTTCCGATTCCGATGTTTGGAATACCCTTTCTGGCATTCTCTGCCTTCTCTTCCTCCGTCTCATAACGACTTGCACCCATGCAGTACACGCCATCAAGGCTTGCACCTGCTTCGATGAAGGTCCTCACTCCGATGATGGAGTTGACGATGTAGGCGTTCGTTATGATGCTTCCCTCACTTGTGAGCGAGCAGCTGATGTTGCAGAAGTTCGCCTTCGTAGCAGGAAGATGTCTTCTGTGCGTATAGATCGGCATATCCTCATCATAGAAGTTGAATGCAGGCTTTTCAGAGGCGAGGTTGAGGTTTGTCTCGTAGAAAGCCTTGATTGTTCCGATATCCTCCCAGAATCCATCGAAGAGGTATGCTGCGACCGGACGTGTCTTGATGATTTCAGGAATGATCTCCTTACCGAAATCCGTCTTGTCGTTGTTCAGTGCCTGCTCCATCGTTTTTGCCGTGAAGATGTAGATGCCCATTGATGCAAGATATTCGTTCTTGTCTGTCACCGCCTGGTTGAGCTGCTCCTTCATGAGCTTTGCAGGAACCTTGTAGTCGGATATGTCGAGGTCCTTTGCCGGCTTCTCATAGAACTGCTTTATCATTCCCTTCTCGTCACATCCGATGATTCCAAGACCTGTTGCCTGGCTTCTGCTGATCGGCTTTGCGGCAATAGTGAGCTCTGCTCCTGATTTGATATGCCTGTCGAGCATCTCCCTGAAATCCATTCTATAGAGCTGGTCGCCTGAAAGGATGACATAGTAGTCTGCATTCTGGTCTGAGAAGTGCTTGAGGTTCTTCCTTACAGCGTCTGCTGTTCCCTGATACCAGCTTTCCGAGGTGTATGTCTGCTCTGCAGCAAGGATTTCTACGAAACCGTTCGTGAACTGGTCGAAGGTATATGTGTGTGCGATATGGTTGTGAAGACTTGCTGTGTTGAACTGTGTAAGTACATAGATCTTCTTCATGTCGCTGTTGATACAGTTTGAGATAGGAATATCGACGAGACGATATTTTCCAGCAAACGGTACTGCTGGTTTACTTCTTTCCATTGTGAGAGGGTATAATCTTGTACCTCTTCCTCCTCCTAGAACAATGGCTACTACGTTATTGCCTTTCTTCATATGCTCCTCCCTAGTTGGCAATTGAATTATAAAGATCGTTATATAAACTGGCGGACTTCACCCATGTGAAATCCTCCATCATTCCCCTTTTGCGAGCCTCTTCGATTTCCTTCTTTGGTGCGCTGTTATAGAAATCTACCGCCCTGTCCACAGCTTTCTCCATCTCCTCCGGGTTCATGTCCTTGAACAGGAAGCCCTGGCCGTTCACCTTGTCTGATGTGATATCCACTATGGTATCCTTAAGTCCTCCCGTTTCATGTGCGATGGGAAGAGTTCCATAATGGAGCGAATACATCTGGTTCAGTCCGCATGGTTCATACCTGGAAGGCATGAGGAAGAAATCCGAGCCGCCTTCCACCCTGTGTGCGACTTCATTTGAAAATACGATCCTGGCACTCAGATTCTCATATCTGCCATCGAGTTCAATGAGTTTGTCCTCAAATCTCTTATCGCCCGTTCCGATTATTATGAAATTCGAATTATTCTTATCGAGCATGTTCTCAAGCAGTGACGGACTTCCTGAGAGAAGCTCCTGGAAGCCTTTCTGGTCCGCAAGGCGGCTGATCATGGAGATAAGTGGAAGCTCAGGCCTCTTGAGTCCGAACTCCTTCATCACCTCCTCTTTAAGAAGCTGCTTGTTCTTGAGGTTCTTCGCAGAGAAACCCGGAGTGAAGAACTTGTCCTTTTCCGGATTCCACTCCTTGTAGTCTATGCCGTTTATTATCCCGCTCAGATCCTCTTCCCTTTCCTTCAAAAGCCATTCAAGGGAGCAGCCCTGTTCCTTTGAAGTAATCTCCTTTGCGTATGTAGGGCTTACTGTGGTGACCTTGTCTGCAAATGAAATCCCTGTCTTCATCATGTTGAAGCGGGAAGAGAGGCCTGTTCCTGTGAAAAGCTCATCCCTCAGAGGAAGACCTGAGAGCAGTACGTCGTATCTGCTTGCCTCCCCCTGATAGGCGAGATTGTGGATCGTATAGACGGTTTTGATCTTCTTCGAATTGAGTTTCACTATGTATGGTACAAGTCCAGTCGTCCAGTCATGGCAGTGGATTATGTCGGCATCGAAACCTGAAGCCTCAAGATAGGGCAGGACAGAGAGGGAGAAGAGAGAGAAGCGTTCGGCATTGTCAGGATAAGGGGTGAACGATGTGTCTCCATATATCCCTTTCCTTTTTGTGAAATAAGGATGCACAAGGCCTACGAACTCGACATTCTCAACGGTCTTCGAGCATGTTGACACCTCTTCCTCTGCACCTAGCATTTCGACTGTGAAGCTTTGACCCTTTTTAAATCCCTTCTTGTCTATGAAGGAATACATGGGCATCAGAACCTTGACATTCGTCCCTGTCTTGGCCAATGCAAAAGAGAGGGCTCCGATCACATCTGCAAGCCCGCCTGATTTTGAAAAAGGCACAGTTTCACTCGATACCATCAAAACATTCATAGATATAATTAGAAACCATGCCAATTCAACAGTCAAGGAAATTGTTTTTTAAATTCTATTTAAAATCTAAAAAATCACAGATTCGAGATGTATTCATCAGCACTGTGTGCGGCAATGGCACCGTCTGCGGCAGCTGTGGCAACCTGCCTGAACGGGGTTGTGCGTACATCACCTGCAGCGAACACTCCCTCAAGGGAAGTCTCCATCCTCCCATTTGTGATGATGAAGCCGTTTTTGTCGAGGTCTACAAAACCACTGAAGAGGGATGAGTTAGGCACTATTCCTACAAAGACGAAAACTGCATCTGCATCCAATGTCTCACCTGTGTCGAGCTTTGCACCGACAACCTTCTTTCCATCGCTGAGGATTTCAATGACGTTGCAGGATAGTTTCGTCCTGATGTTCGCACAGCTGGACAGTCTGTCCTGAAGAGCCTTCTGTGCCCTGAATTCGTTTCTTCTGTGGACTACAGTCACGCTCTTAGCGATTTTCGACAGGTATATGGCGTCTGTAAGGGCAGTATCCCCTCCGCCTACGACCACGACGTCCTTTCCTTTGAAGAACGGTCCGTCGCATGTGGCACAGTAGCTTACTCCCTTGCCCTGGTTCTCCTCTTCACCCTTCACACCAAGATGCCTATGGTCCGCTCCTGTTGCGATTATGACGGCCTTGGCCTCGATTTCCCCCGAGTCTGTCAGTGCTATGAATCTTCCCTCTCCTTCCTTTCTGATTGCACTTAATGCCGTATACTCGACTTTCGCTCCAAAAAGCACTGCCTGGTTCTCCATGTCCTCGGCAAGCTTGTATCCTTTTGTCAGCGGAAGACCGGGGTAGTTCTCTATTTCATCTATGAGGAGCAGCTGTCCTCCCGGGGAAAGCTGATCGATTGCAGTGACGCTGTAGCCTGCCCTCGCTGCATAAGATGCGGCAGAAAGTCCTGCAGGACCTGCGCCTATGACAAGGATGTCCGTCTTATCCATTTTTTTCCTCCATCTTCTTCAAAAGCGCCTCCTCGGCATCACTGCGTCTTACATAGAGAGGGCCTTCTCCGATGTCATCCTCTCCAGAGCTGCTGAGTTTCCTTAGTCCAAGTGCCATCAGTGACGATGCTATGTTCCTCGGGCACGAGCTGTCTATTATGAATTTCTCCCTGAGCTTTTCATCGGAGAGCTTTGAAAGAAAGAGCGGGGCGTCCTTTCCTGTGATTATGATCTTTTCATATCCGCTCACATCATCTGCGATGTTGTTGGGATCGGAATCCCTTATCTCTGTAAGTGGATTGCCGCTCTCATCATAGAGGGCGTAGTAGAATCTGTTCTTCTTCGCATCTATGCAGGATAGGACAGGGTAGGGGGAGAGTCCTTTTACGGCATGGCCCATCGCCTCAAGGGTAGGTACTGTGACAAGTTTTGCATCTCCCGCGGCCCTGATTCCTTTTAGACTGGCTATTCCGACCCTGAGCCCGGTGAATGATCCCGGACCCTTTGCAGCGATGAGAACGTCCAGATCCTTAAGTGAGAGATGGGCTCTTTCCAAGAGGGACATGATCTCCGTCAATAGGCATTCCGAGTGGGAGAAGTTGCCGTTTATAAGTCTTTCCTCGTAGCTGGTATCGGTCTTAAGAGCTATGGAAAGCACGTCTGTCGAGGTGTCAAGAGAGAGAATATTCATGCCTTCCTCCTTCTACGTTGATAACCCTGTTTCCATCATCATCTATGCTTATATCCACATAGATTGTGGATTCAGGAAGCATAGATTCTATCTTCTCAGACCATTCGATCAAAGCCACACCATCGCTGTAGAGGAAATCCTCTCCACCCATGGATTCGAACTCATCCTCTCCAGAGAGCCGGTACAGGTCCAGATGGTACATCTTGATCCTGCCGTCATACTCCTGGACTATTGTGAATGTCGGGCTTACGATGGCCTCTTCGATCCCCAGGGATTCAGCAATGCCCTTGGCGAACACTGTCTTACCTGCGCCAAGACTTCCTCTGAGGGAGACGACATCACCTTTTTCCAGGGTCTCTGCAAAGCTTTTCCCCGCTTTCCTTGTATCTTCTTCACTCTTGGAGATGATCTGCATCTTATTCCTCGTGATGGTGGCAGCAGTGATGTCCACCTTCCTCTCCATCATGGTGATGGCAGCAGTGTCCTTCCTCATGCTCCGTATCGTGGTGATGGCAGTGGTGTCCTTCATCCCCGTCATGATGGTGGCAGCAGTGCCCGTCATGCTCATCATGTCCTTCATGCTCGTGGTGGCAGCAATGTCCTGCTCCTTGCTGATGATGGCCATGACAGCAGTGTCCTTCTTCATGCATTCCTTCTGTATTTCCCTTCTCTAACTCTTCCATGATTTCCTCCATGCTTTCATCTTCCTCGCTGTCGACGACTTCTTCTGTGATCTTGTCACCGATCTTCTCGCCTGTAGCTTTCTCGTAGTTTGAAATCAGATTCTTTATTATCTCATCATCTTCTGCTATGTTCCTTGCTTTTTCAAGGTAGTATCTTGCATCATCGAACTCTTTGTCCTCGAGATGCAGGAATGCAAGGTTGGACATGGCTGTAAGGTTTGTCTCGTCAAGATCGACGGCGGTGTTGAGATACTGTTTTGCGAGTTCCCTGCTTCCTCCCTCAAGCTCGCATATCGAGAGTTCGTTATAGATATCCGTATTGCTCTCTCCAAGCTCAATGCATTTCAGCAGGCATTCCTTCGCCTCGTCATATCTACCAGCCTTCCTCAGTGCCCATGCCTTGATGAAATAGCCGTTCCAAATCTTGTTGTTCTTCTCTATGAAGCCGTCTATCGAGCTGATCGCCTTTTCTGGCATGTCGAGCATGATGAAGTCGTATGCCTCTTTGAATGCATTGTCGCTCTCAAGATGTGCATTCACTTCCTTGAGGAATTTCTTTATCTCCTCTTTCCTCTCTCCCTCGCTTGCGACCTTGAGATACCTTTCGGCGTAGTCTTTCGCCTCTTCAAGGTTGCCCAGGAATCCTTCGAAAGATGCGAGTTCTGCGAGGATCCATTCGTTCTCCCCGAATCTCCTGAGTCCGTCGAGCAGTGTCGCCTTGGCTTTTGCAAGGTATTCATCCGCCTTGTCCAGATCCTTCTTGTTCTCCTCTTCAACGCTCATATATGAATAAAGTGTTGCAAGATTTATGCATGATGCACTCTGGGGCTCAAGATGGTATACGGCAAGGAAGAGCTCCTCTGCAAAGTCGTAGTCTTTCGCCTCCTGCTTTGCGATAGCCGCTGTGTTGAGGTTCTGTGCGATATCCGGTTCGACGGCTTTTACGAATGCCTTGTAGTAGTCTATATCCTTGTTAAGCTCATCATAGGCGATGAGTGTGAGCATGCCCGCAACGATAGCTTCAATCGTAAGATCTTCCTCTTCCAGGTTCTTCCTGCCTTCCTTAAGCTGGATGGGAAGTCTTATCGAAGGGTCGATTTTGAATGATCCCTCTACGATTTTCAGATTCTGAGGGACCTTGATGTACCTGATTCTACTTAATTCGTGATTTTCCATATTTCTTAAAATAACAGAAGACCCATAAGGCCGGCAAGCTACGTGCTCTTGAACTAAGGTTCAAGGGGGACTGCTAGTTTGCCTTGGCGTTCTGTTCCTTTAAACCCTTTCGGAGTTGGATCAATGCTGCCATGCTATGCCACAGTCCATATAATAAGATTTGCTCCAAGAGGCCTGAGGTAGCCGGACCAATATGGGCTGTCTTCATGATAACAGATTATTTGTGAAATGAAAACGGGTCGCATAAGGCAACCCGTTTTGCATAAGAGTTAAAGATTCTCGTTCTCGAATGTATCGAGGTCTTCTTCAGACGATCCGTCGAGTGTGAATGCCTCAGCATCCTCAAGCTCATTAAGGTCGAGCGTTCCGAAGCTCTCGAGTTCTCCGAGTGACTCAAGTCCTTCAAGGGCGGATTCGATAGCCTCTTCGACAGCACTCTGGTCTGCGCTTACCCTGTTGATGAGGTCCTGAAGTTCGAGATTGTGGTTCTCCACCATATTGAATCTCGTCTGGAGCTCCCTATATGACTCTCTAAGCTGTTTCACAAGAGTCATAGCTTTCATGATACGCAATGCAGCCAATTTCGTCTCTTCTACTTGATTCATCGTCTACCCCTCCTTTGTAAGTGGATTCAAGTCTTACTTGAGTGTGCTCTTGACCTGACCACAGAGAGCTGTGAATGCAGCCTTGTCCTCGATGGCCATGTTTGAAAGAGCTTTTCTGTTGAGCTCGATGTTTGCAAGCTTGAGGCCGTGCATGAACTGTGAGTAGTTAAGACCCTCAGCCTTCACAGCAGCGCTGATTCTTGCAATCCAGAGCTTCCTGAAGTCTCTCTTTCTCTCGTGTCTTCCGCGGTAGGCATACTGTCCTGCTTTTGCTACAGCATCCTTTGCTACACGATGGTTGGTGCTTCTGCGGCCATAATATCCTTTGGCCTGCTCAAGAATCTTTTTCCTTCTGTCCTTACGCCTTGTTCCGTCAACTGCTCTTGGCATATTCTCTTCTCCTTATCCTTAGCTGTAAGGGAGCATTGTCTTTGCTCTCTTTGCTTCTGATTCGCAAAGTACTCCAGCGTGTCTGAGATTCATCTTACGCTTGGAGGACTTCTTTGTGAGAATATGGCGAAGTCCCATCTTCTTGATGATAACTTTTCCGGAGCTGGTTACCTTGAACCTCTTGGCTGCGGACTTTCTTGTTTTCATCTTAGGCATTTTCCTTACCTTCCTTTAGGTGCTGCAGGGCACAAGAAAGCCCTACATACATCGTATTATAAACCCCATACGGAGTTATTTACATCTTTTTCTTCATCGGAGAGAGCGTCATGCTCATCATCTTGCCTTCAAGCAATGCCGCCTTGTCCAGATTATAGGATACTCCGTTTTCCGTCAGGATATCCAGGATCCTGTCGAGAACGGCCTTTCCAAGCTCCGGGTGTGCAAGCTCCCTTCCTCTGAATCTTATAGAGACCTTCACCTTGTTTCCTTCCTGAAGGAACTCGGTGATTGCCTTGCTCTTAGTCTCAAGGTCGTGCTTTTCAATTTTAGGCTGCATCCTGATTTCCTTGATCTTGACGACAACCTGGTTCTTCTTTGCTTCCCTGCTTTTCTTCTCCATCTCGTAGCGGTATTTACCGAAATCAAGAATCTTACATACAGGAGGATTCGCGTTTGGACTTACTTCCACCAGGTCCAGTCCTGCTTCCTCTGCTAGTGCGTTTGCAGAGCGTACATCCATAACACCTCTCTGGTTTCCGTTCTCATCGATTACCAGAACTTCACGCGCCCTGATCTGGCGATTAATCCTCAAATCTTTTGTAGCCAAGAATACTCCTTGAAAAGGTCAAAACCTTAAATTCAGCTAAAAGTCTATGTGTTTTCACACACAGAGTATGATATTAGCATACTAATTTTTTTATGTCAAAATGGTTGCAGAGGTTTTTTGAAGGGAAATCAGCCGAAAGTCTTCTTGAAAACACCATCCTGCTCAGCAAGGTGTGTAACGTGACCGTACCACCTAAGCAAGCTTAGGGGCTTCCCGGGTGCATCCCGGTTCTTTTTCCTCGTTCACGGAAACCATGCTTCTTATGCAGGTGCAAACCCTGCTTTCGTCCACAGTGGGCTTCTCCGGAGGCTTGACTTCGCCGGCGTCCCCGGCTAGGGCCTTCAGGCCAAATGATTTCAAATTATAACTGGCGTTGCGGTCCCTGTCATGACGGGTATGACATACAGGACACTCCCACTCCCTGTCGCGGAGCGTGAGCCCGTCGTTATGCCAGCCGCAGTTGCTGCATGTTCTTGAAG